>NZ_JBQCIT010000055.1:0-182771 GCF_051953455.1 Parafilimonas sp. | reverse complement strand
AGGCATTATTAACCTTAATTTTTTGGGACGGCAAAGGTAATTGCAACAGCATTTAAATCCAAATAAATTGGTACCTCTTCCTAAATTATTACGAAAAACAAATAAAAACCAACATTTCCTTTACACTTTAAACAGCCATCCGTGCTTATCAGGAGCTTTACCAAGGCGGATTTCATCGAGTGCCTGTTTAACTTTGGGAGAAATGGTAAAGCTGTTAACATCAAAATTCATTACAAAATCTTTGTATTTCAATTTTTTTATGTTTGAAATAACCGCAGCGGTGCCCATTCCAAAGATTTCTGTAAGTGTTCCATTCTTATAAGCTTCCACCACTTCGTCAATGTTCAGCTTTCTTTCCTCTACCTTAACGCCCATATCTTTTAAAATGGTAACAATACTGTCGCGGGTAACACCTTTCAAAATCGTATCTTCCAGCATGGGTGTTACAAACGTGTTGTTAATAACAAAACCAATATTCATCATACCCACTTCCTGCAGCCATTTGTGTTCAAAGGCATCGGTCCACAAAACCTGGTCATAACCCATTTCTTTTGCCTTTGTGGCGGGCAGCATGCTGCCGCCATAGTTGCCGGCATTTTTGGAAAAACCAACGCCACCGGGCGCGGCCCTTGTATATTTTTCTTCTACAGCAATCTTCATAGGCGCGGCGTGAAAAGGACCTACCGGGCTAAGAATAATTAAAAATTTATAGGTTTCAGAAGGTTTTACGCCTAGCATATAATCCGTAGCAAACATAAACGGGCGTATATACAAAGAATGATCTGCCTGCGCTGGTATCCAGCTTTTATCAATCTCAATTAACTGGCGCATGCCTTCAATAAATATTTCTTCCGGTATTTCGGGCATGCTCATACGCAGCGCAGAAAGATTAAAGCGCTTTAAATTTTCATAAGGGCGAAAAATAACAGCTTCGCCGTTTTCCTGGCGAAAAGCCTTGATACCTTCAAAAATAGACTGGCCATAATGCAGTGCAGAAACCGAAGGATCTAATATTAGCGGCTGGTAAGGTTTAATTTCAACCGTTTTCCATTCACCATTTTCATAATCAGCTTCCAACATGTGGTCAGTAAAATATTTTCCGAAAGGAATGTTTTCGAGGCTTATATCTTTCAGCTTGCTCCTTTCTATTTTTGTGATGTTTATGTCTAACACTTCTGTCATACCCTTAAATTTGATGCAAAGAAAATAAAAATCTCCCAGAAGATGAGGCCGCTTATCAATAGATTATTGTGTCATAGCTGTTTTTGGGAAGTATTTAAGAGCAAATAATTATAGTTGATGAAAGAGCAATTACCGCCACAGGTTTTAGCAGGATTATTTAATAATTCGCTGGTTTATACCGGCGAGAAAATTAAAACGGAAACTGTTTACGACGTACAGCAACCCGTTGCCATAAACGACAATCCTGTTGAACCTAAAGCTGAACCTGCAGAAGCAGAAGTGCACAGGCCCGGCAAATGGTACCTGGGCAATTATGAAAAGAAATTTATTGTGCTGGTAAACGACGAGCAAAATGTTTATTTAAGCGAAAAGGAACTGGAATTTCTTACAGGCATTTTAAATGCCTGTAAGATGAATCTTGCACATGTTGCGCTTATTAATTTTAAAAACCATCCGGTGCAATTCCGGCAGATGAAGAAAGATTTGCAGCCGCAGTATATTGTAAGTTTTGGCATAACTGCGCTGCAGATAGAATTGCCATTTTCCATGCCCGACTACCAGGTGCAGCAATATGATAATTGCGCCATATTAACAGCGCCTGCACTGGTTCAATTAAATGCAGCAACACCTGCGGCAAAAGCGGAGAAAACAAAATTGTGGAACAGCCTTAAAAAAATGCTTAATCTCTGATGAATAGTAAAACCCTGATTTTTGCGAGCAACAACAAACATAAAGTTGAAGAAATACTTGCCGTTATTAGCAATCAATACCAGATAATTACATTAAGTGAAGCGGGCATTGATATTGACATTCCCGAGCCTCACGATACCATTGAAGCCAATGCATCTGAAAAATCGAAAACCGTTTATGAACTCACTAAACATAATTGCTTTGGCGATGACACCGGCCTTGAAGTGGAAGCATTGAATGGCGAGCCCGGCGTTAAAAGTGCAAGGTATGCCGGCGATCAAAGGGATTTTGATGCGAATATTGATAAACTGCTTTCTAAACTTGATGACAAAGAAAATCGTAATGCACAGTTTAAAACCATTATTTCTTTAATGTGGAATGGCAGCGAATATTTGTTTGAAGGCATTGTAAAAGGAATGATTATTTATGAACGCCGCGGCACAAACGGTTTTGGATACGATCCTGTTTTTATTCCTGAAGGCAGCTATAAAACTTTTGGCGAAATGACGCTGGAAGAAAAGAATTTATTCAGCCACCGTAAAAAAGCCACTGATAAATTAATTGAATTTTTAAAACAACAATGATTGCCGCGGATGCACGGATATATTGAACATTTAAATTGATTCTGCCTGTGGCTTGTAAACTGACCGCATGGAACGTATTAAAATAAATCTGCCTGATAATTTTAAATTTTCAACCAAAATCAAAATACGCATTACCGATTTGAATTACGGTGGCCATGTTGGCAACGATAGTTTTCTTTCCCTTATCCATGAAGCAAGAATGCAATTTTTAAACAGCTTGGGTTATTCGGAATTAAAACTTGAAGGCACCTCGTTAATTATGTTTGATGCGGCTATCGAATTTAAAAGCGAATTGAATTATGGTGATGAAGTAAAAATATCTGTTGCTGCCGGTGGTTTTAATACAAGGGGCTTTGATATTTTTTATAAACTCGAGATAATTCATGGCAATGGATATACGGTAGCAGCCAAAGCAAAAACAGGCATGCTTTGTTACGATTATACCAATAAAAAATTAACCGGACTTCCGCAAAAAGTAAAAGAAGCATTGCTTTAAATTTTTAAATTATTGTGCTTCTTTATGCTTGCAACAAGAGCCGAAAAATGCGCTGCTGCGACCGGTTAGTTATTATCAACCAATTAATGTGAGTTGTACAATAAAAAAGCAGGCAAAAGAAAAGGTATTAATATTAATTAAAGATACATTCATTATGTAAGTCTAAAGGATCGAATTATATCCCAATCTTCTCATTTACCACTTTTAAAATTTCTGTTTCCAAAGCAATGGCGTTGCTTTCAATATCCCTTCCTTTTGCAATAATATCTTCAACAAAAGTTTTATCATCATAACCCGAAGCATTAATGCGCACATTCATAAACGCACCTATTACGGCGCTCCGGGCACATAATACGCCAACGCCTGCATCTGAAACAGAGTTTGGGTTGCCGGTATCCGCCATTTCTTTTATTATAAACATACTTTCATAAGCCAGCTGCATTACTTTAAAAGGTACTTCAATGGCAAATTTTGTGGCTTCCTGTATAGCTTGTTTGCGCATTTGTTTTTCTTCGTCTGTTGATTTGGATAAACTCATTGCAGCCATTATTTGATTAAATGCTTTTGTATCCGCATCAACCAGTTGCATCAGCTCATTTTTATATAGCTGGCCTTTATCAGCCCATATACTAAATTCTTTCCAGCGTTCATCCCAACCCTTTTTATGCGACGATAAATTGGCAACCATCGTAGCCAATGAAATGCCTAAAGCACCAACATACGCAGAGATGGAGCCGCCTCCGGGCGCAGGGCTTTCGCTGGCGGTTTCGTCAGCAAAATCTCTAAGCGTTGTATTAATGAGTGCACTGTCTTTTGCATCTTTCAGCAGATATTCAATAATTCTTTCTTCAGGTTTAAAAAGCGCGAGTTCATCCAATCCCATTGATTTAACAGCAATGCGTACCAGTTCTTTTTCAGCAACCCCTGTTGAACGTTTTTGTTTTTCTAAAAAATATTTACCCGCATCAACCATAGATTTCAATGGAACAAGGCCAACAAGCTCACTGCCTGTAACACGAATGCCGCGGGCATCAGCTTTTTTGCAAACTTCGTCAAAGGCAATGTGTAAAGGCGTTATGCCAATGTTGGTTAGGTTCATAGAAATTTGTGCAATACCATATTCTTCAATAAACCAGCCAATAGCTTTTACATTTTTTAAACTGCCGGGTATAGTTACCGGTTTTCCATTTTCATCTAAAACAGGTTTACCGTTTTCTGTTTTTGTGCGGCCTACTTCACGTACATCAAAGGCAATGGCATTGGCCCGGCGCGTTGATGTTGTATTAAGATTTACATTATAAGCAATTAAAAAATCCCTTGCGCCAATAACCGTGGCACCGCGTTTTGCATCAAAATCGTCCGGGCCAAAATCCGGTTTCCATCCAGGCAATTTTATTTTCTTGAAAAAACCTTCATATTCACCTGCACGAATAATAGACAGGTTGTGGCGTAATTTATTTTTTTGCGCATGTTCATATAAATAAACAGGTATCTGCAAATCTTCGCCAACCAGCTTTGCCAGTTCATGCGCATATTCAACGGTTTCTTCCATTGTAATATTTGCTATGGGAATTAAAGGGCAAACATCTGTAGCGCCCATACGCGGATGTTCGCCTGTATGTTTGCTCATATCAATTAATTCACCTGCTTTTTTAATGGCTTTAAAAGCAGCCTGTACAACGGCCTTGGGTTCGCCAACAAATGTTACAACGGTTCTGTTTGTAGCTTTCCCCGGATCAACATTTAATAAGTGGACACCTTCAACACTTTCAATTTCATCTGTAATTTGTTTGATGATATTCAGATCACGCCCTTCACTAAAATTGGGAACACATTCTATTATCTGCTGCATACAAATAACTGTTTTAAAGATCAGCAATACTAAAAAAACTTTATGGTGGACAATGATAAAGCTATCGGCAAAAATTCAATTCAGCAAACGCTGTTCGGGCAGCGTCTGAAGAAAGAGTGAAACGCAGCTGATTTACCCGTTTCAATATAACTACGATACGCAGGATTTCATCTGTGTACCGGTGGCTGCAATAATTTTATATGAATATTTATAATCCCGGAGTTATTCTTGATTATAACCAATTAAGCCTTGCTCAAAGCAAGCTCCCTGTTGGCTGCTTCAAATATTTTCTTTTCTTTCCAGTCATACCATTTATGCGGTATTGTTTTTTTCATCAGCGTATCAATATTGCGCATGCCGGCAATATTCCATAAACCTTTCAGTTTTCCACCAACAGAATTATTCAATGCACGCAGGCTCATGGCAAAACCACTGTCTAAATATTCCATATGGTGCCAGTAACCACCGGGCATGAATAGCGTATCACCGTGTTCAAGTGTAACTTCCAGTCCGTTGGCAATTTTGAGCGCCGGAAATTTTTGCGTATCCAGTTTGCTTTTATCGGCATCATAATAATTGCTGAAATCGGCAAGACTTAATACTTCAAAAGGCTTGCGGTATAATTTATACTGTTCGCTATAAGGAAATAATAAAACCTTCTTTCTGCCTTCAAACTGCGTATGCAGAATATGGCTTAAATCAATATCAAAATGAATGTGTGTAATAGAGCCCTGGCCACCGGTAAACAACATGGGCACACGCTTTACAAAGCCTTTCATATATTCATCAGGCCATGTAAAATCTTTGGTAAGCTCCGGCGCATGGCTGAATATATTGAATAAAAAAATGCGCCATGCGGCCGGGCCTTTGCGAATCATATCTACATATTCACCAAAGGTTGTATAATCATCGGCTTTATTAACAGGCGTGTATGCATCGCTTTTTACATTATTGTAAATGCCTACTTTTTTGTCACCTACTATCTCTTTAAAATAATCCCAGTTCCACTTAGAATAAGCCGGCCATTTTTTTGAAAAATTTTTTATTACAACAGGAGTGTTGGTGCTGAAATAATTGCGTTTAAAATCTGCAGGAGTTATATCATCAACAACAGTTACCGGTTTTAAATGCATACGAAAAATTTAATTTGCAAAAGTAGTTTGCTGCGTTGTTAACGCAAAGTTGATATTCGTCAATTAACTGTCATTAAAAACTTTGTTATACCCTTATCTTGCGGCAAACTTTTGCTAATGCGTATCATAAGTTATAATGTAAATGGCATTCGCGCTGCTTTAAAAAAAGGATTGCTTGACTGGATGAAAACAAATCCTGCTGATGTTATATGCCTGCAGGAAACAAAAGCGCATAAAGATAATGTTGCGCATGAACAAATTACAGATCTGGGTTATTACGATTATTGGTATTCCGCGCAGAAAAAGGGTTACAGCGGTGTTGCAGTTTTTTCTAAAATTGAGCCCTCGAATGTTGTATATGGCACAGGCCATAAAGTAAGCGATGATGAAGGCCGTGTGCTGCAGCTTGATTTTGGCGATGTGCGATTAATCAACGCTTATTTTCCTTCAGGCACCACGGGCGAATTGCGGCAATCTTTTAAATATGAATGGCTGGAAGAATTCTTTCAATACCTCGAAAAGTTGAAACAAACACATCCCAAACTTATTCTGTGCGGCGATTATAATATTGCTCATAAAGAAATAGATATTCATAATCCAAAAGGAAATATAAAAACATCTGGTTTTTTGCCTGAAGAAAGGGCATGGATGGATAAACTTTTTACGAATGGATGGGTGGATGCTTTTCGTGTCATCAGGCCGGAGCCTCACCGGTACAGTTGGTGGAGCCAGCGGTTTCCTTCGGTAAGGGCCGAAAATAAAGGATGGAGAATAGATTATATTAATGTAACGGAACCTTTGACAAATAATATAAAAGATGCGGAAATTTATCCTGAAGTAAAACATAGCGATCACTGCCCCGTTTATCTTGAAATTGACTTATAGCATGTGTAAGCTCGTTTGATCTTCGCGATTTGTGGCAGTGAAATTTTGATAATGAATTTCGTAATCATTTTTTTGGCTAAATAATTTTCAGTATGTTTATTTATAACATTGCAACAAAAGTGGGCTGGAATATTCACGATGCATGGTTGAAAAGCATGCAGCAGCAATATATGCCTGCAATGATGGCCACAGGTTGCTTTATACAATGCCAGCTCTCAAAACTGCAGGAACACGAAGACGATGATGGCCCCACTTATGTAGTGCAATATTTCGCAGAAAGCAAAGCCCTATATAACCGTTATATAGAATTATATGCTGATGAATTTAGGAAAGCGTATGCGGAAAAATGGGGCAATAACCTCGTTGATTTCCGAACATTGCTTGAAGTAATTGAATAAATTGTTTTAATATTACCTGCAAACGCAAAAAATATTTTGATAAGTGTAAAAACAAAATACATTTGTCACCCATTAAAAATTCAAAATAACATACTATGAACAAAGCTGAATTAGTTGCTAAAATTGCCGACGATGCTGGCCTAAGTAAATCCCAGGCTAACGCTGCACTTGATGCCTTTACAGGCGCTGTAACCAAAGCACTTAAATCCGGAAACAAAGTTACATTAGTTGGTTTCGGTACTTTTTCTGTTACCAAGCGTAATGCACGCACAGGCCGCAATCCACAAACCGGCGCTACCATTAAAATAAAAGCTAAAAAAGTGGCCCGTTTTAAAGCAGGTAAAGAATTATCAGCTAAGTTATAGGCATGATTTCAAAGTAAATGGTGGATAATGAATACAATTGTATGAACAACTAAATTTTATAGTTCAACAGGAATTTAATTCATCAGACAACATACTCTATAAATTTTCGTATTAATAAACAGACACTATGGGCAGAGGAGATAAGAAAACAAAAAAAGGAAAAATATTCAAAGGTTCTTTTGGAAAAAGCAGGCCGGCAAAAACTGCAAAGCCTGTTAAAAAAGAAAAAGAAGAAAAATCTGAATAGCTGCCTGTTTTATGGCGCTAATCTTTCAGCCTTCCAACTCCCTTCATCGGTTTTGGTATATGAAATACGGTCGTGCAAACGGCTGCTTCGTCCCTGCCAGAACTCAATTCTTAAAGGCATTACCCGGTAACCACCCCAGTGTGGCGGCCGGGGAATGCTGTTTTTAAATTCGCCTGTATATTTTGCTACATTTTCTTCCAGCACATCACGGCTTTTAATTACCGTGCTTTGTGGCGATGCCCACGCTCCAATGCGGCTTCCTTCAGGCCTTGAAAAGAAATAGGCATCACTTTCTGCAGCACCTGCTTTTTCTACAATACCTTCAATTCTCACCTGTCGTTCAATTTCTTTCCAGAAAAAAGTTAAGGCTGCATACGGGTTTCCTGCAAGTTCATTGCCTTTACGGCTGTTATAATTAGTGAAGAAAACAAAACCATTTTCATCAAAATCCTTTAATAAAACGATTCTTGCCGAAGGCTTGCCATCTTTGGTTGCCGTTGACAAGGTCATAGCATTTACTTCCAGTATTTCGCTGCGCATGGCATCGTTCCACCAGCGGCTGAATTGTTCAATAGGATTTGTTGCAACATCATCTTCGTTCAAAGCAAGCAAGCTGTAATCTTTTCTTATATCAGCAATATTTGTATTCATGTAATGATATTTTTCCATCAACGCAAAATTAAAAACCAGCCTGTGTTTAACATATCAACGGGCTGGTTTTTATATCATTTAATGTCCATTTATCCTGTCAGGACAGTACAACTATTCACTTTTTGACGGCAGGTTTATCCAGTTATGGCCATCCCGTGCAATTAATGCCTCCGCATCTTCAGGGCCCCAGCTATCAGGCGCATAATTAGGAAA
This sequence comes from Parafilimonas sp., assembly GCF_051953455.1. Lineage (NCBI taxonomy): Bacteria > Pseudomonadati > Bacteroidota > Chitinophagia > Chitinophagales > Chitinophagaceae > Parafilimonas > Parafilimonas sp. The sequence goes on along the minus strand of NZ_JBQCIT010000055.1, from coordinate 174,075 downwards.
ATCAATTGGCGGGCGTTGTTCCCATGCTTCAATAATCGGCATTACCACTTCCCATGCAGCTTCCACCTGGTCGGCACGCATAAATTGTGCGGGGTTGCCTTCCATTACATCCAGCAATAATGTTTCATAAGCTTCCGGTTCATGTTCATCGGGATAAGCTTCTGCATAACTGAAGATCATATCAACAGGGCTTAACGACATGGTTTGTCCCGGCCGTTTTGCCTGGAAGCGAAGGCGTATATCCATTTCAGGCTGAATGCTAATGGTTAAGCGGTTAGGCCGCCATGTTTCTGCTGCTTCTGCCGGAAAAGCATAATGCGGTGCCGGCCTGAATTGTATAGTAATAACAGATGTTTTTTGATGCAGGTATTTGCCGGTACGCACATAAAACGGGATGCGGTGCCAGCGCCAGTTGTCGATATAGAACTTAACCGCCGCATACGTTTCCACATTTGATTGCGGGTTAACTTTTTCTTCCTGTCGGTAGCCTTTTACTTTTTTCCCTTTTAACCATCCGTCGCCGTATTGCCCGCGCACCGCATAGTTTTGAACTTCGGCGCGGTCAAATTTGCGGATGGCATTTAATACGGCCACTTTTTTATTACGTATCTCGTTGGCTTCAAAATTCACCGGCGGTTCCATAGCCACCATGCATAAGAGTTGCAGGATGTGGTTTTGAACCATATCCCTTAAAGCGCCGCTTTGTTCATAATAACCACCGCGCTCTTCCACGCCCACCGTTTCTGCAACGGTTATCTGAACATGGTCAATATAATTGCGGTTCCAGATAGGCTCAAACATGGCATTGGCAAAACGCAAAGCCAATATGTTCTGAACAGTTTCTTTACCAAGATAATGGTCGATGCGATAAATCTGGTCTTCATCAAATAAGGATGTGAGCAGCTTGTTTAACTCCTTCGCACTTTTCAAATCGTGGCCGAATGGTTTTTCCACCACGATGCGTGTAGTTTGTGTATCGCTGCAAAGTTTTATGGTTGACAATTTCTGAGCAATGTCAGGAACCAGTTGCGGTGCAACTGCCAGGTAAAAAATTACGTTGGGATTAACGCCCCAGTCTTTTTCATATTCTTTAACGCGGTCAGACAGCAGTTTGTAAGATGCTTCATCTTCTGCATCCATAGGCATATAGCTGATGCGTTGTGAAAAATCTTTCCATATACCGTTCTTTTCTTTGCGGCGGCTGAATTCCTGTATGCCTTTGGACAAATGCTCCCTGAATTTATCATCGGAATACTGTGTTCTGCCCAGGCCAACGATGGCAAATTTTTCCGGCATCCAGCCATCAATAAAAAGATTATATAAAGCCGGAGTAAGCTTACGCTGGTTTAAATCGCCGCTTCCTCCAAAAATAAATATTACCGAAGCTTTTGGTTTCCTGTTGTTATTATTTGAAGCCATGTATTATTGTTTTTCCTGTATTTCCTGAAAGGATTTCAAGTTATAAATGTTGTTTGTATTTTAAATATTTTCAATAACACCTGTTCTTAAACTGTTATTTAAGCGGTTGGTGTTTGAGCATTTTCTGTTGTAGCATGATGCTTATCAGCCTGCACCACTTCTTCATTCCACTCTGTATGAAAGATGCCTTCCTTATCAATGCGCTGGTACGTGTGTGCACCAAAGAAATCCCGTTGTGCCTGGATTAAATTCGTGGGCATATTGGCGGAGCAATAAGCATCAAAATAGCCGATCGTACTGGTTAAAGCCGTAACCGGAATTTTGTTTTGCATTGCCAGCTTAGCCACAGCCCTTGCATTTTTTTCGGCTTTCTTCACAAGTCTTGCAATGATTTTATTTAACAAGATGTTAGAAAGCGTTTTATCTTTTTTGTACACTTTATAAAACACTTCCAGCAGCGATGAACGAATGATGCACCCGCCGCGCCATATTTTCACTACATCTGCTAAAGGAATATCCATATCTAATTCTGTTGAAGCTTTATGCAGCATGTTTAATCCCTGGGCATAAGCAATAAGCGTGGAGAAATACAAAGCATCTTTTATCTTTTTTATTTCGGTTTCCTTATTGCCTTTGAAAGGTTTTATTGTGGTTTGATATAACGCAGCAGCAGCAAGCCTTTCTTCTTTATAATCAGAAATAATGCGCATGGCAACAGCAATATCAATTGTAGGCACAGAAACTGGCAGGTCCATGGAATCCTGTGAAGTCCATTTGCCGGTGCCTTTTGAACCCGCTTCATCTAAAATAATATCTACAATCTCTTTTCCTGTGTCTTCGTCTTTACGCAGCAATATTTTACCGGTAATTTCAATAAGAAAAGATTCCAGTTCTTCTTCATTCCACTTTTTAAACACTTCTGCCAGCTCAGTATTGCTTAAGCCAAGCACACGTTTCATTAAATCATAAGCTTCACTTATTAATTGCATAATGGCGTATTCAATGCCATTGTGCACCATTTTTACATAGTGGCCGGCGGCATCTTTGCCCATATATGCCACGCAGGGTTCATTATTAACTTTGGCGGAAACAGCTTCCAGCACGGGCTGCACCCGTTTCCAGGCAGCAAAATCGCCGCCGGGCATAATGCTCGGGCCTTTGCGGGCGCCCTCTTCGCCGCCGCTTACGCCCATGCCCATAAAATGAATGCCTTTATCTTTTAATTCTTCAAGCCTTCTTAAAGTATCAACATAGTGCGAGTTACCGCCATCGATTATAATATCTCCCTTATCAACAAGCGGCAATAGATTTTGAATTACAGCGTCAACGGGTTTGCCGGCCGGCACCAGCATCATTATCCTGCGGGGCTTATCTAAAAGGTTAACCATTTCCTCCAAAGTATTCACACCTTTTACTGTGGTGCCCGGCGTAGCTTCTTCTTCCAGTTTTTTTGCTTTGGCAGCATCAAGGTCAAAACCGATGGCTTTATAACCTTTATCCGCCATATTCAGTAAAAAATTGCTTCCCATTACACCAAGGCCTATCATCCCAAAATCATAGAATGTATCTTCCATAAGCTTTTTTGTGGAGGGCGCAAGATAAGAAATAGTCTATTGTTAACTGTCAACCGCGTGTCAGGAACTATAACCTGTTGACTATTTTAACTACCTTTGCGCCCGAAATTTAATGATATGAGCGATGTAGCGAACGGTTTGCCCGCTTTAACTGCGAAAGATTTTGCAACTGACCAGGAAGTACGCTGGTGCCCGGGCTGTGGTGATTATTCTATTTTGGCACAGGTGCAGAAAGTAATGCCAACCATTGGTGTTCCCAAAGAAAACATTGTTATTATAAGCGGAATTGGCTGCAGCAGCCGTTTTCCTTATTACATGAATACGTATGGCATGCATTCCATTCATGGCCGCGCCACTGCCATTGCCAGCGGTTTAAAAGCCACAAGGCCGGAATTAAGCATCTGGATTGTTACCGGCGACGGCGACAGCCTGAGCATTGGCGGCAACCACACCATTCATTTGCTGCGCCGGAATTTTGATGTGAATATCCTGCTTTTCAATAACCAGATATATGGTTTAACGAAGGGACAATATTCGCCCACATCAGAAGCGCATAAGGTTACCAAAAGCACGCCGTTTGGAAGTATCGATCATCCGTTTAACCCGTCGGCACTAGCTATGGGCGCTGATGCAACTTTTATAGCCCGCAGCATGGACCGCGATCCGAAACACCTGCAGGAAATGCTTACGCGTTCTCATAAACATAAAGGCGCATCTTTTTTGGAAATATACCAGAACTGTAACATTTTTAATGACGGCGCTTTTGAAATATTCACCGAAAAATCAACCAAACCGAATGAAACGCTGTTCCTGGAACATGGCAAGCCTTTACTGTTTGGCCCAACCAAAAACAAGGGTATTAAACTCGATGGCTTTAAGCCGGTGGTTGTAGAAATTGGCGTGGATGCATCTGTTGATGATATTTGGGTGCATGATGAATTTGATTTTTATAAAGCCCAGATATTAATCCGTATGTTTGATGACCCTCGTCTTGAGAATCATCTGCCCCGCCCGTTTGGCGTGTTTTATGAAACTGAACGCGCCTGCTATGAAGATATTTTAAACCTGCAGGTGGAAGAAACCATTGCTGCAAAGGGCAAAGGTGATTTGGACAGGCTGTTAAGGGGAAGAGAAGTATGGGAGATAAATTAGGGCTGATAAGAATTCAAGTATTTACAGAACCCGAAAGCAAACTAATATTGTACTGATAGTATAATTACCACATCAAATTACCTTTTCATTCACAGCTTTCAGATTACTTTGCATCTTTGCCTGAACGATGTATCAGAATAAAGTAAAACGCCTTCTTTTATTGGTATTGTTAATAACGCTTTCTGCAATTGCGCATGGACAGGTAACGCAGGATACAAGCCGTTATCGATACGACAGCCAGGGCAGGATAACCGGCAAAAAAGATACTACCAATCAAACCTTACAGCACCGTGATCAATATGAAGATTCCATTACCCTTTCATTTCATTACTGGGATTCTACCCGCAACAATAAAATAGATTCTTCTATTGATGATTTTTATACGCGGTTTCCCGTTTCATGGAAGTATTACGACATGGGCAATTTTGGAAGCGCCGCTAAATCTTATATTTTTCAGCCTTTAATGAGGCCGGGGTTCGATGCCGGTTTTCATGCGTATGACGTATATATGTACACGCCGGAAAACACGCGGTTTTTTCAAACCACGCGGCCATATTCAGAAACGGCTTATTTATTGGGAAGCCGGTCCGAACAAATGATTAACCTGTTTCATACGCAAAACCGTAAAAGCAATTTTAACATAGGATTGGATTTCAGGGTTATCAATTCGCCGGGCACCTATAGAAACCAAAGCACCAACATAAGCAATACACGTGTTAACACTTTTTTTCAAACAAGCAATAAGCGTTATACTAATAATATAATTTTCATTGCCAATAAAATTCTTTCTTCTGAAAATGGCGGTCTTCAGCCCAATCAGAATGTTGACAGCCTTTTCATGAATAATCCTACCAGCGCTCTAACGAAGCTGGGCTCGGCTTTGCTTACAACACGCAGTATTTTCGGCGTAACCATTGGCATAGGCACACAGTACAACGATCTTACATTCGTATTACGGCATAGTTATGATTTTGGCCAGAAAGATTCCATTGTAACAGATTCTTCCACCATTAAATTGTTTTACCCGCGCCTGCGTTTTCAGCATACACTGCAATATTCAAACAAACGATATGAATATCATGATAACGCGCTGGAACCTTCAGACTATTCAAATTTTATGCAGTACACTGTGTTTCCGTTTACCACGGATTCACTTAAATTCAACGATAGCTGGCAAACACTTATCAACGATCTTGCTATCATTTCTTATCCTCAAAAAAATAACCTGAACCAGTTTTTGAAGTTAAATGCAGGTTATGAAAATATAAAAGGTCAAACCTATCTTTCAACACAGTATAATAATATTTATACCGGTGCAGAATACCGTAACCGAACCCGCAACCAGTTATATGATATAGAAGCTGCGGGCAAATTATATGTAACGGGGCATTATGCAGGCGATTATTCGGCTTACATAAGTTTTATACGTTCACTCAGGAAAAATGTTGGTTCCATACAGGTGGGCTTTCAAAATGTAAACCGCACGCCTTCATTTATTATGAGTGAGTATAATACTTATGCTTCAGGCAACCGTTATTCACTCAGCTCATTTCCTTCATATCCCAGCGAGAGTTTTAAAAAAGAAAATATTACGCGGATATTTGCCGTAGTAAACGTGCCGCCTGCGGCTTTACAATTAACCGGCGACTATTACCTCGTAACCAACCTTGCATATTTCAGCGGTTTATACACGCCCGCCCAGGCTTCTTCTGTTTTTAATGTGCTGAATATTGGCGCCTATAAAAAGATTAAAGTGGCCAAACATTTAAGCTGGTACCTACAGGGTAATGTGCAGCAAATAGCGGGCAATGCACCGGTGAATGTGCCGCTGGTATTAGGCCGTACACGGTTTGCGTTTGAAGGCAATTTCTTCAAAAACCTCTTTCTTTCAACCGGTTTTGAAGTGAGGTATAACACGCCATATAAAGCAGATGATTATTCACCGCTAAACGGCCAGTTTGTTTACCAGGACACATTAACCATTACTAACCGGCCTGACGTGGATATTTATCTTAATATGCGCATAAAAGGTTTTAAAGGGTTTGTTCGGCTTGAAAATTTAAACACCGTTGATTTTGCCAATGGCTTTGCTTTCACCAAATATAATTACAGCGCGCCGGGTTATCCTGAAAGAGGTTTATGGTTGCGCATCGGCATATGGTGGAGCTTTGTTAATTAACCTATGTTAACATACCATTTACCGATTTTTTATTTTTTCGCCGACGCGCAGTTACTGCCCGCTACATAAAAATTACAATTCAACCGCTTTATTATTTGCTTCGCCGATTAACGATTGCCTGCATTTCCGTTCATAAGTTTCTTTGTGCCATTAATAAAACAAGTGTATGCAGTAACTGCTGCAATTATCAATTTTGAAAAATGAATAAACTTATGAAGAAGATTTTATCAATACTAAGTGCGCTTATACTTTTATCGCTAACCACGTTTGCACAAAATATTAAGGGTGTTGTAAAAGATGCTGACGGAAAAACATTATCCAATGCAAGCATCTCCTTATTGAATGCAAAAGATTCATCCGTTGTAAAAATTGCAGTTACCAATACTGCGGGACAATACCAGTTTCAGAATATTAAGGAAGGAAAATATCTGACCAACACAACTTTTATTGGTTATGCAGCCAGCTATTCGCCGGTATTTGAAGTGGCAGGCAGCGGTGATGTAAACCTTACTGCTGTTTCGCTTTCAAAAGCCAACAATGACCTGAAAGATGTTGTGGTTACTGCAAGAAAACCAATTGTAGAAGTAAAGGCAGATAAAACCATTTTGAATGTTGAAAACACCATTAATGCAACCGGCAGCGATGCTTTGGAACTGTTGCGCAAATCTCCTGGTGTAGTGGTGGATAAAGATGAAAATATAAGCCTTGCAGGCAAGAACGGCGTGCAGGTTTATATTGATGGTAAACCATCGCCGCTAACCGGTTCAGATCTTGCCAACTATTTGAAAACATTGCAGTCATCACAAATAGAATCAATTGAATTAATCACCAATCCATCCGCCAAATACGAAGCGGCAGGCAACGCGGGCATTATTAATATCCGCTTAAAAAAGAATAAATCTTTTGGTACCAATGGTTCTGTAAATGCCGGTTATAATATTGGTATTTATCCAAAATATAACGGCGGCATTTCTCTCAATCACCGTAATAAAAAAGTAAATCTTTTTGGTAATTATAATTATAACGACAACAGGAATGAAGGTTTCATGAACCTCTACCGCATTCAGCTGGATACGGTTTTTGACCAGCACTCAAAAATGCGTTTTGATAATAAAAGCCACAATTTTAAAGCAGGTATGGATTACTTCATCAACAACCGCAATACAGTTGGTGTAATGGTGAATGGCAATCTTGGAGATATAGATGTTTCAAACAAAAGCAATACAATAATATCTTATAAACCCACAGGTGATGTGAATAAGATTCTGAAGGCTGATAATGCAAGTGCCATGAAAAGAAACAACCTGAATGCTAATCTTAATTATCATTTTGCCGATACATCGGGGCATGAGTTAAATGTTGATGCTGATTATGGCTATTATGATCTTAAGAGCGATCAGTTTCAGCCGAATTATTATTACGATCCAAGCGGCACAGTGCTGCAAAATCAATACATATATAATATGATAGCGCCAACAAAGATTGATATCTATTCAGTAAAGGCTGATTATGAACAAAACTTTTTAAAAGGCAGGTTAGGTTATGGCGCTAAATTTTCTTACGTAAAATCGGTAAACAATTTTGAAAGGTATAATGTGTATTCAGATGACAAGTTTTTAGACACTTTGCGCAGCAACGATTTTAATTATAAAGAGAATGTAAATGCAGCCTATATTAATTATAACCGCCAGTTTAAAAATGGCATTATGATACAGGCAGGCCTGCGTGCAGAAAACACCAATTCAAAAGGCTTGTCTAACGGGTATAACTGGAACGGCGGCTACCAGCCTTACGATTCTTCTTTCAAAAGAAATTATACTGATTTGTTCCCAAGTGCAGCCATCACGTTCAATAAAAATCCAAAGAACCAGTGGAGCCTTGCTTACAGCAGGAGGATTGACAGGCCGGCTTACCAGGATTTGAATCCTTTTGAATTTAAACTGGATGAATATACTTATCAGAAAGGTAATACACAGTTGAGGCCGCAGTACACTAACAGTATCTCATTAACCAACACACTTTGGTACAGGTTAACAACCAAGTTAACGTACAGTCACGTTAATGATGTGTTTTCCCAAATTATAGATACGGCCGATAAATCAAAGGCATTTATTACAAAGAAAAATCTTGCAGATCAGGATTTGGTAAGCTTGAATATCAGTATGCCTTTTCAATATAAATGGTATAGCGTGTTTGCGAATGTGAATTCTTACTACTCTCATTACAAAGCCAATTTTGGTGCAGGCAGGAATATAGACCTTGATGTATTTGCTGTAAACGTATATGCACAGCAAACATTTAAAGTGGCAAAGGCAACAACGATTGAAGTAAGCGGCTTTTATACTTCGCCAACTATATGGCAGGGCACATTTAAAAGCGGTGCATTATGGAGTGTGGATGGCGGCATTCAGCAAACCTTTTTTAAAGGCAAGGCAACAGCAAAAGCAAGCGTGACGGATATATTTCAAACGCTCCGCTGGACTGGTAAAAGCGATTTTGCAGGTCAATACCTGAAAGTAAAAGGTGGCAATGAAAGCCGGCAATTAAGATTAAGCGTTACTTACCGTTTTGGCAGCAACCAGGTAAAAGCAGCGCGCCAGCGTAAAACAGGTGCAGAAGATGAAAGCAAACGTGTGGGCACGCAGGGCGGTGGATTAAATTAGTTTTCTCGTTTTTAGGTGATGAATAAATAAGCGGGCCTGGAATTCTTTCCGGGCCCTTTTTATGCCCGGATGTGCAAACGTTTTATGCTGTAAACTCGGCATAATTATTTTGCTTAAGCCACATTTCCACTTCGGTATAATTTTCAATCATATCCTGCAATGCATCAGGGTTCAATTTTTTGGCACCAGCAGTTACTGTAGTTTGGGAAACATGCAGGAACGATGCAATTTTATTCATAGTGGCATCCCATTCTGCAAAATCTTCATAGCGGATTTTTATATAATCCATATCGCTTACAATATTTTCCAGTTGTTTATTTTGCCGTATAATATCATTCATTTTTTGTTGCAAGGTATTTATATCAACATTCAGTTTCGCCATGCCGGAACGCTGTGCTTCATTATCATCCTGGTTATGGTATATGCCCGTGGCACGAGCCCGCAAATCGCTTAGTGCGTTGCGCAAAATATTTTCACGCAAAAGCAATATCACTTTAATATTATTCTTCTTCAGGTAATTTATTAAGCCCGGCATGTAAAGGGTTTGATAATACATAAGCTTAAAACCCCGCGCCTTAAAATTTTCATCTTTTTTATTCGTAAAGTATTTTTTCAGGAAAGATGGCAAACGCAGGTAAGTGACGGGGTAGTTAATTACATAATTTATTTTGTTAGGAAGGAAAGGAATTTTTAAAAACCTGAATTGATTAGGGCTGAAGTAATCGCGAAAGCTAAAATGAAATATTTCATCATCACAAAAAATTTCAGGATGCCTGTTAAGCGATTTGCTTAGCAAGGTAGAACCTGTTCGCGGTAAAGTGAAGATCACAAATTTTGTCATTTGCTGGTTTGGCGTTTGGTTATTTTAAGCAGTTATAATCAGTTTATAAAATGTGCGTATGTGCCTTTCATTATAGTTTCAACTTCTTCGTAATTTTCTACGCCGTCGCGCCAGTTGATTGCGCTTATCTTTCTTAACTGCGCCGGCATATTTATTTTTTCCACTTCAAGAAAATCAAAAACCTTATTCAGCATTTCCTGCCAGTGCTCAAATTCTTCATATGTAAGCACAATATGATTAAAGTTTTTGCCAAGTTTTAAAATATTACTGTTGATGGCCTCCAGTTCATCCACACGTTTTTTTAATTGCGCTGCATTTACATGCACTTTCTTTGCTGCAAGCGAAGCATCTTCACTCGAATGAAATACGCCAATCTTTCTTGCCCTGAAACTTGAAAGTGCTTCACGAAAAGTGTTTGTTCTTACAAGCACGATTACTTTCTTATCGTTTTGCAACAGGTATTTCCAAACAGTTGGAAAATCTGTAACATGCCTGTTCATTAATTTAAACCCGCGTAGCTGTTTTGTATCGCGGGTTTTGTAAAACCGGTTTATATGGGCAGCCCCGGTTAAATAGCCTTTTATATAATTGGTTAATGTAAACAGCGTTCTTGAAACCCCTTGTTTATTTTTTTTGCCAATGAATGGAAACTGCCATTCGGGATGGTAAGTTTCACCAGACGGATGAAAAATTTCTCCTGCGCAAAATATTTGCGGATGCTGATCCAGCGTTCTTGTAAGCACCGTGGAGCCGCTTCTTGGCGCTGTCAGGATAAAAAAATCTTTTTTGTCTTTCTCCATTTATAACGCATTAAAAACTTTGCCCAATGCGTTCAGCATGGCATGTTGTTTATAAAAATCTTTCCATGAATTATCGGCAGCGATTACCTTTCTTTCAAACCTGCCGGGCGTGCCTGCAATAGTATGATCGTTATTGAGTTCCATATACGCAGGCGCCTGGTAATTAACCAAACCAAACCTGGCGCAGATGTTATCTAATTGCTGCTGCGGCTTTTCGGCCAGCGCTTCATAACTTATTTTAATGACGTTTTCGGGCGCAGCATTTTTCATAACTGCATTACAAACTTTTTTATACCTGAAACTGTCAATTAAAGTTTCCAAAGGTTTTTTTTCAGAACGCTTGTTTTGTTTCCATCTTTTCAGTTTTGAAAAAGTAATGGCGCGCAAGTCTCTTGTAAGCCAGATAAGTTTCACATTAATGTCTGCGCATTTTGTAATGGCCAATGCCTGTATGGGATCTTTTGAAGAATCAACAATAAATTTTTTATCTGATGTATTACCTAAAGCTTTATAAATTTCATTCAGTGCCCAAACTGTTTGTTTATTCTTTTTTGTATTGATGAATTTTTGCAATATGCTTTTGCTATTGACAGATGTAAAAGATGAAAACAGTATTTTCATAGACTTATATGGCCATGTTATCTTGGTTTCAAAATTATCATCATAAATACCATTAAGCACTTTGCTCCAGAATTCGCATTGCATAACAGGTTTACCACAACTGCAGTTCCAGTTCCATAATTCGCCGGGCCCCTCTTTATAAATATGACCTTTCAGCATGGCCAGTTCGCCAACTGATAAAACTTCCCGTGACTTTGAAAGCATGTTTTCAAGCAGCGTAGAGCCGGAACGTCTGTCGGATATTATGTAAATAACAGTTAATTTTTCTTGCATGTAAAGGTGTTCAAAGATATTTGCTGCAAAATAAATAAGTATATAAATTTCTTTATAATACTTTCTTATATCATTTATATGCATCAGAAACCAATTATTTCAGTAAAAGAACTCGTTAAACATTATGGCGATTTTAAAGCAGTAAAAGGTATAAGCTTTGATGTGTATGAAGGTGAAATTTTTGGCCTGCTTGGTCCCAATGGTGCCGGAAAATCTACCACGCTTGAGATTATTGAAACGCTGCGTGAAAAAACAAGCGGTGAAATAATGGTGGGCGGCTTTAACCTTGATAACTCACCCAATGAAATAAAAAAACTGATTGGCGTTCAGTTGCAAAGCTCGGGTTATTATCCGGGCCTGAACCTCGTGGAACTTATCCAGCTTTTTGCAGGCTTATATAACGGTAAAGTAAACCCGATGGATTTGCTCGATACAGTAAATCTTCGTGATAAAGCCAAAGCAAAATTTAAGGAGCTGAGCGGCGGCCAGAAACAGCGATTCTCCATCGCGACCACATTAATTAACAGGCCAAAGATTATTTTTCTGGATGAGCCAACAACAGGCCTCGATCCACAGGCAAGGCGCAACCTCTGGGATTTGATAAAAGATATAAGAAGCAATGGCACCACGGTTATTATCACCACGCATTATATGGATGAAGCGGAGATTTTATGCGATCGTGTTGCTATTATTGATTCGGGCAAAATAATTGCGATGGCTTCGCCTGATAAATTGATAGATGATCTTGTTGAATCAGGCTTTGAAAAACCCAAAGAAGTAAAACAGGCTAACCTTGAAGATGTTTTTATTCATCTTACAGGAAAACAGTTGAGGGAAGAATAGCGGTATTTCCCTTAATCCCCTCCGGTGGAGAGGACTTTATACCACTTTACCTAAAATATTTTGAGGGCCCGAAAAACTTTTCCTTTGGGAAGGGTTTGGGATGGGCTGTTTTAATTTGTATTTTAGATGTATGACAGTCTTTGCTCTATACAATCTTAAAGGCGGCGTGGGCAAAACTGCCGCTGCTATAAACCTGGCCTATCTCGCCGCTGCTGATGGTTATAAAACACTGGTATGGGACCTTGATCCACAGGGCTCATCATCATTTTACATTAATGTTCAGGCAAACAATAAGAACGTGACAAAAAAATTGTTTGCAAACGAACTGGATGTAAAAGATGCCGTGCAGGATTCGACGTTTGAAAACCTTTGGATAATTCCGGCGGACATGTCTGCACGCAACATTGATACATTGCTCAGTGATATAAAACACAGTAAAAGAAAATTAAGATCGCTGCTGGCAAACCTTAAGGGATATGATATTGTAATACTCGATTGCCCACCCGGCATCTCTTTATTACACGAAAACATTTTTAACGCGGCGGATTATATTTTGATGCCGAATATCCCCACAACGCTTTCCATTAATTCCTTTGAAATGGTGAGCGCTTATTTTGATGATAACAGCCTTGATAAAAGCAGGTTAAAATGCTTCTTCAGCATGGTTGACCACAGGAAAAATTTGCATCATGAAGTGATGCAACAGTTTTACAGAGACAAACTGTTCTTTAAAAATTATATCCCTTATTTAAGCGATGTAGAAAAAATGGGCATTAACCAGCAGCCCCTATTTGAATATGCCAACAGCAGTTATGCAGCCCAATGCTACCGCGACTTATGGCACGAAGTGAAGAAGGTATGTTTATAATAAGTTCGCAGGCAGAAAATTTGTATTATAAATTTTCTTTCGAATATTCGGCTTTCTGACTTTCAGACCAATTGTATCTCACCTAAATTAAACCGTTATATGCAAAGAGAAATTACATCCTGGTATAGCCCCTCACTCAATAAAGAAATGCCAATAGTAACGTATGGCCATTACGGGTTTGCATTGTTATTGGTGCCAACTGCCGCCGCTGATTACCTCGAATATGAACGGTTTAAACTGATAGATGCATTGGCGCCTTTTATTGATGCCGGCAAACTAAAAGTTTATAGCATTAACAGCATTAATAATGAAAGCTGGCTGAATAATGAAATGTACCCGCCGCACAAAGCCATTCGCCAAAATGAGTTTAACTATTACGTACATAACGAAGTAATACCATTTATCCGCAACAGTTCAAGTAATGAAACGATGATTTATACATGCGGTGCATCATTTGGCGCATTGCATGCCATGAATTTATTTTTAAAGCGGCCCGATATTATTAACGGTGTTATAAGCATGAGCGGCGTGTATGATCTTACAGAATATTCAAAAGGATTCTGGGACGACCAGGTTTACTTTAACAGCCCCATACATTATATTCCCAATTTAACAGATGAATGGTACCTTAATAAAATACACGCCAGTCATCATATTCACATTTATACGGGTGGTGGCGCTTATGAAGATCCTGATGCCAACCGCAGGTTTTCACAAGTGCTTTGGGATAAAGGTATATGGCACGATTTCAGCATTTGGGAAGGATGGACGCACGACTGGCCCACATGGCTTAACATGCTTCCTTATATCATTCAAAATAAGTTTTAGTAAAAACGCTGTTGCAGAACAGCGTTTCTTGTGCAATACAGTTAAGCTATGGAGGAAGAAAAGAAGAAAAGCAGGTTTCATGTGCCCGGAAAATGGCGGCGGCGTTTTGTGCGTGTTGTTGCCGTAATACTTGGCTTATATGTTTTATTGCTGGTAAGCCTTAGCATTTATGTATCATCTTCAAAAGAAAGACTGCTTGGGTTTCTTAATGCAAAAATGAAAGAAACCATTTTGGGGGAATTAAAAATCAATAATGCCGACATAACTATATGGAGAACATTTCCCGATATTGGCATTACGCTTGAAAATGTAACGGTCAGCGATTCGTTTTATCACAGGCCTTTTATTAAAGCTGAACAAATTACCGCCAGGGCAGGCTTTATGGGGTTGCTTGGCAATAAATTAAAAATTGGCTCTGTAACGGTGAAAAATGCGGTGCTGCACAGTTTCACCGATGTAAATGGTTATTCAAACAACTACGTGCTGATGCCGCATAAAAAAGATACTGTGAGTACAGCGAGGAATAAAAAACTAATCGTTCTTAGAAATTTTAATCTTGAAAATGTAACCATTGTTTTGGAAGATGTTATACGTAAAAAAAGATATGCGGGAAGAATTGACGATGCAAATATTGACATGCGTTTAACAGGTTCAAAGTATCACATAACTTTTGATGAAGATTTAATGTTACGGGGGCTTGGTTTTAATTTGCCGCAGGGTTACTGGCTGGAAAATCAGCGCATACAGGCCAAATGGAAATTTGTATATGATACCAGCGGCGTGCTTACTATAAACAAATCCAAGGTTAAAATACAGGGCCAGCCCTTTCTTATTAAGGGCAAATTTGATTTCAAAAGAAAATCACAATTTCATATAGAGGCCTCAACGGAGGGTATTAAATATGCTTCGGCGCTAACAATTTTAAAGCCTAAAACAAGAACCAAATTAGGCAGCATAAATCTTACGGAGCCGGTGGATGTGAATGTATCGCTAACAGGGCCATTATCTAAAAAAGGTGACCCTGCTGTTAAGGTTAATTTTGTTACAACAGAAAATAATATTACAACGCCCGTTGTAAATTTAACAAGCTGCAGCTTTAAAGGAAATTATTCCAACCAGGTTAATCCAAGCATTGCACCAAATGATTCTAACTCCCAAATTATTGTTACCGGTTTTACGAGCAATTGGGGACAGATAAAAATGAACACACCCACAATTGCCATAACCAATTTATCAAACCCAACTATACAATTTGAATTTAATACGGCATGCACAATGGCCCAGTTAGATGAAACACTGTTATCTGAAACATTCGATTTTACCGAAGGCAGCGCCAAATTATACCTCGCTTATAACGGCTCTTTAATTCCCGACCCTTCTTTGCTAAACCAGTTGAATGCTAAAATCGAAATTGAGAATGGAACGATGGTATATGTGCCGAGAAATATTACTTTCTCCTCGTGCAACGGCGCTATCGCCATTGCGGGTAATACTTTGACGATGAATAACTTTAAATGCAATGTAAATGCCAGCCAGTTTACCGTAAATATTAAGGGCAGCAACTTAAACCGGTATTCAAAAAAGGAAGCCGGGAAGGCAAGCATGAACTGCAGTGTTTATTCTCCTTCTGTTGATCTGAATGATTTTAAAACTTTATTTGGCAACAAGGATGCTGCAAAAACAAAAAAGAAAGGTGGCGTTGGCTCTGTTATAACCTCAGTGGATGATGCGCTAGAAAACGGCGATATGCATGTAAACCTGAAGGCGGGCAAAGTTGCATTACATAATTTTAAAGCAACCAATGTAAATGCAAATATGTTGTTTGAAAACAACGACTGGGGCATTCAAAAAGCATCATTGCAGCACGCCGATGGTTCGTTTAATCTTTCTGCTAAAGTGCACCAGGTAAATAATAATTATCACCAGGCTGTGGTGAACGCAGATCTCAGTCATATTAATGTGAAGAAATTATTTTATGCATTTGACAATTTCGGACAAACGACCATTACTTCCGGTAATCTGCAGGGCATTATGAATGCCAAAACGAATTTAACCGTTGGTATCAATAACTCCGGCAAACTGCTTGCAAACACCCTGAACGGCAAACTCTATTTCTCTATAAAAAATGCAGCTTTAATAAATTTTAAACCGCTGCTTAATATTCAGCAATATGTTTTTAAAAACAGGGATTTGAATAATGTGCAGTTCGCAGAATTAAAAGATACTTTTGATATAAAAAATGGAGATATATACATACGGAGAATGCCCGTTCAATCGTCGGCAATTACCATGTATATCGAAGGTGTTTACAGTACGGCCAACCGTACCGATATTTTAATACAGGTTCCAATGTCATCCTTAACGAATAAGCCCGGCGATAAAGATTTTAAAAAGATAGACCGGGCAAAAATGGATGACCCCGGCAGAAGCATTAACTTAAGGGCAAGGGATGGGGACGACGGCCAGGTTAAAATAAGCCTTGACCTTTTCAATAAATATAAAAAGGAAAAGCGGCGTAAACAAAGAGAAAAAGATAAAGAATAGCAATTTGTATCAATGATATTGAATGATGAATACTATATGCAGCATGCGCTGCGCGAAGCAGAAAAAGCTTATGAAGAAGATGAAATTCCCATTGGTGCTGTAATTGTTATCAATCAAAAGATTATTGCAAGGGCGCATAATATGACGGAACAGCTGAATGATTCAACCGCGCATGCAGAAATACTGGCGCTTACTTCAGCTTATAATTTTCTAGGCACCAAATATTTACCCGATGCAACTTTATATGTAACAATTGAACCTTGTTTAATGTGCACGGGCGCTTTATACTGGAGTAAATTGCAACGCGTGGTTTGGGGTGCGGCTGATGAAAAGAATGGTCATCGCCGCGTAACATCGCCCAATTTTCCGTTTCATCCAAAAACCAAAATACGCAGTGGTGTTTTGGCGGAAGATTGCGCCTTGCTTATGAAAACTTTCTTTCAGCAAAAGCGCTGAAAAGCTTAATAAAGCAAGGCTTATTTTCGATATAAGAAAGAATTAACCTGTTTTTGCCAGCCTCGCATTAAATTTGTTGTCCTTTATAAACAATAATTGTATTTCTGTAAAAGCAGAAATCTACAATCAGAAATCTAAAATTTTATAACTATGGCATTCACATTACCTCCGCTGCCGTATGCATACAATGCATTAGAGCCGCACATCGATGAGCAAACAATGAAGATTCACCACGACAAACATCACCAGGCGTACGTAGATAACCTTAATAAAGCAATTGCCGGAACGGAACATGAAAATAAATCACTTGAAGACCTGATTGCTAATGCCGGTAAAATTTCACCCGCTGTTCGCAACAATGGCGGCGGCCACTGGAATCACACTTTCTTCTGGGATATTTTATCTGCTGATAGCGGTGCACCTTCGGGCAGTTTGGCTGAGGCTATTAACAGCACTTTTGGTTCTTTTGATGAATTTAAAACAAAGTTTAATACTGCAGGCGCCACCCGTTTTGGAAGTGGCTGGGCCTGGCTTATTGTAAAAGATGGTAAGCTTGAAGTTACTTCAACGCCTAACCAGGATAACCCGTTAATGGATGTGGCTGAAGTAAAGGGCACACCCATTCTTGGTGTTGATGTTTGGGAGCACGCTTATTATTTAAAATATCAAAACAAACGCCCTGATTATTTAGCTGCGATCTGGAATGTTATCAACTGGAAAAAAGTGCAGGAAAATTTTGATAAGGCTAAATAATATATAAGTACTTATATAATTTTAAAAAGCTTCGCATGAGCGAAGCTTTTTTATTTTGTTGTTACCGCATTGATATTTAATGGCAGCCCATGTTCCTGTCCCGGTTTTTCGGACTAAACTGCTTTAAATGATGAGCGGCCGAACCTGCACCATCACTGCATTCTGAGCAGCAAAAAGCACCGCTTTCTACAGTTTATTAATTAAAAAAGCTTCTCACCTTTTAATACTTTTATAGCAGAACCTTCTGCAAGAAATACAGATTCAGGTGGATGGTTTAACGTTTCATAAAATGCCTGTCCATACAATTCTTTTGCACTGCAAATAATATCATAAGACTTTACTTTATGCACCTTCCACTTTGGATGCTGAACTTCGTAAGCACCGGCGCATGTTTTATTAATGCAGGTATAGCCCCAATAATGTTCGGTAATAAATTCTTCAGCCGAATTTTCAGTAATGATTTCGGACTCGCCTGATGCAATACAATTTATATGATTCCATTGTTTGCCAACTTTCCATTCATATCCAATACTTAAATCATCATTATTCCTGCTCCATGTGTGTTTTGTTGGAAGCGTACTATAATTTTCTCCATATAAAGTATTTGCCACAAAACTTATCATGCGCTTTGATACAATTTCTTTTATAAACACAACGCCGCGCCTCCGTTCATTGTTTTGTTTATAGCGGACATAAAAACGCAGGTTTATTTCTTCAAAGCTTGTATGAAAAGGAAATGATATTCCCATCACTCTCACGTCCTGGAACATAAAGCCAACAAGACTTACAAAATACTTTCCGTTAAATGTATCAAGTTCAGTTTTATAAGGAAGATATGGATGCAGCAATAACGGGTCAATTCTATAATTTGCCATTACAAGGTTTCGCCATGCCGCAGTAAGAAATGTTTTCTGCATGATACTACGATTATATAACAGGCTTCCAGCCTTTTTCATATTCCCTTTGCCATAACTTCATGGCTTCAGTATTATTAAGAATATGGCCATTGGAAGGGTCACAATGCAATACACCACCGGTACGCTGTGCAATATTTGCCAAATGGCAAAGCAACACAGATTTGCTGCCTTCATCAACAGGCGAATTGAGCTTTGCTTCTCCCCTAACCGTATCAACAAAATTTTGAAAATGATATAAATCAAGATTGCCCGTTGAGCTTACAAGATTATTGGCTTCTGCAGCAACATCTGTTTTACCTTCTTTTACCAGTTTATTTTTTGTATCGAATATTTTATAACCGCCGCCACCATCATTCACCAATGTTCCGCCATCACCATAAATAATAAAGCCGCGGCTTTCACCTTCAACAGGATAGTTATTACAACTGCGGCTTTCCCATGTTATTGCTTTTTCATCGCCAAATTCAAATGAGGCTACCTGCGTGTCAGTCGTTTCCCAATCATCTTTAAATGCATAACGGCCTCCGCCGGATGTAACTTTTGTA
Organism: Parafilimonas sp.; assembly: GCF_051953455.1. Lineage (NCBI taxonomy): Bacteria > Pseudomonadati > Bacteroidota > Chitinophagia > Chitinophagales > Chitinophagaceae > Parafilimonas > Parafilimonas sp. The sequence continues at coordinate 154,799 of NZ_JBQCIT010000055.1, read as the reverse complement.
GGATAATCAAGTTCTAAAAACCAGCGACAGCAATCAATTTCATGCGTACCATTATTGCAGGCTTCGCCCGTGCCCCAGTTCCAGAACCAATGCCAGTTATAATGCACTATGTTATCTTTAAATTGTTTGCGCGGCGCAGGCCCCTGCCATAAATCCCAATCCAGTGTTGAAGGCACAGGAATAACTTTTCCAACACCAATAGACGCACGGTTATTGGCGTACCATGCTTTTGCGAAATATGCCTTACCGATAATACCTTCTTGTATAAGCTTTGCCGCTTCTATCAATGTAGGCATAGAGCGGCGCTGGTTGCCCATCTGGATATGTTTGCCATATTTTGAATATGCCTGTGATATCAGCTCGCCTTCATGCGGGTTTTGGCCACAAGGTTTTTCAACATACACATGTTTACCATTTTGTACGCCTAAAATTGCCGCCGGCGTATGCCAGTGATCGGGTGCAGCTACTGCCAGCGCATCAAAATCATTTTGCTTAAGCAGCTTCCTGATATCTTTTATAACAGTGGGTTTGCGCGGTGCATCTTTTAACGCATCAAGGCCGTTTTTAATGGCGCCATCTTCCACATCACATATATAAGCCACTTCAACATTAGGCAATGAAGCAAACGATTTTGCAAGATAACTGCCCCGGCTGTTAACGCCCATTACGGCTAAAACAACTTTATTACTGGGTGCATTTTTTCCAAATACCGGGAAGTTTAAAATAGTAATTCCTGCAGCAGCGGCAGATGTGTTTTTGATAAATTTTCTTCTGTTCATAATTGCAAGCTTATGCGCTAAAGATAATGAACAGTTGATAGATGGCAAGAAGAGGATCGGTTGATAAGTGATTAGTAATGCGTGGTTTGAAATGTAATATTCAATACTCCATGTTCAATATACAATGCTCAACCTGCAATGGTTTTATAATTGAACAGGCGTATTGTTTTGTTGAATATTGAACATTTTTCTAAAAACAATTTAATAAATGAAACTTGCAGCCAGAAATCGCTCTTTAAAAACCGGTTTTAACTCAATGTTTCATGCCTTTAATTTGTTTGTTTTAATATTGCACCGTTTCAGGCCAATGCAGAAAACATCCTCAGAATAATAAAAAAATGAAATTCATAATGCATCTGTCAGGCCCTGAATGAATAAAAGACTGTAGCGTTAGGTTGCTGGTCAACAAAAAATAAAAGTGAATGGCAAAGAATTTATTGATAGTGGAAAGTCCGGCAAAGGCCAAAACCATTGAAAAATACCTTGGCAGCGATTTCGAGGTAAAGAGCTCATATGGGCATATCCGTGACCTTGAAAAAGATGACATGGGTATTGATATAAAACATAATTATTCCCCCCGTTATATTATTCCGGAAGACAAACAAAAAGTTGTAAAGGAATTAAAATCTGTTGCAAAAAAAGCCGGTGAAGTTTGGCTGGCAACGGATGAGGACCGTGAAGGGGAAGCGATAAGCTGGCATTTATGCGAAGTACTTGGACTGGATCCTGTAAAAACAAAGCGCATCGTTTTTCATGAAATAACAAAACCCGCCATTCAAAGGGCGGTGCAGCATCCGCGCACGGTGGATATGAATTTAGTGGATGCGCAACAGGCAAGAAGAATTTTAGACCGCATTGTTGGTTTTGAAATAAGCCCTGTATTATGGCGCAAAATGAGTATGCGCAATTCTTTAAGCGCGGGCCGTGTACAAAGTGTGGCCGTGCGTTTAATTGCTGAAAGGGAAAGGGAAATAAATGCTTTTGAACCGGTAAGCAGCTTTAAAATTGAAGCTGTTTTTAGCGGGCAGGATATCAATAATAAAAATGTAAGTTTTAAAGCTGAAGGCAGCCGCCAGAAAAATGCAGAAGATGCTGAAACGTTTTTGCAAAGCTGTGTAGGCGCCAATTATAAGGTAAGTGATATACAGGTGAAGCCCGCAAAAAAATCTCCCGCGGCGCCATTCACCACATCCACTCTGCAACAGGAAGCAAGCCGTAAACTGGGTTACAGCGTGAGCAAAACAATGCTGCTCGCCCAAAAACTATATGAAAGCGGTAATATTACTTATATGCGTACGGACAGTGTGAATTTAAGTGACACTGCATTGAATGATATTCATTCAAACATCAGCAAACAATATGGCGATAAATATTTGCAACCACGCAAATTCAGGAATAAGAATGAAAGTGCGCAGGAAGCGCATGAGGCGATCAGGCCGACCTATATGGAAAATACAAGTGTTGACGATAGTGATACAAAACGTTTGTATGAATTAATATGGAAGCGCACTATCGCCAGCCAGATGAGTGATGCCGAACTTGAAAAAACAACAGCAAAGATTGCTATATCAACCAATAACCAGGAATTGTCGGCGCAAGGTGAAGTGTTGAAATTTGACGGCTTTCTTAAAGTTTACATGGAAGACAAGGATGAAGAAGATGTAACGGAAGAAGATGCGGAAGGCATGTTGCCGCAACTTAGCGTGGGCCAGTCGTTAACGCTTAATCAAATGCAGGCCATTGAACGTTTTACAAGGCCAGCACCAAGATATACGGAGGCTTCGCTTGTAAAGAAGCTGGAAGAGCTGGGCATTGGCCGGCCTTCTACTTATGCGCCCACAATATCAACTATCTTAAAACGCGGTTATGTGGAGAAGCGCGACAAAGAAGGCGTTTTGAGGAATTACCGTGTATTGGTTTTAAAGCAGGATAATATCAGCAAGAAAACAGAAAGTGAAACCACCGGCGCAGAACGTTCTAAATTATTTCCCACTGATCTTGGTTTGGTAATAACAGATTTTTTGGTGGAGTATTTTTCTGACATAATGGATTACGGCTTTACTGCAAAGTTGGAAGATGAGTTTGATGAAATTGCAGAAGGTAAAAAGCAATGGGAAAAAACTATTGATGGCTTTTATAAACCATTTAAAAAAGATGTTGAACACACACTTGAAAATGCAGAACGCATAAAAGGTGAAAGAGAATTAGGCGTGGATGAAGCATCCGGAAAAAAAGTGGTTGCACGTATGGGGCGTTATGGGCCAATGGTACAGATTGGCGATGTGAACGATGAAGATAAACCTCGCTTTGCAAAACTAAAGCCCACGCAAAGTATTGAAACCATCAGCTTTGATGAAGCGATGGAGTTATTCAAGCTACCTAGAAATTTAGGACAGTTTGAAAATGAAGATGTAACGGTAAACATCGGCAGGTTTGGGCCTTTTGTTGCGCACAATAAAAAATTCTATTCTTTAAGTAAGGAGTACGATCCTTACAGTATAACACTGGAAGAAGCCATTCCTATTATAAAAGAGAAGCGGCAGGCAAAAGAAGAACGTACGATAAAGGTTTTTGAAAAAGAAAAGATACAGGTGCTGCGTGGCCCTTACGGTCCTTATTTAAAAGTGGGATTGCGTAATTATAAGCTTACCAAAGAGCAGCAGGAACGCGCCGCAGATTTAACGGTTGAAGAAGCCAAAAAGATTATTGAAGAATTAAAAGCTAACCCGCCAAAGAAATCTGCGAGAAAAAAGAAGAAATAGTTTTACGGTCATTCTATCCGGTATAATTCAGCAAACTGTGCTGGCTTGCCGTAAATACATCCCTGAAGATTCTTTCTATTTCTGTTTTACCGTTTATTGCAGATAACCCGCAATAAGGATAAACAGCGGCAACGCGGGCCCGGCATTCTTTTACAAGCCGGGCGCTTAGGTTACTAATATTATTTAGCGTTTTTACCGGGATATTTTTCTTTATCAAAAGCTCATTCCACGCAGTTGCAGCAGTTTCATAGAATTTTGTGCGAAGCATTTCAATCTTGTTGCTGGCATCTCCAATTAATTTATTTGAATAATCATACTGCCTTATTGTAATCTTTTTTAATTGCCGTCTTTTATTTATGACGGCATTTGCTTCTTCTAACAAATGACTTGTCATTCCAAGCGTATTTACGGCAAGCGTTAATTCTGCGAACTGCAAAAAAGGGAATAGAAAAACAGCATCGTTATGTGTGACTGTTTCAGCATTAATAATAAATGATCTTTCATTCGGCACATATAAATTTTCAACAGAAAAACTATGGCCTGCCGTTGCTTTAAGGCCGGGCGTATGCCAGTCTTCAATAACCTTTACTTCACTTCTTTTAAAAAAAAATGATTGAATTAAGTGCTGATTATTTTTATCCAATACCGGCTTACCATCTTTATCAATAATGCAATTAGCAGTAAAATGTGTAAGATGCGGTGCTCCGGTTGCATATTTCCAATAACCGTTTATTATATAACCATCATCTGTAATAGCTGCCTTGCCGGTTGCAGCACCACTGCCGCCAAAGCAAACTTTTTGTTTGCTGAATATTTGTTTTGCTATTTTTTTATCAATATAACCAACAAATAAATTGGCGCCGGCACATAAGGTAACCGTCCAGCCAAGACTGCCATCAATATATGCAAGCTGCTCTTCCAAAAGCAAAGCATCGGGCAAACTCAATTCAAGGCCGCCATATTCTTTCGAAACAAAAATTTTAAACCATTCATATTTATAAATAAGGCTTAATTGTTCCGGCTGCAATGCACTTTTTTTATCTGCAACAGCAGCATACTTTCTTAACGCTGCGATTGTTTTTTTATCAAATGCTTTGTTCTTCATTGATTATCTTTTTCCATTTAAAATATCCTTGTATGGCAATTACAAAAAGAAAAACCGTAAGCAATGCATAAAGCGGTAATTCTTTATAAAACAAAAGTGGTATGGCAAAGACATTGCTTATATTAAGCCATATCCAGTTTTCAAGCTTTCGTTTTGCAAGCAGCCACATGCCTGCCCATGCTGTAGCACTTACCCACGCATCAAATAAAGGTACCTGTGAATCGGTAAAATTTTTAAGGATGAGATAAAGGAAGATGAATGCTGCTATAACAATAGCGACTGTTATTTTTTTATCTTTTGCATTTGATGTTGTAACAGGCAACGGCGGTTTATCTTTCCTGTAAATCCATAGCCACCAGCCCCAGGTACTCATAATGAGATAATAAATATTTAAAGCACTTTCAGCATATAAGCCAACCGTGTAAAAAAGATAAATAGTAATTATTACAGAAATAATACCCGCAGGATACAACCATATTTTATTAGCTTTTGCAAACAAAACTTCAGCTACGCCAAAACCAACACCCAGCCATTCAAGCCAGCCTGTTTGTTTTATCTGCTCCCACAAAATATTAAGCCATTGAATTAAATTCATACATCTGTTTGGTTATACAGGAATGCATACAATAACAGACGATTCTATTCCCTGCGCCGGCATTACCCGTATCAGGTTCAATGGGTATAATCTCAGCCTGTAATTATCCGGTTAAACCGAAGGCACCCCGTAGTGATGAGGCACGAATATAAATGATAAACAGAATGGCCCGGCATACAATTTTTTCAATCCGCAAACTGTTATATTATATAAGAAGAATATTGTTTTTTAATTTATACACAGATGTTATTTATTTTATCTTTAAATTAAAGTTAGCGATGTTAGTTTGTGCCTGATTTATGCATCAAAACGCTGAAATATCTGCATTGCTCACATTGATTGATGATCCCGATGAAGAAGTTTTTTCTACGGTGAGCACACGCATTGTACATTATGGAAAAGGTATTATACCCAATCTTGAAAATCTTTGGGAAAATACATTAAGTGAGGCTGTGCAGGAACGTATTGAAATGATTATTCATAAGCTGCACTACTCAGACCTTGTACGTGATTTAACCGAATGGCGTGATAGCGCGTATCATGATCTTCTGTTTGGTGCATTGCTGGTTGCACGCTTTCAATATCCGGATCTTCAAACTTCACCTGTGATCCAGGAGATAGAAAAAATAAGGCGCAATGTATGGCTTGAATTGAATAGTTTTCTCACGCCGCTGGAGCAGGCCAATGTAATTTCAAGCATCGTTTATAATTATTATAACCTGAAAGGCGCAGAAATTGCCTATAAAAATCCCGACGATTTCTTTATGCATAAAGTGTTGCAAACACGGAAAGGCAACACTCTTTCAAACGGCATATTATATCTTGTACTGGCCGAATTACTTGCTATTCCTGTAAAAGCCATTAATATCCCGCAACAGTTTGTACTTGCTTTTTTTAATGAAGATTATGATGCCGGCACTTACAATGGCAACCCGCAAAAGAAAATACATTTTTATGTAGACGCCACTTCCGGCCAGCCTTTTACGCACAAGGATATTGAGAACTATTTCAAGCGTATGAGTGTGCCGCCGGCACCTTCTTATTTTAAGCCTATGAATGCTGTTCGTGTAATACAGGTTTTACTTGAAGAACTGGCCCGTTGCTTTGATGAACCGGCCAAAATGTATAAACATAATGAGTTGCTTCAGCTCTCCGATTTGTTGTCTGAATAAAAGATAAGTCTTAGTTTTTCCAAACAATTTTTTCTTCCAAAGGAATGATGCGGCTACCTTTTTTTATATCACTATCGGTATAACCAAGATAGATTAAGCCAATCATCTGGTCTTCGGCCTGTAAGCCTAAAAAAGTTTTCATAGCATCATGAAATGTAATGCCGCCGGTGCTCCATAAAGCCGCGATATTTAAAGAAGCAGCACCAAGCAAAAGATTTTGCACGGCAGCAGCAACAGCGCATATTTCTTCAACCCTTGTAATTTTCGGATTGTTGCCACGCTTCATATAAACAGCAATTATATGCGAGCAGTGATCGCCGTTATGCAATATCTTTTCATACTTCGCTGTTTCAAATTTTCCAGCAGGCACATTTGTTTTATATAGATCTGCATGGTCTTTACAAAATTGCTGCACGGCATTGCCTGCAAAAACAACAAAGCGCCAGGGTTCTGTGTGGGCGTGTGTAGGTGCCCAATCGGCGAGCTTTAATAAATCATTGATAACAGCATCATCAATCTTTTTTCCATTCATCAGCATGGGTTTGCAACTGCGCCTGTTTTTTATAATGTTTTCTATTATTTCAAAATTCATACAACGAAAATAGCGGCTTGATAATAAGATAATTTTATGCAGGCGTTAATTTCTGCAATTCGTAAATTAAATGCATTCAATATATAAGTGGGTGTAAACTATATCAGGTGTAATATGGCTGTATCATCCAGTAAACTACCGGTCCTGAAACTGCCACATAAAACCACAAGGGCCAGGTGATACGGGCAAGTTTTTTATGTTTGGGATACTCTGCTGTTAGAGCACGATAAGCCGTAAACAAAATAAACGGCAAAATAATGCCCGCTAAAAATATATGCGTTAAAAGGATGATAAGATAATAGGGTCTTGAATCACTTACAGCAGCTTTCTCGGCATCACTTAAAATACCATTATGATCTGCATCGCCATAAATGGCTTCTCCGGCCAATAAATGATGCGCTATATAGGAAACCAAAAACACTACAGATAAAATAAGCGCTGCGAGCATAAGCCGTTTGTGCAAAATATAGTTTGAGCTTTTTACAGCAATCAAAGCAATTAAGAGCAATACAGCGATGATAGAATTAATGACAGCATTGGCCAGGGCAAAAATGTGAATATCAAACCCTAAATCAACATCAATTTTAAACTTTGCCAAAAAGCTGACAGCAGCAAATATTACAATAGAAAATGTAATGATAAGCCAGGTTGCTTTTTTATCATTTTTGTGTATTACCGGCTGAGGTAGTTGGTTCATCTGTATTTTTTTTACGGAATATTAAACGCGTTACTAGTATAGTTGCCACAACTGCTATAACAAAAAATATAGCCATTAAAGCAGGATCGAATGGAAGTTTCTGCGGATTGTCATCTGCAGCCAGCATCAATAACCCAATATCTTTGGAGAGCTTGTTAAGCGAGGTTGAATCCAGGCCATTATAATAACCGCGAACATTAAAGTTTTTATCAATCAGCACAAACCTTGTAGTGTGCACAAAATCGGGGTTGATGGGAACTGTATCAAACTTATCAACCTTTAATTGCTCAAAAGCATAATTATATATGGTATCGCGGTTGCCCGTTAACAGCCACCAGTTGCCGGGATCTATTCCAAAATGGTCGGCATATTTCTTCAATTTTGCAACAGAATCTGTTTCGGGATCAATGCTGAATGAAATAAACTGCACAATAGATGAATCCGGTGCAGACATAACGTCGCCGCCTCTTGCAAAGGAGCGCTGCATTGTCAACATATTCTTTGTAAGCAGCGGGCAAATAGATCCGCATGACGTGAAGAAGAAATCCATCACTATCAGTTTGCCCTGCAAATCATACAGGCTTACCGTATCGCCCAATTGATTTACCAGATGGAAATTAGCAACACGATGCCAGACCGTGTCATTTATCATCTGGCCTTTTTCCACGTGATTTATAACAGTATCAGGCAGGTAATGGGCAGGCATTACTGTTGCATTATCACTTGCCTGTTTAAGCCATAAATAACTTACCAGTGGAATTAATACAGCTATTGCTACTGCCAGTAAAGCTTTTTTAGTCATGCTCAAAAATATTGCCCGGCAATGCCGAAATAAAAAACCACCGCAAAGGTGCGATGGTATTTTATTAATATAAAGTGTTTCACAAAATTTTATTCGAGGTGATGCGTGCCTTCTTCCTGCACAGGCATCTTTTCTTTGCTGTGTTCAAGATGGTTTCGATCCCATTTATTCTTATAATTCTTAAACGAATTTCCATCTGCAAGAAAAGCCGTGATAAACCATATAAATAAACCAAGCGGCACCACAATGGTCATTATCATATTACGCATTTCATGCTTAAGGTGCATGAAATAAGCAACGATATAAAAAGCCTTTGCAAGCATAAGAATAACAATTACACCTTTTATTATATGGCGCGTTAAACTTTGCTCATCCATCCCTATCATTGAAAACCCTAATGCAAGCTCCACAATTGTAAGAACAGAAAGGATAATAGTAACTCTCCATATTTCCTTTACACCTCCGCCTGCATGCCTTTCTTCAGCTAAAGATTCTATAGAATGATCCATTAGTATAATTATTATTTAATTAAATAAGATAAAAGCAGGTGAATACAAATACCCAAACAAGATCAACAAAATGCCAGTATAAGCCGGCCTTTTCAATCATAAGATAATGGCCTCTTCTTTCAAATACGCCCCGCAAAACCATTATAAGCATAATGCAGTTTATTACTACGCCGGAGAACACATGAAAGCCATGAAAGCCCGTTATTGTAAAGAAGAAATTGGTAAAGTTGGTTGTGCTGATAGTTCCGTCTGCATTTGGAAAAGGGTTTCTGCCCCACCATGCACCTTCGTGATAAAGGTGTGTCCATTCCCATGCCTGACAACCCAGAAAAGCAAGGCCGCCCAAAATGGTAAGCACCATATATTTTGCAACACCTTTTTTGTTCATGGCATGCCCTTCATGCACGGCAAGCACCATTGTTACAGAACTGATGATGAGGATAAAGGTCATAATACTTACAAACACAAGCGGGGCATGTGTTTCTCCGCCAAAAGGATAAGTGCGGAATACCGTGTTGGGATCAGGCCAGCCATTGGTTGCAAAGCGGGTAGTGCCATAAGCAATAAGAAATGCGCCGAAAGTAAAAGCATCACTCATCAAAAAATACCACATCATCAGCTTGCCATACTCAACATTAAAAGGACTTCTTCCGCCCTTCCACATTCCGGTAGTTGTAACAGTTGTGTTCATGTGTATTTAAAACTTGTATGGTGGCAAAGGTATTGGCTACGGTTTAAAAAATAAAATCGTTGCTGTTTTTTCTTAAAACCATTTTAAGAAAATAAAAAGATATATCCAGAGTATATCCACAAAATGCCAATACGTGCTTACGATCTCAATAGCTGTGGTATTATAATTCTTGGTTTTTAAACTGTATGCCCTGAAGAAAATAATGAGCAGTGCTATAACACCACCTAATACGTGCAACAGGTGCAGGCCAACAATTATACCAAGAAAAGATGCAGAGGGATTGCTCCCTATACCAAAAATTTTTACGCCATGATTATATAAATAAGAGAAACCGAAGTATTGCAAAACGCCAAACAGAACGCCCAATACAGCTGTAATGGTTATGAGCATGCGGTAGCGCCGCATTTCTCTTACTTTAAATGATTTAAGGGCAAGATGTATGGTTAAACTGCTTAATAATATGACTACGGTGGAAACCCAGAATACCGAAGGGAATTCAAACTCCAGCCAGTTGGCTGCAGCTTTGCGCACAATATAAGCGCTCGTTAACCCTGCAAACATCATTACAATACTTCCCAGGGCAACCCAAAGCGTAAACTTATGCGGATGGATTCTTTTTCTTTCATTACTTACTGTGGATGGCATTGTTACTGCTTTCATTATAAAACTTGCTTTTAAAAAGCGGTGCGAAATTACAACATTGCAACCAGCTTAACCTCTGTGAATATTATAATATTAATGCTGGCATAAAAAAAGGCTGCCGGCATACCGGCAGCCTTTTAACTATCAACATGTTGATTAATGTGCAACAAGCAAGGTTATTTTCCCGATAATCACGCCGTCCTGCTCAACAGCCACATAATAGTAACCATTATGCAGGGTAGAAAGATTGTTTAATGTAAAATTGTTTTTACCTTTTGCTTGAACACCTGCTTCATAACTGTTCTTGCTTACGCCCATTGCATCGGCCAGCCTGAAAGTTACTTTGCCGCTGTTTACAAGCGTGTAATTCAGTTTTACTGATGACGATACCACAGGATTTGGATATACCGAAATATCGCTTATCAATGTTTCGGCAGCAGCACCGGCCGCAATAATGTTTACGCTGTAATCTTCCACTTCGCCCTGATCAAATGTGGCGCAGGGATCTGTAATGGCCGTATTATAATGCATTTGAATGCGCATGCGTGTAAGGCCAACCTTAGCCGTAGCCGGTACCTTGAATGATTTTGAAAGGATAGCAGCAGATTTAACCGTAGCAGACCCGACCTTCTCGCCGGCATCATTAAAATCGCCATCTCCATTATAATCAATATACATGGTCCAGCCTTCTTTACGCACAACACCGGGAAAGCCTGCCCTAACCTGTATAGTCGCGTTCTGGCCTGCAACCGCATCAGAAACTACCGAAGTAAAATCACCATAACCGCCATTATCACCACTTACATAATCACTGCCGTTAAAATTCACAAGATTAATATATTCATTGGCTGTACTTAATCCTTTTGAAACGCAATAAGCAGGTTCATCTTCTCCATATACGCCCACAGCATCCCAGGCATTTTTTACCTGTGCTACTTCGTTGGATGAAGCGCCATATAAATCTGCCGCTGCATTTACACTGGCTTCCCTCCAATCTGCATAAACGGAAGTGCTTGTAAGATAAGCAGTTTCTGTACGGTATATAATCTGTTCAGCTTTTTCAATACCGATGCCCTGTACGTTATAAGCATCGCCATTATCGTTGGTGCCGCTGCCGCCGGTAACGAGCAGGTAATACATAAAGTTGCCAACGCCACTGTTTGTATGCACGCCGCCATTATCGCTGCCGCCATTAGCCCAGTAAGTGCCTTTATAGGTATCCGGCTGTTGGTAAGCATTAGGGTTGCTCATATCTCTTATAAACCAGTTCATGTCATTGCTCAGGCGCCAGTCAATATCATTTGGCTTTGCCCAGAACTGAACTGATTTACCCATAATGTCACTCATGCTTTCATTCATAGCGCCGGACTCGTTCTGATAAACCAGCCCGCTTGTATATTGCGTAACGCCGTGCGTAAGCTCATGCCCTGTTACATCAATACCCGTAACGCCTTTTTGCGAGCTTCCGGACCGGATGCCATAATTCATGGCCGTTCCACTCCAGGAAGCATTATCTCTGTATAAAAAGCTTTTTCTGTTTACATAGCTGTATAAGGTGTAGCCATTATTATCAATGCTGTTGCGATTGAAAATTTCCTTATAAAAGTCATAAGTCATTTCAACGCCCCAATGTGCGTCCAAAGCGTTTTGATCTGGCAGGGACAAATTCCAGTTGGCTGAAGTGCTGGTAAAATCATCGCCCCCCACTCTTAAAGTAATCACGCCATTGCCTCTTGAAAGATCGTGCAGCCGGTAAGCATTAGCGCCCGTTTGTTCGGAGTGAATGGTTTGCGTGCCACTGTATAAAGTATTAGCCGTTCCCGTTACATCAGCCGTATGAATGCGTTCTTCACGGCCCAGTAATTTTCCGGTAGCAGCATCTATATAATAATATGCACGGCTATAGGGCTCGGCAGCATATACATCTATTTTATAAGCCAGCTTAAGATCGGCCGGGTTAACGCTGCCTACTTCAGAAAACCAACATTTTTCTGCAGCGGGATAATAGGTTGCGGATGAATTTTTGAACTGTGCTTTTAAAGCGGCTTCCATGCCTTTATCCTGCCACATATATTTGGTGGCAGCCACATTTCTAAGTGCATAGGCTATTGCCTGTGCCGGGCTTATTTTAGCTGCAGCAGTGGCAGTGGCACTTTCATTAAAATCTATAATAACAGTGCCCGACAAAGAAACAACCTTTCCGTTTTTAGTGTTTACAATGTACATGGAATGATTAACCGGGATGCCCTGGTAAGTTTGCTGAAAGCGGTAATGTACAAAGCCAAGGTTATCTTTTTCAGTGCTTTTCAGCACAAGCGAACTCTTATCGCTTAAACCAAGCATTTTAGCTGCCTGCAAAGTGTTAAACGGCAGTTGCTGATCCTGCGCCAGCTTTACAAAATGTTTGGTGGTACCATTTTCGCCCCTGATAAGCGCTTTTAAATTGTTTTGAGAAAAGCCCTGCAATGCAAGGCCGAGCATTACAAGCGAGAGTAAACGTGTTTTCATGTTTGAATTAATTAGTTAAAAAGAATGTTAAATCTAACAGATGTTATCTTTTCTGCGAAATATTTTTATGAAGTGAATAATATGCGGCTTATAAAAACTACAGAAGACGGCTCTCATACCGTGGTTATTCCTTCAAAAAAAATTACTTATCACAGCACGCATGGTGCATTGCAGGAAAGCCGGCATATTTTTATTAACAGCGGGCTGAAATATTTTATAAATAATTATGCTGATGCAAATAAAACCATCAGTGTTTTTGAAATGGGCCTGGGCACAGGCTTAAATGCATTGCTCACTTGGCAGCAGGCAATATTATTAAAACAAAAGATTTTTTATCATACTGTGGAATTATACCCGCTAACAAAACAGGAAGCCGAGGGTTTGAATTATGATAATCTTTTGGAAGATAACAATGTGCGTTTATCAGCCATTCATCATGCAACATGGAATGAAGTAATTAGTTTGAATGAATATTTTTCTTTTATAAAAACAAATATTGATATACTGGATTTCAATACCACACAACAATTCAACCTTATTTACTTTGATGCCTTTGACCCCAATGCACAGCCGGAATTATGGACAAATGCAATGTTTAAAGAAATGTTTGACATACTGCATAACAATGGAATTTTGGTAACCTATTGCAGCAAAGGCGCCGTACAAAGGGCAATGAAAGCTTCCGGTTTTATTGTACAAAAATTAAAAGGCCCGCCCGGAAAGCGGGAAGTAATAAGGGCAATAAAACCTATACATTAAAGCTCAGGTGTTTTATGAGTTCTTCAGGCAGCCTGGGCAAATTTCTTCTTTCAATTAAATAGGTTGAAAGGCCCGAAATATCCTTGTAAACATAGTGTTTGTTTAATGCGCCTTCCAGGTAACCGGAGCCTGATGTATTACCCGTGCCCACCCGCATGCCAATCATGCGGCGCACCATTATTAAATGTTTATGCCGCCAGTTGCTCATTAAATGATCAATTTCAATTAATGCGTCGAGTATTTGATAAGATGTCTGGAATACCGGAAAATCCCTGTACAGCATAATAAACAAAGCAGCTCGTAAAGCCTGTGCAGAAAAACTGCTTCTCCAATTACTGAGCGCTTCGGGCGTAACACCTTCAGGAATAATGTTCAAGAAAACGTAATCAAAATCAATGATTTTATTGGCTTCCCTTTGTGTTAATCCGGTTTTATAAATATACCTGTAATCATTCCAGAATACATGTTCTGTTGCACTTTCTGCGGAAAGCGGTGTATAATTTTTCCAGAATAGTTCTTCAAAAAATGGCATTCTTTCCAGCCAGCGGTTAATAAGTTTCAAAAGGTTTTGGTGTTGTTCTTTTTCTGTGATACGTGCATAATCTTCCTGCGTAAAACCACCTTCATTTACGCGCTTGTAATAATCTTTCTGATGACGGTTTTCCAATTGCAAACCCAGCACCGATTCTATCAGCCGGAACTGCGCACTCTGAAAACCGGAAGAAGGCGTGAGCAAATTCCTGAACTCCAAAAAATCAAGCGGCGTCATCGTATCCAGGATACTTACCTGCTGGTTTAATAATTCCAGGATCTTTATAATGCGCCGCAAACGGTGCAATACGAGGTTAAGGTCTTCGGAATTATCATTAATAATTTCTTTGCTGAATATTTTCAATACATAATCAAGCTCAAATAAAATTTGTTTAAACCACAACTCATAAGCCTGGTGTATAATAATGAAAAGCATTTCATCGTGCGCCGGGTAATTACCTTCTTTAAAGCTTTCCGGCTGCTGGCTCCCTAATATTTTATCAAGATGCAGGTAATCGCTATAGTACAAGGTATCTTTCATTAATGCATTATTTAGTATTATTCATAAACAATCTTAACCAAATAATTCAAACAGCTTTTAATTGTTTTTTCAAATTTTCCTGCCAGCCTGCAAACAGGGATTTTTCTATTTGACTTTTCGCTTATTTTGCAGCCATTCATAATCAAATCTGAAATTAACCGCATGTTACCAAGATACAAAAGAATCGTATTGAAACTTTCCGGAGAATCTTTAATGGGAAATGGCACTGATGGCTTTGAACCCTTTAATGCGCCGGTAATTGAGCAATATGCAAATGAAATCAGGACCATTACTGATCTTGGGGTGCAGGTGGCGCTTGTAATTGGCGGCGGCAACATTTACCGCGGCGCTAATGAAATTGAAACCGGCATTGAACGCGCTCATGGTGATTATATGGGAATGCTGGCTACAAGCATTAACGGCATGGCAATGCAGGCCATGCTTGAGCGTATAGGCGTTGATACCCGTCTTTTAAGTGCTATAAAAATGGAACAGGTGGCAGAGCCTTATATTCGCCGCCGGGCTATTCGCCACCTCGAAAAAGGGCGTGTTGTAATTTTTGCTGCTGGCACAGGAAATCCATATTTTACTACAGACACAGCCGGCTCTTTAAGGGCATTGGAAATTAAGGCCGATGTAATTTTAAAGGGCACGCGTGTGGATGGCATTTATACCGCAGATCCGGAAAAAGATATCACGGCAATCAAATATGAAACCATTACCTATCAGGAATGCATTTTAAAAAACCTGAAAGTAATGGATATGACGGCCTTTACACTTTGCATGGAAAATAACCTTCCCATTATTGTTTTTGACATGAATAAACCGGGCAACCTGTTAAAAGTAGTAGAAGGATTGAATGTTGGCACATTGGTGAATTAATAAAGCTATTTAAATAAAAAAAGCAGGTTTACAACCTGCTTTTTTGTATCAGCTATTTAAGAACGCTTTTAATTCGTTGGCATCATTGGGTTTCATTTTACCGCTTAATATCAGGCGAAGCTGCCTGCGCCTCAAAGCCCCGTCGTACAAGGATTTTTCCTGTTCGCTTTCCGGTAAAACAGCAGGCACCTCCCTTGGCTTGTTGTTAGGGTCAAGTGCAACAAATGTAAAATAGGCTTCATTGCTTTCATACCTGTATTGATGCAGGTTATCTTCTCCCCAAACCATTAAATGTATTTCCATTGAAGTATGAAATGCCCGTGTAATTCTTGCTTCAATATGCACCACATTGCCAAGTTTAATTGGATTTTTAAAACTGATATTATCCACGCTTACCGTCATGCAGGGCGCGTTGCAATGTTTACTGGCAGTCATTGCAGCGGCAATATCCATCCAGTACATTAACCTTCCCCCCATCAAATTTCCAAAAACATTGGTATCGTTTGGCAATACCAATTCGTTCATTACAGTTACACTTTCACTAACTTTCTTACTTTCCATTGCACAATTTTGCGCAAATATAATTTGCGCTGTGCGATTATATTTTATTACTGTATTTATAAAGAACTGCCCTCGTGTGAAGAAAGTTCTTTATTACATCTTTTATTTTCTTAAACCTTCCAGCATTCGTTCTGTTATCCGCACGGCCGATTTTCCATCACCTGTGCCTGTACCGCTGTAGGCAATTGCATAAGCCACCTTGCCGCTTAATTCATTCACGGTTGCATCAAATAATTCTTCCGAGTTTAATTTAATGCCAAATTCGTTGCATATAAGGCTGGTTTTGTTAGCCGCTTTTTTGTAAGCTTCCGTGCATTTGTCAAAACCATCAAAACAGCCGTCAATATTATACCAGTGCACATTAAGGTAATCAATGGGAATATTGCGGATTGATGCCGTATAATAGTTTACGGTTTTTATAAGCAAATTAAAATTATCCAATTTGCCCCCCACCCAATATTGTTCAAACCATTCGGCTGCTTCTTCCTCAGAAAATTGGGTATAAGCCCACCTGCGCAGGCCGGTGGAAGTTATGCCCGCATCGGCAATTTTAAAACCGTATTTATGGCCTACTTCTGTAATGGCAGCAAGCTCATTCAGGTAATGGTCTATACTGCCTTTGTGATAAAGAATATTATCCCATTCATTTTCCACAACCACCACAGGTATCTGGTCTTTTTGAGGGGCATAATATTTAAAAAATTCCTCCGCTCTCTTTTTTACATTTTCGATGTTGGTGGGAAATGGCTGGGGGCCAAAAGCTACGTTTGCCCAGTTTAGATTTACCTGTACATGGTACCCGTTTTTCAAATACTTGTCAATAACTCCGCTCTTTGTTTTTTCAGAAAGAAAAATATTAAGACGCGTGAGCTTAATATCTGCATAATCAAGCTGCTCTGCTGTAGCGTCAAATCCTCCTTTGGCAACAAGCAGGCCATGGGTTGTTTGCAGTACTGCCTGCGAAGAATATAATTCTGCAGCAGTGCCGGAAGTTTCAGTTTTAAGGGGTTGGGTTTCTTTTTTGCATGACGCAGCAATGCATAGCGCCAGCAATAAATAGGACACTTTCGGGGCGTTCATTTATTAATAGATATTGATGACAATACATTCTGATTGTGTTTGGAACAGTCGGTTGCTTTGTTCTTAGATATAGCTATCCCCCTGGAAAATTCGGCTTTTCAGAATAATGATTAATTGGACTTTCGATAATTTGCTTTTCAGAATTTTTTTTCGATCAATTGTTACTTGCTAATGGGGCTAAAACAGTATGTAATTAGTCTAATTTGTTCCTTAAATATCAATCAGCGGCGCAAAGGTATAGTATTTTTTAATATCACATCAAATTTTCTTAAATTTTCTGCCCTTTTGTCTCAATTTTTATTTTGCACAGAATTTGGTTCAATATCGATTCTATTTATCTTCAACGCTTTAAAATAATAATTATGGATTTTGGAAAGGAATTTGAAAAATACGCAGTTAAGCACAGGGGAATAAGTTCAAACACAATTCATGGATTTAAGCAGCACACAATCACTAATCTTACACCTTATATAATTGAAGAACGCCCGCTGAACGTTGCCAGCATGGACGTTTTCAGCCGTCTGATGATGGACCGCATTATATTCCTGGGTGAGCCGATTGATGATTATGTAGCCAATATTGTAACCGCACAATTGTTGTTTTTAGACAGCACAGACCGCACAAGGGATATTCAAATGTATATCAACAGCCCCGGCGGCAGTGTGTATGCCGGGCTTGGCATTTACGATACCATGCAATTTGTAAGCCCCGATGTTTCCACTATATGCACGGGCATGGCTGCCAGTATGGGTGCCATCTTAATGTGCGCCGGCGTAAAAGGAAAGCGCAGCGCATTGAAACATAGCCGGATTATGCTGCATCAGCCCTTTGGCGCTATTGGCGGGCAGGCAACCGATATTGCAATCACCGCAAAAGAAATTCAAAAAATAAAGCACGAATTATACGCCATCATCGCCCATCATACAGAAAAAGACATTAAAAAAGTAGAAGAAGATTGTGACCGCGATTTCTGGATGACTGCTGATGAAAGCAAGGCCTATGGTGTGGTGGATGAAGTACTGGTAACAAATCCAAGAAAGGAAAAAAAATAGTTTAGAAAGAAAATTTACAAGCAATCAAATAACCATATCAAATTAAATAATATGATCAATTTGAAAAATATAAGCCCATTAAGATTGAATGAAGACGAAGACGAACCGCAGAAAGAAGAAAAGCCGGAACAATCTTCTTACCTCATGAAAAAAATGGAGCAACTGTTTTTGAAGAACAGGTCTGTTTACCTCTGGGGCGCGGTAGAAGATAAATCTGCCCGCGATGTTGTAAGCAAACTGTTACTGCTGGATGCTGATAAACCCGGCAAGGAAATAAAATTTTATATCAACAGCCCCGGTGGAGTGGTTACAAGCGGCATGGTTATATACGATACCATGCAAATGATCCAATCGCCCGTAAGCACCATCTGTATGGGCCTTGCTGCCAGCATGGGCTCCATCTTATTGAGCGGTGGCGTTAAAGGTAAAAGATATATATACCCCCACGGGGAAGTAATGATCCACCAGCCAAGCATTGGCGGTTATTTCCAGGCAACAAGCGCCGATATTGAAATTCATGCAAAACAAATGCAGCGCACCAAGGAAATAAGTGCAAACATCCTGGCAAAAAATACAGGCAAATCTTTTGACCGGATTATAAAAGATTTTGACCGCGATTACTGGATGGATGCCAAAGAGGCAGTTGAATACGGCATTGCAGATGAAATAGTTGAGAAACTATAAGCTCAATTATTAGGATATAATAAAGCAAAGGTTTAATAAATACGTTTTACCTTTGCTTTCTTTTTTAATCAAATTTTTATTTATTTTTATTACGATGGCAAAACAGTCAAACCTGCATTGTTCTTTTTGTGGCCGCAGCCGTGATGAAGTGAAGATTCTTATCGCCGGCCAGGAAGGGCATATTTGTGAGAACTGTGTTGAGCATGCTCAGGAAATAATTATGCAGGAATTGCAGGTAAGGGACGAAACCCGCACTACGCAATATAAATTCAATATCCGCAAACCATTAGAAATAAAGAATTATCTCGATCAATATGTAATCGGGCAGGATGATGCCAAAAAGATCTTGTCGGTAGCCGTTTACAATCATTATAAAAGAATTACCCGCAAACAGCAGCAGGATGATGTTGAAATTGAAAAGAGCAACATCATTATGGTTGGCGAAACCGGCACAGGTAAAACGCTTCTTGCCAAAACAATAGCCAAACTTTTAAATGTTCCTTTTGCCATAGTTGATGCCACAGTGTTTACTGAAGCCGGTTATGTGGGTGAAGATGTGGAAAGCATGCTTACACGTTTATTGCAGGCATGCAATTACGATGTTGCCGCTGCCGAAAAAGGAATTGTTTTTATAGATGAAATTGATAAAATAGCACGCAAAGGCGATAATCCTTCTATAACCCGCGATGTAAGCGGCGAAGGCGTGCAGCAGGGCTTACTGAAAATGCTGGAAGGCACAGAAGTGCTTGTTCCCCCACAAGGCGGCAGGAAACATCCTGAACAAAAAATGATAAAAGTAAACACCACCAATATCCTCTTCATTTGCGGCGGGGCTTTTGACGGCGTTGATAAAATAATTGCTCGCCGCATTAATACAAATGCCATTGGGTTTAATGTAAATAAAGATGAGCAGGAAGACCAGCGTAAGAATTTATTGCAGTTTGTAAATGCGCAGGATATTCGCTCTTTTGGTTTAATACCCGAATTATTAGGCCGCCTGCCTATCATTACTTACCTCAACCCCCTGGATGCAGAAACATTGCGTGCTATTCTTACTGAACCTAAAAACAGCCTGATAAAACAATATACCAGGTTGTTTGAAATGGAAGGCATAAAACTTACAATTGATTTGGATGCGCTTGATTTCATGGTGCAAAAAGCGCTTGAATTTAAGCTGGGGGCAAGAGGTTTAAGAAGTATTTGCGAGCATATTCTTACTGATGCCATGTTTGAGCTGCCCGGCAGTAATAAAAAAGACCTGCATGTAACGCTTGAATATGCTGCTACCAAATTTGAAAAAAGCAAGCTTAATAAACTCAAAGTTGCTTAAGCTTGCTGCAATGCTGCTTCAGCATTATTGTATGCTTCAAATAATTTTATAGCTTCTGCGGCTTCTTTTACATCGTGTACGCGTAAAATGGATGCGCCGTTCAATAAAGCGATCATGTTTACCGCTGTCGTTCCATTCAATGCATCCTCTGCTGTAACATTCAATGTTTTATAAATAGCTCCTTTTCTTGACAGGCCTGCAAGCACAGGCCTGTCAAGCATTTTGAAAACAGTAAGGTTTTTTAATAGCTGAAAATTATGGCTGATGGTTTTGCCAAAACCAAATCCCGGGTCAATGATCACATCTTTAATGTTATGCTGCCGGCATTTTTCTGTTTGACGAATAAAAAAATCCAGCACTTCCTGCACCACATCCTCATAAACAGGATTCACCTGCATGGTTTCCGGCCTGCCCTGCATATGCATGCAGATATAAGGCACCGGGAATTTTCCAACCGTTGCCAACATGTTATCATCCATCATTCCACCGCTTATATCATTAATAATGGAAGCGCCTGCTTCAATCACTGTTTCCGTAACAGAAGCATGGTAGGTATCGGCGGAAATAATAATATCAGGAAAATTTTTATGAATTAACTCAATAGCGGGCAACAACCTTTCCTCCTCTTCTGTTGCTGATAATCTTGTACTGCCCGGCCTTGTGCTTTGCCCGCCCATATCCAATATAGCAGCACCTGCTGCAATCATTTCCGAAGCCGTTTGTAATATTTTATCTTCTGTTTGTACACGGCTTCCTGCATAAAAAGAATCAGGCGTAATATTCATGATACCCATTATTACAGGCTCATCAATAACGAGCAACTTTCCATTGCAGTTAAGCGTAAATAAAACTGTTTTTTCAGATGCAGGCATTGGCAGGAATTGTTTGTATTTATCGATTCTGCATAATTCTATACTCAAATTTTACCCGGGAAATATACAGTACAAATATCGGGACGTATTTCAATTTTCGCAGGCATTCGTTATTATTACTGAATGCATACTTTGTTTTATTCAGCTACCTATAACCTGATAAAATTAATGATCTCTTTCAACCCCGGATCATATCCTTCTTTGGTATCAACTTTTAAAGTCGGCAGGTTTATATTAACCGGTTTATATTCATCTGTAAGCAACACCTTCAGTTCTCCTTCTTCATTTACAAACCTGTCGTTGTGAAACTTTTCTCTTGAAGAATCATCTGCGAGTCTTTGTTGAAAGCGTTGCCGGGTTATACCAAGAGGTGCTTCGCAGATAATTATTTTTATAGCAGCCCTATGAGAAAAATTCAAAAGCTTTTCTTCCCACGACTTATGTTGAAAAGCAGCCTCAGCAATGAATGATATATTTTTCGAAATGAGAAAACCTATTACTTCAAAAAACGTGTTATAAATATGCCAGTCCGCTTCGTTACCCGGCTTGTTATGCGTATCGCCGATAGTATTTATATATCCTTCTTTAAGCGCATCCCTTGAAATAACAGGACAATTTATTTCCTGTGAAAGCCGGTGTGCCAGGGTAGTTTTTCCTGATGCAGGCCTGCCCGTAATAACAGTTAATAATGGTTTATGCATTTGCAAAAATTGATTTTATCGAATGAATATAATTTTTTATTCAATTGGAATTTGTGAGAAATATGCAACGCAAATATCGTGATAAGGTTATTTTGTATAACTCTGCATTTAATGGAAACATCTCACAATCTGCTCAAAAACTGGGCAGGCAATGTTACTTACAACAGCAATAAATTATACGAGGCTACTTCCGTAAATGAAGCGCAGGATATTATCGCAAAACATACGAATATTAAAGCCTTAGGCACCAGGCACTGCTTTAATACCATTGCCGACAGCCGGCATAATTTTATTTCATTATTGCCGATGAATAAACTGTTGCACATTGATGAAACCAACCGTACAGTTACAATGCAGGCTGGCATGAAATATGGAGAATTGGCGCCATTGATCAACAGCAAAGGATTGGCGCTGCACAACCTTGCTTCGTTGCCGCATATTTCAGTTGCGGGCGCCTGTATTACGGCAACACATGGATCAGGAATTCATAATAAAAATTTATCAGCCGCTGTTACGGCCTTTGAATTTATTGATGCAGAAGGCGGGCTTCATCATTTATCAAAAGAAAAAGACGGTGAAAAGTTTAACGGGCTTGTAGTAAACCTTGGCGCAGCCGGTATTATAACAAGCATCGCTCTGCAGGCAGAACCAACCTATAATATGCGGCAATTTGTTTTTGAGCATCTCTCTTTTAATACAATGAAAGAAAATTTTAAAGCTATTATGGGCGCCGGTTACAGTGTAAGCCTGTTTACCGACTGGACAAATGATATAAATGAAGTTTGGGTAAAACAGAAATTGAGTGAGCAAGAGGCAAGTATGAAAGCATTTTTTGATGCAATACCTGCAACACAAAACCTGCATCCTATTGCATCAATTTCAGCAGTGCATTGTACAGAACAAATGGGTGTAACCGGCGCATGGCATGATCGTTTGCCGCATTTTAAAATGGGTTTTACACCAAGCAGTGGCGAAGAATTGCAATCAGAATATTTTGTGGCGGATGAACATGCCGTTGATGCCATCATGGCGGTTCAGAAGCTTACTGATAAAATAAGCCCCCATTTATTGATTTCAGAAATAAGGAGTATTGCAGCAGATGAACTCTGGCTTAGCCCTTGCTATAAACAAAACTCCACGGCTATCCATTTTACCTGGAAACAAAACTGGCCCGCAGTACAAAAGTTATTGCCTTTAATTGAAGCAACTTTAGCAACCTATAATGCAAAGCCTCATTGGGGAAAATTATTTTCGATGACAGGCATCCAGTTACAAAACAGGTATGAAAAAATGGATGCGTTTAAAAGCCTGGTTAAAGAATATGATACTAAAGGAAAATTCAGGAATGATTTTCTAAACCGTAATATTTTTCTTGATTAGCAGGAATCATTTATCATCTTTCCACAGCCTCGCTCCTCCCCTAATGCCCTCTTTGTTATTGGCGATAATCATATTATCATCCAGCGGCATGGTTAAGTTCCTGGCATTGCCGCCACTTATATACAAGCGATCATAATTAAATACTGTTTTTAAAATCTTAAATACTTTTTCCATCCTGCGGTTCCATTGTTCTTTTCCTTTTTGATTGTAGGCTTTTTCTCCAACATACTCATCATAATCTTTATCGGTTTTTACAGGGTGGTGTGCAATTTCAAAATGTGGCAGTAACTTACCATCAAGCAGCAGGGCAGTACCAAAGCCCGTGCCCAGCGTTATTACCATTTCAAGGCCTTTGCCACTTACAATACCTACCCCCTGGAGGTCTGCATCGTTCACTACCCTGGCGGGCTTTCGCAGGAGTTTGCCGAGAAAATTCTGCAGGTCAAAATCTTTCCAGTCATCAGTGCCAAGATTGGGCGCCGTTTTAACAACACCATTTTTAATATAACCGGGAAATCCTACAGCTATTTTATCATATTCTTTAAGGCCCTTTACCAGCTCTTTAATACCATCTAATATATTAGTGGGTGTAGAAGGTTGCGGCGTTGGTATTTTTACATATTCTGAAACAGGCTCCCCTTCCTTATTTAATAAAATAGCTTTGATGTGCGATCCGCCAATATCTATCGTTAATATATTTCCTTCATTCATATACCTGTAAATTTTTTGATGAATTTTATTACTGCTACCTGTTCTCCAATAACCCGTTTTCATTCATTACTTGCTGCCCAACTTTAAACTTTATATTTCAAACTTCAAACATTTACTTCAGCCAGAAAGATACTTTTTTTACATCTCTTGAATTTGGCCCTGTCATCACTTCAAATTCGCCGGGCTCTGCAATGAGTTTTAAATCTGAATCATAAAACATCAGGTCACTATGATTAATATTGAATACTACCTGTTTGCTTTCGCCTTTTTTCAAAAATATTTTCTGAAATCCTTTCAACTCTTTTACAGCCGGTGTAATGCTGGCTACTTTATCATGCAAATACAATTGCACAACTTCTTCACCATCATAATTACCTGTATTGCTTACGTTAACAGTTACCGTCAACCCTTCTGTTCCGCTAATGTTGGTTTTACTTAAAACAGGATCGCTATAGCTGAAACTTGCATAGCTTAAGCCATAACCAAACGGATATAAAGGATCGTTGCTTACATCCAAATAATCAGATTTGAATTTATGGCCATCGCCCGGATTTAAGGGCCTGCCTGTGTTTTTGTGATTATAGTAAAGCGGAATCTGGCCAACATTCTGCGGAAAGGTAGTAGTAAGTTTTCCCGAAGGATTATAGTTGCCAAACAACACATTGGCAATGGCATTGCCGGCTTCGGTGCCGGGAAACCAAACATCTAAAATAGCAGCGGCATTTTTATCTTCCCAGGTTAATGTCATTGGTCTTCCATTAAATAATACAATCACAACCGGCTTGCCTGTTGCAATGAGTGCGGCTAATAAATTTTTCTGGCTTTGCTGTAAACTGATATCAGTCATGCTGGCCGCTTCTCCTGTAAAGTCTGCAGCTTCACCGAGGCAGGCCACAACAACATCTGCTTTCTTGGCTGTAGTAACTGCTTCATCAATCATTTGCTGCGGCGTTCTTGTATCAACATCAATTTCCGGTGCAAAATCATTGATGTTTTTAACGATCATAGAATCATCGCTTATGTTGGCGCCTTTTGCATACAACACATTTACATCGCTGCCGGCAATATTCTTAATGCCCTGCATTACTGTAATATCTTCATTGTATTCGCCGCGTATATTCCATGTGCCGAGCATATTACGTTGATTATCTGCCAGCGGCCCAATCAAAGCAATTGTTCCGGATTTTTTTAAAGGCAAAACATTATTCGCGTTCTTTAGCAATACAAAAGAATGTTCCGCTGCATTACGCACGGCCAGCCTGTTGGCATCAGTAAGAATGGCTGTTTTTGCAAGCGTTTCATCACAATGATTATAGGGATCATTAAACAAACCCATTTTATATTTTGCCTCAAGCACCCTTCTGCAGGCATCATCAATTTCTTTTTGTGTAACCTTACCTTCCTGCAATGATTTTTTTAATGTGGTTAAAAACCCTTCCGCTACCATATCCATATCCAAACCGGCTTTTAACGATTGTGCCGATACCTGCTGCAGATCACCAACGCCATGATTAATCATTTCACTTACTGAAGTATAATCACTCACCACAAAACCTTTAAAGCCCCACTGGTTGCGCAACACATCAGTCAATAAAAATGTATTACCGGTGGCGGGAATACCATCTACTTCATTAAAAGAGCTCATCACACTGCCAACGCCTGCATCAACGGCCGCTTTGTAAGGTGGCAGATAATATTGATACATTCTTATACGGCTCATATCAACCGTATTATAATCCCGGCCTGCCTCTGCAGCGCCATATAATGCATAATGTTTTACACAAGCCATTACGGCATCCTTTGCTGCCATGTCTTTTCCCTGGTAGCCACGCACCATGGCAGCGGCGATTTTTGAACCGAGATAAGGATCTTCACCCGAACCTTCCGCAATGCGCCCCCAGCGCGGATCACGGGCTATATCAACCATTGGTGAATACACCCAGTTTAAACCATCAGCTGCAGCTTCTGTTGCCGCAATGCGTGCACTTTGTTCAATCAGCGGCATATCCCATGAACAGGATAAACCGAGTGGAATGGGGAATATGGTACGATGGCCATGAATAACATCCAAACCAAACATCAGCGGGATTTTAAGGCGTGAATTTTTTACCGCGATGTCCTGAGCCTTACGGATTTGATCCGGGCCGTTTATACCAAACAATCCGCCAACCTGCCCGTTACGGATTTTACTATCTACATCAGTGCTAACCACTGATCCCGTAACAGCACCTCCGGGCGTAACAAGGTTAAGCTGGCCTATCTTTTCGTCCAGTGTCATTTTGCCTATAAGGTCTTTCACAAAAGCATTCATCTTTTGTTCCTGCTGATAAGTTTGCTGGGCAGATAAGAACGAGGCAGCAGTTATTGTAAAAAGAATGAACAGGCTGATTTTTTTCATAGCAAGGAATTTACTTATTCAAATATAAACAGGGAAACTGAATGCAATGTTCAAACAACAAATTTCAAACCGGCAATAAAAAACCCGTTGCGGCAAGCACAACAGGTTTTTTATTGAACGAGTTTAAAGTGGTTTATACACGTGGAATGTGTGCATCCATAAATTGCATATTGGCATTGTTCCAGTTATTAATCATCTGGCTTTTTGAAGTGTTCACATTATTATTTAGCTGATTGTATTCATTAATAGTGGCATTATAATCTTTTACAGCCTTATTGTATGCATCCACATCCTGTTTGGTTAAATTATCCTGGCCTTTGATATCCATTGATTTTTTTAATTTATTAAAGGCTTCTTCTTTCAAAAAGAAGTCCGTAACCCTGGGCAAATCAACCTCAGCATGTTTTTGATAAAACATCAAAGCCTGTCTGCAGCTCTGTGCAAGTGAGTGATCACCGTCAAAATTATCCAGGCTGTCTAATGCAAGCAATCCTTCTTTGGCGTAAGCAGCCAGTGCATTCCTGGATTCTTCAATCCCAGTTAATTTTTTTGCATTGATGGCTTTTGTTATTTGTTCATCCTGCCAATTGCATTTAAAGAATATGAGATACAACTGGTCTTTGTAATGATTAACCTTTGAAGTGATTTCCATATTATCAGACAGCCGGTCTTTAGTATCTACAATAGTAACGTTATATTTTGCAGCAAAATCTTTCTGGGCTTGTTCCACTTTTGCAAACGCGTCATGCAGTTTTTCATTTGTTTTCTCCATGGTTAAAATATAAAACTGCATTCCATCAATGCTCTGGTCTGCAATCTCTTCCATGTTCACAATATGGGCATAGTCTTCATTAAAAACCTTATAGCACATGTCAATATATTCCATGCTGCTTTTGCGCAGGGAATTATCGCCTTTATAATATGGCAGGTCTGAAATTTTGTACTTGCAATTCTGTATGCTTTCAAGCGTTTGTTGCCGCTTCTTTTCTACTTTTCTCGCTTTGCCGCTGTGTGCTACAGCGCTTATATAGTCAAGGTATGTTTTACTCATAACCCGTTCCGCACTGGAAATAGCAGTCATGTAACCACCGGGGTTATCAATGTCCTGGGCAGTAAGTTGAAAAGAAAACAGGAGCAATAAGGCTATAGCAAAGCCTGTTTGCAAGGGGAGGGTAAATTTGCGTTTCATTGTATATTTGATTTGAATAAGCAGTTAAAAAAGCACAGCAAATAAATACATTTTTTTGAAATGGCGTAAAAATTCCAGGCAGTTTATTTGTTCATTACTTCAAGCACATCGAAAGTGATTTTAATATAAGGATCGTGCAACAAAAACTTTTTAAAAGATTCATTTAAATCTCCGGAAGACGCGTCCACTTTCAGTTTTTCCATATCATAAGCATTATTACTGATTGTATAATTGTTTGAATAATCATTGCCAACAGCAGGCTGTGCAGCAGGATCTTTTTTGTTTAAAGCTATCGCATCTGCCCAGTTAAGCGAAACATCGGCAGGCTTAATTTCCTCCCTGTATTTTTGAATATATGCAGCCAGCCGTTTGAAATAAGACATCGTATCCATATCCTGCGCCGCCACCGTTTTTAAGGTATCAACCTGTAAAGCAGCATATGGCCTGTAATATTTATTGGCATCAATAATAGTTGGTGGTAAAGCAAAGGGTTCGCTTGCTTCACGTTCCGCCCTGGCCTGCAAAAAATCAGGCAAAATAATATCTGGTTTTACGCCGTTAAATTGTGCAGTGGTTCCATTTACCCTATACAGTTTAATAGTGGTGAGCTTAAGATAATAATCTGTCTTTTTATCACCGGCATATTCACGTATGTTTATTGAAGTATCAAGCGGCAATACAAGCTGCCCTGTAGCTTTGCCAAACGTTGGCGAACCTACAATCAACGCACGGTTATAGTCCTGCAGGGCGGCCGCCAGCATTTCTGATGCAGATGCGCTGTAACCATTAACCAAAACGATCAGCGGCCCATCATATATAGTGCCCCGGTTTACATCTTTTAATGTAAATATTTTTTCTTCATAGCTACTCTTGATCTGGGCCACAGGGCCGGCATCAATGAAAATACCGGCAAGTTCTGCAGCTTCATGCACAGAACCACCGCCATTATAACGCAGGTCTAATATTAAACCGCTGATGTTTTCTTTTTTAAGCTTTATGATTTCTTTCGCTACATCATTGGCACAACCGCTGCCAGTCATCGTTTCATCACCATCATTGTAAAATGCCGGCAGTGAAATGTAACCAAAAGTTTTATTGCCTTTCAGTATAAAGCTTTTTACTTTGGCGTCGTCATCGGGATCAACCGGTGTCTTCACTAATGTCAACGTCCTTAAACTTCCGTCCGCCTTTTTAACAGTTATTGTTAGCCTGTCGTGATTGCTTTGTGAAAGAATACGGCTGATTTCAACAGCGCTTGCATCAGACACGTCAATGGCGCTCTGTTTTTCCCATTGTAAGATTTGAAATTTATCGCCTTTATTTAGCATACCGCTTTTAAAGGCGGAACTGCCAGGCTCAAGCTCATTAATTATTACGCCACCACCGGCATTATCTTTTATGGCAAAACCAAAACGGAAAGACTGGCTGCCCAATTCACCCGCAAAATTCTCGGCTTCGGTTAAAGGAAAAAATTCTGTATGCGGATCGTAGCAACAAGCAAGCGCACTACAATAATTGTTTGCAATAAACTGATCCAACCCGCCGGGAGATTGCATAATTCTTAGTATGTTTCTTTTATAGGCCGATATGGTTTTCTTCTGAAGATCAATGGCTGCACTATCAAATTCATACCTGTATTTTTTCTTATCATTTTCACTCAATTCGTCATTTATATCAAGAAGGTGATATAATGTTTCAAGCTTGATTTTTTTGTACAATTTACTATGCATGGCGACAACACTGGCTGGATACGATGTGTCCTCAGCAAGTGTAAATTTTTCCGGTTTGGAAAAATCAAAAGGCTGCCTGCTTACTGCATCAATAATAGTATCGGCTTGCTGCAATCTTTTGGAATATAGATTTTTAACCAGTGTCAGAAAAACCGATCGCTTTTGTTTTACCTCATCATCAAGTTGCAAACGATATACAGCCAATTGCTGAATGTCTTCTTTATTAAAGTAGACATGTTCTTCATCGAGCTGTTTCAGGAACTGGTTAAAAAAATCCCCGGATAAACTATCATTTAAATCCCTGGGTTGTACATGCAGTTTATCAACCATTCTTGAAACAATAAAAGCATTGTTAGCAGCTTGATTAAAAGTTTGTGCAAATGAAACTTCTGAAATTAAAAATAAAGCCGTAATAAAAGCAGTTTTAACTAAATAGAAATACCGGGCCATTGAGTTGTAAATTGTATTTGATTTATAGCAATAGTTAAGTTATTTATTTTATGCCTAGCCAACTTAGCACTTTGCGTTCTTGAATCGCTTACTGAAAATTATAATTTGATAATCTTCTTCGTCAACACCTTATCTGAGAAGATTGCTTGTACAATATACATGCCTGCGGCGCAGCGGCTGAGATCAATATCATAATAAGTGCCGGCTTCGCCGTTTATATTAACCTGGATGATTTTTTGTCCCATCATGCTATATACAACTATCGCCTTAAGATTAGATGGCGGCGGATAAAACTGTACTGCCACGTTGTGGGTGGCCGGGTTGGGCGTTACCAAAAAACCCTGCGCCTTTAAATTTGGATTGATAGTAACTGTTCTGAGATTAACATCATCCAAATAAATATTATTTTCATATTCTTCCGTGTTCCTGAAAGCTAACATAATGTTGCCCGCGTTTATATAATCTGCGAGATTGATAGAGTCTTTACGCCATTCAGATGAAGTAGGTACAAATTCGGTGGTTGTTGGCGTTGTTCTTGTTACAAGGTCGCTTCCATATTTTTTATAAATGCTGGTATAAGTTGCGCCGCAATCTTTGCTTACAAGCACTTCCAGCGTATCCCAGACATTGTTAGCTGTATTAATATCTGTATAAGTTGCAGCCGCAACATAAAACGAAAGAAAGGCAGAATCCACATCAGCAATATTGATATCAGGAAAACGCAGGTAATCTTTTTGATCGTTGGCGTTATAATTAAAATTATTGATCATAACGCTGGCATTGCCCGATCTTGCTGCATTGGTAGTGCGGCGCCATGTAATATAACCGTCAGGGTTTACAATATCCCAGGCCGTTGGCGGGAATGTTGTGTTTTCAAAACCTTCCGAAACGGTTGCCACGGCTGAATAGTATTGAAAAGCAGATGTAAGCGTATCATTATCCGTCACCTCATCGGGTTTATTGTTAGGGCCTGAAGTATAAACAGCAATGGTGTGAATGCCATCTGCTATTGTTAAATCATTCAATTGCACCTGTGCAGTTGCATTATGTGCCAATGCACCATTCCAGCTATAGGTTGAACTGCTTTTACCATCAATTAATACAGTTATGTTTAAGCTGGTTAATACCTGCGTACCTGCATTTTGTATAGTAACGGCAGGCGTTAAGCTGCTGCTGCATATTCTTGCTGCCGGTGCATCAATTGATTGCAGTGCTGCATTGTAGGCATATTGCACAGGCGGCTGGCAACCATCGGAAGTTAAGAGTGAAGAACGGTACGCCAATACGGCGTCTTCCATGCGTTCAACCTGTTCTGTTGTAAACAAAACAAGGCAATCATCGTTACTGTAATCCATATAATTCTGATACATAATACCATTGCCACCCGTAGTGCAGTTATCAATTATGACGCCTGTATAACAGCCTGAACTGGCATCTGCCTGGTTGGGCGTATCATCAATGTAATCTGTGCCGGTGCAGGCGCCTTTATCATCGCCCCATATATGGTAAAGATTAAAGTAATGACCTGTTTCGTGCGTTAATGTTTTGCCACCATTGTACACAGCATAAGAACCACCGGGCAGGCTGCGATAATCTATAACCACGCCTTCCGCATCAACCGAACTGTCTTCAGGAAAAGTAGCATAGCCCAACACACTGTTGGATAAAACGCAAATCCATACATTGAAATATTTATCATCATCCCAAATATTGGCGCCGCCCGATGAAGCATATTTTACACCATCATTGGTGCCGAACGAATTCTTTGTGGTAACAATACGCTCAATGCCGCTGGTATTGTCGCCCGTTGGTGTACGCTGCGCCAGGCAAAATTGAATATTCGATTTTCCGTACAGCGATTTAAAGTAAGAAGGAATGTTGGTGGAATCTGCATTCATGCCCGCAAAATCTTTGTTCAATACATCAAGCTGTTGCCTTATTTGTTCATCCGTTACAGCGTCCGGGTTTTTTAATACAATATGAAACACCACCGGGATAGTAGCGACAGATTCAAGCCTGCTGCGGCTTTTAAGCAATTTGTAATAACCGCTTTTAACGGCACCATTAAAAGCTTCGCGCTTTTGTTCAAATCGTTTTTTGAATGCGGGGTTGTTCTGAAATTTTATTTCAAGCCGCTGCATGGCGCCACATTTTTCCGGCACAACTTTGTTCTTTTCCTGTGCTGATGATGTTATATAAAAAACCATGAATGCGAGCAGGCATAAAAAAAATCGGGGGTTATACATTCGATGTTTGTTTTGGATTTCTTCGATAAAACTAATCTTTCTGCTGTAAGATTATGCAATATAAATTTATACCGATTACCCGGCGCACTAACACAAAAGTTCCTGCTGGTTGCATTGACTTAAGTAAATCAACTCTGCAAAGCAACCCGTCCTGTGGCCTATTTACGCTTTTATGTTATCTTTATTCACAGGAAAATTGGTTAAGTTGCCGGCTCTTCCTTTAAAGATTTTGTGAACGGGCAGGCGTCTTAATTGTATGCTTACAAAAAGACAAAATAAAAAATCAATTAATTTTATTTAACCGTGCAGGTAATTTTTAATTTAATATGAAATCAAAAGCAACACGGCTTATTGCCATAGCATGTTTTACAGTTATCAGCCTTGCGGTTCTCCGCTTCAAACCGTGGGAACGCAGCAATAACAACAGTAGCGATAATAATATGGCAACTGCTGACAATGTGATTCATGAAGGCGGCAATAAAAAAGCAACGCGGGAACTTACCGTAGGTTTTCTGCCGGTAACCTGCCATCTTACCTGTCCGGTTACAGATTTTGCTTCAAAAAATACCACAACCAATACCAATTTTAATTCGAGGCTGTTCACCGATTTTCCTACGGTGGTAAGCGCCATGGAGGCCAAGCAGATACAGGCAACTTTTATGATTGTGCCGCTGGCAATGAAGCTGCGTGAACAGGGGGTGCCCGTTCAGATATGCTATCTCGGCCACCGTGATGGCTCTGAAATTGTGGTAGCCAAAAACGGCCCTATCAGGAGCCTGAAGGATTTGAAAGGAAAGAAACTGGCGCTGCCCAGCTTTTTCAGTAACCAGAATTTTGTTATTCATAAGCTGATGGAAGATTATGGAATGAAAAAAGACGATATTACTTTTATCATTCTTCCGCCGCCTGATATGCCAACCTCTTTGGCAGCCGGCGCCATTGATGCCTACTTTGTGGGCGAACCTTTTTGCGCCAAGGCAGAGCTTGACGGCACCGGCCGCATTCTTTATTATTCAAGGGATATATGGCCCAATTTTATTTCCTGCGCGCTGGTGGTGCATGAAGACCTCATAAAAAGTAATCCTGATGTGGTAAAAGACCTGGTAAGCGGTATAGCCGCATCTGGCCTTTGGGCTGAAAACAACCGTGCTTCAGCGGCAAAGCTTGTAGCGCCTTATTTTCATCAAAACGAAAAGGTGCTGAATTATGTGCTTACCTCCTCTCCTGAACGTGTAAAATATATAAGTTTAAACCCTACCGACGAAGACCTGCAAAGCATTGAAGACATGGGCATAAAGCTTGGATTCCTGAAAAAGCAGATACCAATCAACGAACTTGTAAACCGCAGTTTTATTCCAAAGGAGATAAAACCTGCTGCTATTAACATTGCGGATAATATCGACTCAAAATAATTACGCCGAATGTAATCGGCATATATTATTAATAACAAGTTTAAACACCTGCCAATTTAAAGCAGCTACATTGTCTCCGGTTCATTTTTATGCAGCGGCTTCCAGTAAATATAATAATAGGCAAGAATGAGCACGCCGGTAAAAAATGGTATTAAGGCAAGATGCTTATAGGTTATTTCGCCTACAACAATTTTTGAATCAAATTCAAAAAACTCGCTGATCATCCAGTAACTGTTGGCGGCAATCCAAACGCTGATGGCAATGTTATGGCATAATTCAGACATATACTGCCGCGTTCTCCAGGCAATTACCAGCGATATAATAAAGGTGGGCACTATCATGATAATCCCGAGCGGTTTCCATATAAGGCACCAGCTTATGTCTTTAAACAGCCAGAAAACGATGTGCAGGTTTTCCATTTGCCGGTAACGCAGCGGTATAACATAGTTTTGGGTTTCGGTTGGTTCAATAACAACAGATGACGCAGCGCCTGTAGTGTCTTCATTTCTCATAATTTCCTGTTAGAAAGTTTCAGATTTTATTAAATCGAATTTTTATATAAAAAAATTATAACCATCAGCCCGTTACCATCACTTGAAAATATTTTTTCAACCGGCACAAAGATTAAACCTTGGCAACCTTTCTTTTAATCCGCCCGTTTCTATTATGAATAATTAAAATTTACTACTATGAAAAAAACATCTACAATTTGCCTGCTGTCTATTTTTTTCCTGGCTGCAACCAGTTGTTCCAAAGACGTAAAAACTCCAGCCAAGATTTCCCGCACTAATACAACAACTACTACAACTACCACGAATACTTCTTCACAATCTGGTGACCAAAATGGTTCAGGGCACTCCTGCGGCAACGGCCATTCAGACTATAACAGCGGCGGCTATTAAATCAATACCGGCACCATTTATTCCCAACGGAACACTTTAATGGCAGCCGCATAAATTAAAATACCCCACAATAAAAGAACCCCTATATCGGGCCAGCAACTAATAAAGCTTGCCCCTTCAAAAGATATATTGCGCATGGCATTATTAAAATGCGTAAGCGGCAGAATATTGCAAAAAACCTGCAGCCATTTTGGGAAAACACTTATCGGGAAAAATGTGCCCGCCAGCAAAAACTGCGGCAAGGTAAACATATTGGCAAACGGCGGAATAGCGCTTTCATTTTTGGCCACACTGCTTACAATAAACCCAAAACCCATAAAAACAACAAGTGAGATAAAGCTTAGCAGCATGATCTCCATAAAAGTTATAAACCCTTTTACCAGTGTGAATTTAAAAGCAAAAACGCCCAATCCTATAATAATAATGGCGGTCATCATTTGAAAAATTACCCGGCTAAGCGTTTCCCCCAAAACAATAAAGGTGCGGCGTATAGGTGTTGCAAAGAAGCGTTTTAAAATAAGCTGCTGTCTTAAATTAAAAAAGGAAAAAGCTACACCAAATACACCGGCGCTTAAAAGGGAAAAACCTAACTGGCCCGGCAAAATAAAATCTATGCGGCGGTATTCACGGCCGGGAATTTTTTCAATTGTGTTACTTACGGCGGCTATTGTTTCGGCCTGCGGGTATTTTTCTGCATTGATATTACTGATGATATTTTTAAGTATCGACTGCAGCACCTGGATATTCTGCGGGTTTACCGCTTCAGAGCTTTTCAACTCAATTATATATTCAGGGTTTTCAGAAGTATTTTTAACGATGTTGACAATGGCGGTAATGTTTCCCTTTTCAAGGTCTTCTTTTAACAACAGGCTATCTTCCTGCACAATATGAATACTACCAATGTTTTTTATAGACGTATAAATAATATTCGATGTATCTGCATTTTTATTTAAAGCCACATCCAGTGAAATGCCATTGTTTCCACCAATAAACCCAAACACCAGTATAAACACCAATGGAAATACTATGCTGAAAATTACCGTGGAAGGGCTCCTGAGCATCGACCGGAAACTCGCTTTTGAAATAGCAAGCATGGCTTTAAACTGGCTATATCTTATGTGCATATAAAAATATTGGCCGCAAAACTATCTCATCATTTATAAAGACCTCACAATTTTTTATTTATAAATGCAGGTAGAATAGTAGATAGAGAATTTTACACTGCAAAATTAACAGGCAGCATAAAATTCATCGGGCATTTATGCGTTATCAAAGCAATTAATGGCCTGCGTAATCCACATACTGTTAGCATCTTTATAACAAGGGCTTAAGCTTACTGTAAATAAATTTGTTACATGCATACAACTATTGCAGAATTAAATTTTGAAAGAAATAAAAATATCAGGGCGTTAGCTTATACGGCTGGTATAATTGTCATTTTATTTTTGCTGTTTGTTTTATGGCGCTGGTCGGTGCCGGTTATGCAAAAGCCGGTTGCTGATACAGGGGTGGAAGTAAACCTCGGCAACAGTGATCAAGGCCTTGGTGATGTGCCGCCCCAGATTCCCGGCCCACCGGCAGAAGAACAGCAAACCAATTATAACCCGCCGCCATCGCAGCAGGCCGAAGCGGAAACACAGGCTGAAGTAGCTGACAACGATGAAAAAGATGCACCCGTAATTCATACTTCCCCCAAACCCGAAAAGAAAAAGGAAGTTGCAAAGGTTAACAACCCTGTTAAAAAGGCCGCAACAAAACCGGTCACAAACCCAACACCGGCGCCACCCAAACCAAAGGCTGTATATGCAGGTGGCAGCAGCAAAAACAGTGGCGGCAATAATGCGGACAGTTATACCAAAAGCAGTAACCAGGGTATTGCCGGCGGCAAAGGCGACCAGGGTAAAGCTAACGGCAATGTAAACAGCGACAGCTACACCGGCAATGGCGGAACCGGCAGCGCTGGTATAAGCATAAGCAGGGGCCTGCAGGGCAGGCGGCTGGCTGGCGGGGCACGTTTCCAGGACCAGTATAAATACGGCGGTAAAGTTTCTGTGGATGTTACTGTGGATGAAAACGGCACTGTTACCAACGCAAAAGTTAAACCCGGCAGCCCCTTTGCCGATTTAAACAGCATTGCCGTAAAACGTGCATACCAGCTTAAATTCAATAAAGGAACTGCTGTACAAACTGGCACGATTACGATAGTTTTTCAAAATCCAAAGGGCTAAACAAGCCTTTCTGCAGGATGCGCAACACCTAAGCGCTAAATTCAATTGTAGATACCGGTGAAAATGTTGAATGGATTTTTAAAGATTTGTCAGCAAGGCTGCATCGTGAATAATTCATGCAGCTTCTTGTAATACAATCTCTTTCCATTACCCTGCATTCGTTTGCCAACGGTTTACTTTATACAACTTGTAAAATGCAAGTGCCGGCCCTTTATCCAACTTCAAAATGCAACAT
The DNA here is from genome assembly GCF_051953455.1 of Parafilimonas sp. Classification (NCBI taxonomy): domain Bacteria; kingdom Pseudomonadati; phylum Bacteroidota; class Chitinophagia; order Chitinophagales; family Chitinophagaceae; genus Parafilimonas; species Parafilimonas sp. Next base: position 118,071 of record NZ_JBQCIT010000055.1, on the reverse strand, counting down.
GGTTGATTTTATATTTTTTATGATGAAAAGCAAGCTTGGTAATTTTGCAATGTATAAGTGCTTATATAAATTTTTGTATGGAAACAGTGAACATGAAAATAAAGGGGATGAGCTGCACCAATTGCGCCCTGTCCATTAATAAATACCTCGAAAAGGAAGGCTTGCAAAATATAAAGGTGAATTTTATAGGCGGAGACGTGAGCTTTGATAAAGATGCCAGCATCCCGAAAGAAAAAATAAAAAGGGGCATAGAACGCCTGGGTTACGAAGTGGTGCCTGAAGAGCATCACCATATGCATGAAGAACATGATCACATGCATATGCATGAAGACAAGTCCAAAAAATTGCTTGGCAATAATTTCCGGCGTTTTATTTTCTGCCTCGTATTTGCAGCGCCTCTATTCCTGCACATGCTTGGCGTGCATATATCTTTTTTAATGAATGAATATGTGCAATTAGGATTGACGTTGCCGGTTTTCATTGTGGGCATGTTATATTTTGGTAAAAGCGGCATAAGGAGCTTGCTGGGCGGCGTACCGAACATGGATGTATTGGTTTCCATTGGTTCCATTGCATCATTCGCTTATAGCTTATATGGCACGATAACAGGGCAGCCTGGACAGTTTATGTTTTATGAAACCACGGCCACTATTATCACACTTGTTTTTATGGGCAACTGGCTGGAAGATAAATCTGTTCAAACAACACAGTCAGCTCTTAAAAAGCTCGCCATTACCCAAAAAACAATGGCTAATAAAATTGTGCGGGATGAAAGCGGGCAGGAACAGACCATTCATATAGAAAACACGCAGCTTAAAGTGGGCGATACTGTATTAATAAAAACAGGAGAACCTGTGCCAATGGATGCTCTTATTACCTGGGGCGAAGCGAGTGTAAACGAAGCTTTGCTTACTGGTGAAAGTGTACCTGTGGAGAAGAACCTTCATGATAAATTAATTGGCGGAAGCTCTGTTGAAAGCGGAACGCTCAAAGCAAAGATTACAGCCGTTGGCAAAGACACTGTATTGAGTAACATTTTAAGAATGGTGCGGGATGCGCAAACAGAAAAGCCACCTGTGCAACAGCTTGCTGATAAAATAAGCGCTGTATTCGTGCCCGTGGTTTTAAGCATTGCCGTTATTACATTTTTAGCCAATTATTTTTTAGGCAATCACGCAGCAAGTGCAAGTTTATTAAGAAGCATCGCCGTATTGGTTATTGCCTGCCCTTGCGCAATGGGTTTGGCCACGCCCGCAGCCATTGCTGTGGGCCTGGGCAGGGCAGCACGCAACGGTGTATTGTTTAAAAATGCAAGAAGCCTGGAAGTGTTTAACAATATTCGACAGGTAATATTTGATAAAACCGGCACGCTCACAACCGGTAAATTCACCATTACCAGGTATAAATTTTTCATTGATGAGGAACAGGGCAAACGCATAGCCTATTCGCTGGAAAAATTCTCCAATCATCCTATTGCAAAAAGCATAAGTGCATTATGGAAAACACCTAATGAGATAAAGTGGAGCAATATTGATGAAGTGAAAGGTTTAGGTATGAAGGCAGCCGGGCTTAATGGCAGCACCTATATTGCAGGTTCTTATAATACAGCAAAGCATTTAACAAACGACGCTTCGCATAATGTTTATATCATTCGCAATAATGAACTCATAGGATGGATTGATGTAGCTGATGAAATAAGACAGGAAGCGAAAGATGTAATTGCAATGCTGCATTCAAAAAATATAAAAACAATTTTATTAAGCGGTGACGGGAAAGATAAAACCGAAGCCGTGGGAGCTCAATTAGGCATTGATGAAGTGATTGCAGAGCAAACGCCGGAACAAAAATCAGAATGCGTTGCAAAACTGAATGCCATTGCACCCACTGCAATGGTGGGCGATGGCATTAATGATGCACCGGCATTGGCAAAGGCATCTGTGGGTATATCATTAAGCGATGCCTCACACATTGCCGTGCAAAGCGCACAGGTGGTTTTAATGAATAACGGGTTGAAAAATTTACCGTTATCATTAGGTTTAGGGAAACATACTTACATTACCATCAAGCAAAATTTATTCTGGGCATTTTTATATAATGTTGTTGCTATTCCGGTGGCTGCGTTTGGTTTTTTAACGCCAACATTCGGGGCGTTGGTAATGGGCTTAAGCGATGTGGTGCTGGCCATAAACTCCGTAAGGCTGAACTGGAAGAAAGTTGTGTGATTTGAGTAATTTTAAAAAAATAATCTGCATGGCCAATATTCTTTCAGGGTTTGTTTGCGATAGACGTATTCTTGATTTAAGTTACTACAACCCTGTCGTCTTTACAATAATTGGCCTTGATGATGAAGCTTATTAAATGCACATGCCTTCTCCCCTTTCTATCCTTCAGCAATACTGGCACTATGAATCTTTTCGCCCGCAGCAGGAAGCCATCATTCAAGCTGTTTTAAACAAAAAAGATACAATTGCTTTATTGCCAACCGGCGGCGGCAAATCAGTATGCTATCAAATTCCCGCATTGATGAATGAAGGTCTATGCCTCGTAATAAGCCCGCTGATAGCCTTAATGAAAGACCAGGCAGCTAATCTTGAAAAGAAAAATATCCCCGCATTTGCCTTGCACAGCGGTTTAACTTTTTCAGAAGTAAAACAAGCCTTGCAGCATGCTGTCCATGGCGATTATAAATTCCTGTATGTTTCACCCGAGCGTTTGCAAAGCAGGTTCTTTAAAGAATTTTTGCCGGCATTAAACATCAATTTAATTGCTGTTGATGAAGCACATTGCATATCGCAATGGGGCTATGATTTCCGGCCATCTTATTTACGGGTTGCAGCATTAAGGGAAATTATAGACGCGCCTTTACTTGCCTTAACAGCATCGGCTACGCCTGCAGTTTTGGAAGACATAAAAGATAAACTGAAATTAAAAGATGCATTAATCTACAGGCAGTCATTTCACCGTAACAATCTTTCTTATTCTGTATTTAAGGTTGACAGCAAAATAAACAAAGCCATGGAGGTTTTAAACAATGTAAAAGGCAGCGGCATTGTGTATTGCAAGAGCCGCAAACTCACAAAGAAAATTACGGAACTGCTACGCCTCCAAAATATTAATGCAGATTTTTATCACGCCGGTTTATCGTATGAAATGCGCAGTGAAAAGCAACAGGCCTGGATAGATAACAACATTCGTGTAATGGTTTGCACTAATGCTTTTGGGATGGGTATTGATAAGCCTGATGTGCGGACTGTTATTCATTACAATATGCCTGATTGTTTGGAAAGCTATTACCAGGAAGCAGGCCGTGCAGGGCGTGATGGCAAAAAATCGTATGCCGTTTTATTGTATAGCCCGGAAGACGAAAAAGAGCTGAAACATTTGCCGGAACTGCATTTCCCGCCTATAAAAGAAATTAAAAGAATTTATCAATGCCTTGTTGATTACCTGCAAATACCCGTTGGCATTGGCGAAGGCAATTATTATAATTTCAATTTAAATGAATTCATTAAGAATTTTCAGCTTGATGCATTCGCTGCCACGAGCACGTTGAAAATGCTGGAACAGGAAGGTTACATAAACTTTAATGAAACAGTTTTTATTGCTTCAACCATTGAATTTATTGCACCAAAAGAATTATTGTTTGATTTTGAAAATATGCATCCGCAACTAGAGCCCGTAATCAAATGTTTGCTGAGAACGTATGAAGGCATTTATGATAATAAAGTTTCCATCAGTGAAAAATTAGTTGCAAGGCTTACCAAAACTTCGGTTGAAGATGTAAAGCAGCAATTACAACAGCTTCAGTCTTTTCATATAATTGATTATACGCCGCAAAAAGATACACCGCAAATATATTTTATTACAAACAGAGCGCCGGCGCAATATCTTGTTATAGACTATGAAAGATATAAACAGCGCAAAACCGATTTTACAAAACGCGTTGAAACAATGCTGCTGTTTATGAGGGAAACGCAAGTATGCAGGAGCAAATTTATTGGCAGTTATTTTGGCGATGTTGAAATAAACGATTGCGGAATTTGCGATAATTGCTTGAAACGAAAATCCGGCGAAATAAACGAACAGGAATTTATTTTAATTAAAGAAAAGATATTAAGCACCATTAATAACGGCGGCACTTCTATTCAAAATATCCTGGACAATCACCGGCATATAAAAAAAGAAAAGCTGTGGTTTGTGCTTAATTACCTGCAAAGTGAGCGGATTATTACAATTGGCGCTGATGGAAATGCATCAATGCCTCGTCCTGGTTAAATTTTTCAACCACAAAAACACTGAAGCATTAAGCGACTTAACGAACAAGCTTTTTAATCTTCTTCATTCATCACTTCTTTCTGGTAAGCCATAATAAATACGGCGCCAAGGTTTCTGTAAGGTGGTATATAATCATTAAATAAATCCCCGTGATTAAATAAAACGCCGAAACGTTTCCATATCACCGGCCAGTTAAGGTCTTTGCCTTGTCTTAATTCATCAATAATAGTATTGATCATTGGCTGGTTTATATTGCCTGCACCCGTTTGCTTTGAGGAAATAATTTGGGCTGTCGGGCAAATCTGCAATACCTTACTCAGGTTTTGATAAGCACCGCAACTGCCAAGCATAACCAGCCTCGCAGAATCATTTAACTGATCTAATGTGGAAGGCAGCCAATAACTGTGCCCGCGATGAATAACCATCGTGGGGTTTAAATCATTATCATACAAATACTGGTTTAATGCTCCCTGCGCCTGTGCATCAAGCCCCTGCTTCTCATCCAAAGGTTTGTTTGTATAAATCGTTACAGGAACGCCTTTGGTGGAAGATATGGTTACCCACTGGTTATTGGATTGCATTTTCCAGTTGACATTTCTGAAGCTGTTTATAAACATCGGGAAGAATGTTCTTCCGTCTTCATCGCCGTAAAAAAACTGCTGTATTATAATCCGTCCCTTTGCATCCCGCATATCTTTATTCGGCATAAAATATATGGGCGGAATGCCTAACCTTTCAGAAAGGTCAATATGATTGGATGAATCGATAGAGAGGAACAGTGTATTTAAAATATCATAAATATTTTCTGCTTTTTTATTGCCCGTTTGATTTGCCTGCAGCAGGTTATTTTTTACCTGGTTCATAACAAGGCTCTGTATGGCTTTATCATTAATACTGGCATAAGAATCGGCCACATCTACCGCGTCTTCAAGCGTTGCAGATTTTTCAAGCCCATTCACAAAAGCCTTCATTAAAATTTGGGCATTGCCCTTATCCATCCGTTTTAAAAAATCATCAAGCGTGTTATAATTGGCAGCCATCTTAACCCACTTCCTGAAATAGTCAAACTTCACGCTCAACAAAAGGCTGTCGCCGCCTTTGGCCGTCTTCATTTTTTTCCAGATAAACGGATAAACACCATGCGTATAACTGCTCGTATAAATCACATCTTCCGTCATTACGGCGAGATAATACAATTCCTCCGGTGAAAGATTTGCAATTTTGCGAAAACGAATGTTATCAGGCGATTCATGCAAACCATTAATAACATTTACATACACTTCCGAAGCTTTATCAGCAAGTTTGCGTCTTAATGCAATAATGGAAAGCGGCGTATCGCGGCGGCGCACCCGGTCAGCATAATCAATTTCAGTTTTTACAAGCAGCGAATAATATTTTTCATCATCCTTTAAAGCAGTTTCAACTTCATCAAAACTTATTTTATTCTTAGAAAGGTTATCAAGAAAAGGAAAAAACATTCGGCCTGTGGGCATTTTGGAAATACGCACAATAAGCTGAACAAGGCTATCAGGGCTGTTACGAATGCGTTCTGCAAATTTATTATAGGCAGCAGCATATGTATATAAGTCATCGGGCCGGGTGTGGGCGGCTACTACTATTAAACTGTCGGTATATGGAAAATCGGGGTTCTTGCTGAGTATCGTCATCATGCGATCCGGATGTTCATGACAAACCTTCAGCGTTAAAAAATCTTTCGATGCCTGCAATCCCTCATTGTTATTAAAAGCATAAGCGTTCACTAATATATCGCCGGCATCGTAACTGTGCCTTTTTATTTCCGGGAAGATGGATTGCTTCTTCTGATCCAGCACCATGCAGTTTTTATAACCAGATACTACTTCCAGCAAAACAGGCGATTTAACCGTTTGATATTTGAACCCAATGTAAAAACGCTGCAATGCTTCATTCAGCCCGCGCAGGTAACGTATTTTATCATTGTTATCCGCAATCTTACTGGATTCTATTGCGTCTTGTATGGAATCAACCCGTTCAGTCAATGCCTTGTCAAGCCGGTTATTCAGGTCTTCATTATCTGCGGGTTTAAAAAATTCATCATTTTTGCCATCCAGTTTTCTTATCAGCTTTTGCGTGCTGTCAATCTTCTCATGAAAATAAACCCGTACCAGCGGAATATCTGGCCTGGCAGCAGATTGTGCAACCGCAAAACCCGACAATCCAAAAACGAAAATTAAAAGCAGGTAAGCTTTTTTCAGTTTAATCATACTCATTTTCATATCCCTTAAACAGCCGTAATATTTATTAAAGTGAATTATGCAAATTTATGGCTAATATTATGCCATACCCTTAACAATAAGATAATAATGTAAATGCGCCAGATTGTGAAAGTGCAGGTTATTTTTGTGTAAACTTTGTGTTAATGGACCCGAAAGACAGAATTATTTTAATAGCCGATGACGAGCCGGATATTCTTGAAATAATCTCTTATAATCTCACAAAAGAAGGCTACACTGTTTATGCGGCAAAGGACGGAAATGATGCATTGGAAAAAGCAAAGCTGGTAAATCCTGATTTGTTTATACTGGATATTATGATGCCTTATAAAAATGGAATTGAAGTTTGCAGGGCATTGCGTTCACAACCGAAGTTTAAAGACTCTCCTATAATTTTGTTAACGGCATTAAGCGACGAAGGCTCACATATTAAAGGGCTTGATTCAGGCGCTGATGATTTTATAACCAAACCCGTAAGCCCTAAAATTTTATTGAGCAGGGTAAGCGCTTTATTCAGGAGAACACAAACAGAAGAAAACAATATTATAACCGCAGGCAACATTACCATTGATGCCACAAAATATACGGTTGCTGTAAACGGCGTTTCTGTAATACTCGCTAAAAAAGAATTTGAATTACTGCACCTGCTTGCAACCAAACCGGGAAGGGTTTTCCTGCGCAATGAAATACTGGAACAGGTGTGGGGTAACGACGTAATTGTGGGCGACAGAACCATTGATGTGCACATAAGAAAAATACGGCAGAAGCTTGGCGTGAACTGTATCAGCACAATTAAAGGCGTGGGTTATAAATTTGAATACGAGCCGGAACCCAGCCTGAGCAAAATATAATATCCCCGCCTGAGGCCTGCTACCCAATGTGTACCTTTGAAAAAGAAAAGGTGATAATGCATGTTTAATACCAAAAATATTTCGCCGGATAATCTTTCTTTTTTCACGGCTGTATGTTTATCAGTTCCGGTAGGCGTTGCTTTTTACATCATCAGTTTAAAATGGATAGATGCCCTTATTGCACTGGTAATTATATTTATACTTTCGTTCTTTCTTATCCGCTTTGTTTTAAATAAATTTATTTACAGGAAAATAAAAGTTATTTATAAATATATCTATCAAACAAAAGCCAATAAACGGGAAGAGATTTATCAGAAATATATCCTGCCTAAAAAAAGTATTGAAGAAGTAAACAGCGATGTTGAAAAATGGGCGGAACAGCAGGCAGCAGTAATAGATGATCTTAAAAACAATGAACGTTACCGCCGCGAATTTTTACAAAACCTCGCGCACGAAATAAAAACGCCAATATTTGCCATACAGGGTTATGTTGATACCCTGCTTAACGGCGCATTGGAAAACCCTTCTGTAACCAAAAGATTTCTTGAAAACACTTCCCGGAATGTAAGCCGCATGGTTGACCTGATGCATGATCTTGACGAAATAACAAAACTCGAAAGCGGCGAACAGTTATTGCATAAAAAGAAATTTATTATACAGGAAATTATACGCGAAGCGTTTGAAACGCTTTCAAGAAAAGCCGGTGAAAAAAATATTCATTGCAGCATTAAAAAAGGATGTGAGCAACCGGTTGAAGTATTTGCCGATAAAGAAAAAATTGTTCGTGTTTTAATTAACCTTATTGATAATGCAATTAAATACGGAAAGACCGACGGGCATGTAACGGCCGGCATTTATAATACAGATGAACAGCATGTATTGATTGAAATTTCAGACGATGGCATTGGTATAGCCGAACAACATTTATCAAGGATTTTTGAACGCTTTTACAGAACGGATACAGGCCGCAGCCGTAATGCCGGTGGTACCGGGTTAGGGCTTGCTATATGCAAACATATTATTGAAGCGCATGGCCAAAGTATTCATGTGCGCAGTAAAGAAGATGTGGGAACGACCATTGGTTTTACACTCAATAAAGGATAACAACTGATTGGTATTTTATAATTATTGATTGTTGAGCCAATACGTTTATAATATTAACCAGTCTATTGAAAATTGAGTATTCTTAACTGAAACAATATTGATTGATTATTTCCCCATCCATCTTTTAAAATCTGAAACTTTTTCGCGGCTTACAATAGCTTCTTTATCAACAGCAGGTTTTAACTGCAGCAACAAACGGTTACCAAAGTAATCATGTATCTGGCTTATGCTTTTTACAGCAACATAAAAGGCACGGCTTATGCGAAAGAATTGTTGAGGGTCGAGCATATCTTCCAGTTCATCCATTGTATAGTCCACCACAAATTTGCGGTTATCATCTGTTTTAAAAAAGTTCAGCCTGCCGTCGCTGAAAAAGTAAGCAATCTCATCCACATCAATTGAAACAAGCTTTTGGCCATGCTTTACCAAAAACCTTTTCCGATATTCTTTAGGCTGCAGCTTTTGCTGCAATTCTTTTACCAGGGCATCCACGCTTAAAGCTGGCTTTGTATCGTCATCTTTATACAGTTGCTTCATCTGCCTGTATTTTTTTAATGCAGATGCAAGGTCTTCTTTCTGTATGGGTTTCAGCAGGTAATCTATACTGTTTACTTTAAAGGCTTTTAAGGCATATTCATCATAAGAGGTTGTAAATACAACGGCGCTTCTCACTTCTGCCCGGCTGAATATTTCAAAACTTTGGCCATCGCTCAGTTCAATATCCATTAAAATAAGGTCCGGCGCAGGGTTATTTTGCAGCCATTCAACCGTACCGTTTATGCTGTCGGCAATGCCAACAACTTCTGCACCGTCATCTACATCACTTAATGTTTTCTTTAATTTTTTAACGGCAAGTTCTTCATCTTCCACTATCAATATTTTCATGTTATTCATTTTTTAGTTAATCAATATTTGTTTTACTGCTTCTGTTTATAAAACTAAATTTCATATCGCCTGTATTATTCCATATCAACGGCAACACTACCGTAAAATTTTTTCCGTCGTGCAATACTTCATAACCGCTGATATTTAATAGCTCATATTTCGACCTGATATTTGCCAGTCCTATTTTATTGGAAGGCATTTTGATATTCTTGGGCTGAAGGTTGTTATGAATAGCAAGCCGGTTGCCTTCCGTACTGAAAACATTTATAACCAGTGGCTGGCTTTTCGACACGATATTATGCTTCACGGCATTTTCCACCAGCAATTGCAGGCTCAGCGAAGGCAGTAAATAATTATAGTATTTCCGGTCAACCTCTACCTGTAATTCAATAGCATCGCCGTGCCTCGTTTTTAAAAGCTTATAGAACGACTGAATAAAATTAAGTTCATCTTTTAATGTTGATAAGCTGTCTTCATTATTGCGTAATAAATAACGGTAAACCTTGCTCAACTCATTCAAAAAAACTTCGGCCTGCGGCCTGTCTTCATTAATTAAAGATGATAAAGTATTGAAACAATTAAAAAGGAAATGCGGGTTTACCTGGCTTTTCAATGCATCAAACTCCTGCTGAATATTCAACTGCTGCATTTCCTCTTTTTCAATAATGCTTTCTTTATATTTTTTATAAATAAAATCTGATTCCCATAACGTATCCGAAAGCATTACCAGCGCAATTACAATCCATATAGACAGGTTTAGCTGCTGTAAATCTTTCTCAAATCCAAACAGCGAAAAAGCATCATACACATTAAACACAAGTGTATAAACAGCTATGGCTATAATAATGTGTGCGCCTACAATAAATGCAACCCGCTTAACGGTTTGTTTCAAATCGGGCAACGCCAACTGAATTTCATGCATCACAATCACATTCAGCCAAAAAGTAGCCGTTCCTATTAAAAAATTAATACAGAAAACAACTGCGAATGCATCATATCGCATCCATATACTTTCGCCATACATTATGTAAAGCGTAATTATATCAATTACAGGCATGAGTATAAAAAAACTCCTCCATTCCCTTCGTGTTGGTGCATAAATGCTCATGCCATTACCTCCGCTTCACTGTTAATTAGAGGCAATTGTATCATGCGTTCATTCGCCATATCTGCAATAATCAAATCGCCCTGGTTAAGCAGCCTGTATTTACTTACCAGGTTATCCAGCCCAGACTCATAATCAAATGCATTCGTTACCGTTCTAAGCTGGATATTATTTTTAATGATAAGCTGCCTGTTATCATTTGCCTGTATGGTTATTTTTAAAGGTGATGTTTTCTGAATAATATTCCGGCTGAGTGCATTTTCAAATATGGCCTGCAGGCTCAGTGGCGGCAGTAAACACTTCTCGGCTTCTTTAGTTACACGTATGGATACGGCTATACCATCGCCGTATCTTGCTTTCAACAACACGTAATATGATTCAATAAAACCCAATTCTTTTTTAAGCGATACAAGCAGGTCTTCATCGTTGCGCAGCATATAACGATATACTTTCGTCATCTCGTTTAAAAAAACTTCAGCCTCATTGCCCTCTTCATTAATAAGGCTTGATAAAGAGTTAAGGCAGTTAAACAAAAAATGTGGGTTTACCTGGCTTTTCAAGCCTAAGAGCTGGCCCTGCTTTACTGTTTTTTTTAAGGTCTCTGTTTCAAGAATACTGGCCCTCCATTTTTCAAACCTGGCCACTCCTTCGTGCAAAAGCGTGAGAAAAATATTTAAAATGCCCATACATATATAAGCCAGGGTAAAACCGCTTTGGTTAAACCTGTATCCATAAAAATGAATAAGCTCATAACCGGAAAAAAGCGCATAAAGAACCAGGCCTGAAATAATGATAAAAACAATTATCATGATAGCAAGCCTTTTTTTAACCTGTACATCAAGCGGAAGCCTTCGCTTGAGCATTACCGCAATGCTGCCGCATATAATAAAATCTATACAAATTACGCAACTTGAAATAAGCGTTGCAAGAAAGAAGATGCCAATACCACTAAAATACTGCTTACCAAAAATGAGGATGTTTAATACCACCACAAACGGCAGCATTGTCCACGTCATAATTACGTAGTCTTTGCTGGTATAATACGGCAGTGTAATTTTCATTCGCACAAGTTTGATTTTTCAATGGTATCATGGAACCTCGCTATATACATTCTCCGTGTGTGAGGAAATCATCATGCCCGGTTTCATTTATACAAATTACCATCTTTTATATTACTCCGTTGCCGGCAGTAACACAAATTGCCCCGCAGTTGTTATGAATTGATGATTTTGATGTATGAATTGCAGCAGCAGGCAAAAAATTATATAACGCAGCCAGACGCTTCAAAGCGTCAGACCGATAGCAACAATCGAAACTATCAGGCCACAGCGTATTTAAACTGATAAATAAGTTTCCAGGTAATCCGCCATTTGCTGCTGGTATTCTCTGGAAATAGTGGTTGCAGCTTCGGAAAAATCTTCCTGCGCTGAAGCATAAAGGATTGACCGGCCAACATTCACAAGCAACCCGCAGTCTTTATTCATCCCATATTTGCTTACATCTTCCAGGCTACCCCCCTGCGCGCCAACACCAGGTATCAGTAAAAAATTACCAGGAATAATCTTACGTATTTTTTCCAGTTCCTTTGCCTGCGTGGCACCCACTACAAACATTAAATTTTCCTGTGTGCCCCAGGTTGAAATTTTGCTGATCACCTCCTCATAAAAATAATTGCCTGCACTGGTTTTAAGATACTCGAAATCGCCGGCACCTTTATTGGAAGTGAGGCCAAGCACAATGGTGAATTTATCTTTATATTCAAGAAAAGGCCGGATGCTGTCTTCACCCATATAAGGCGCAACGGTTACCGCATCAAACCTGTACGTTTCAAAAAAAGTTCTGGCGTACTGGGCAGAGGTATTGCCAATATCACCGCGCTTTGCATCAGCAATGGTGAAATGTGTTGATGGAATATAGGCCAGCGTTTCTTCCAGTATTTCCCAGCCTTTCAAGCCATATACTTCATAAAAGGCGGTATTTATTTTATAGGCAACGCAATAGTTTTTTGTAGCATTAATAATGGCTTTATTGAATTGCAATACGGCCTCCGGCTGCGCTTGAAGATGCCCGGGGATTTTTGCAACATCAGTATCGAGGCCAACACATAAATAAGATTGTTTTGCTTTGACTTGTTCGATGAGTTGAGTGCGGTTCATTAAAGCAAAATTAATTTTTATTGATGATTGATTGCATTGCTGGTATATGTGTAAATATTACAGGGCATGATTACTGTTGTTGATTTTATTTCCTGAAAACATTGGCTTTATTTTCTTTCATTCTTTCAGCAATTGCTTTTGCATCAGAATCGCCATCGCTTAAACGTCCTATTATATTTTCATAACTTTTTTCATCGCGGTTCTGGCTCAGCTTAAATATATGTTCAACTGATGTTATTTCTATTTCAAAAGACACGATGGCTTTCATCATGGTATGCATATATCCTTCATCTATCTTTCCAACCAGCGCCGGCGAATGCGGATTTGCTTCAAAATTCGCGGTAAGCTTTTCAAGCAGTGTATAAAGAAATTTATCATCCTTCCAATGCAGTATGCCGCCGGCATGTACAGCCTGGTAATTCCAGGTGCTGGCAACATCTTTTTTTTCATACCAGCTCGCACTTACATAACTATGGGCGCCTGAAAATATAGCCAGCACATTGGAATTTTCTTCAAAAGCCAATGTATGTTTCTGTTTACGCATTACATGCGCCTGCAAAAATATTTTACCATCTCTTTCTTCTATTAATACGGGAATGTGTGTGGCAGCGGGCTGGTTATTTTTATTGCAACCGCACAAAATAATAAAAGGATGTGCGTGCATAAAATCAGTTATATCTTTATGGTTTGCCGCCTTGAAATATGGAACATTGTACATAAGCGTTTAAAGATAAACAACCTATGTGAAGTTTATAATTACATAAGGAAAATAGCCTCTTTGGAGCCGCGCCATCTATTCCGTTCTCAAATTCTTCACCGGGTTGCTCAACGCGGCTTTCACAGCCTGAAAACTTACCGTTAACAATGCTATTAATAATGTTGCCAGGGCTGTAACAACAAATACCCACCATTCAATGCTGATGCGGTATTCATAACGCTGCAGCCAGCTATGCATAGCCCACCATGCAATAGGAAAAGCAATCAATGCAGCAATGAACGCAAGCTTTATAAAATCTTTTGATAACACAAAAACAATGTTACTTACCGTTGCACCAAGCACTTTACGCACGCCAATTTCCTTAACCCGCTGCTGTGCGGAATAAGCCGACAATCCAAACAGGCCAATGCAGGCAAGTATAATGGCTATGGAGGCAAATATGTTCATTATCTTTCCAAGCCTTAATTCATTTTGATAAAGCTTGTTGTAATCATCGTCTAAAAACCTGTATTCAAAAGGTCTGTCGGGCACAAGCGTTTTCCATTTTTCCTGCAAAAAGGAAATCGTTTGCGGAATGTGGTTGCCGGTTATCTTCACCATTAAAGTATTGCCATAAGGGCTTGGAAAAAGTACCACGGGTTTGATAGGGTTACGCAGTGATTGAAAATTAAAATCCTTTACCACACCTCTCACATAACCCGGCCTCGATTTGTCGAGAAACATTTTTTTGCCAACAGCTTCCTGCGGCGTCCAGCCTAACTGCTTTGCAGCTGATTCATTTATTATGAAATGAAAGACTGGCTGCGCATCCTCATCTTCATCCGACACATCTTTTAAGTCCTGCGTTGTAAGGTTTTCCCCGGCAATTAACTGTAAACCTGCTGCAGGTATAAACTCGTTATCAACCGGGTTGGCAGTTACGGCTATCTGTGCATTTTCAGGCATTTCAGGCTTGCTCATGTTATAACCGCCCAAAATGCTTACCGGCGTATTGTAGCAAAGTGAAACGTTTTTTACATCTATGTTCTGCTTAAATTCAGTTTTAATTAAATCAACATTTTTAGGGCCATAACTAACCGGAAGTACCAAAACATGCTCCCGGTCGTAACCCAGTTTTTTATGCTGGATATAATATAATTGCTGCTGAATAATGAATGTGGACACGATCAGGAAAACAGAAATTACAAACTGGAAAATAATCAGCGATTTTCTTAACCATTGACCCGATGCTGCGTTTTTAAAAGCGCCTTTTAAAACCCTTGCCGGCTGAAAAGATGATAAAACCAGCGCAGGATAACTGCCCGCGGCAAAACTTACAACGGCAATAATGAGCACCGCAACCGCAAGTATAGGCCAGGATAATAATGAAGATAGTTGCAACTGCTGATTGGTAAGCTGGCTGAAAGAAGGCAGCAACAAAGCGGCACAGGTTAAACCCAGCAAAACAGCAATACAACATACAACCGCCGATTCGCCAATAAACTGCCAGAATATTTGATTTTTTTGTGCGCCGGCCACTTTACGTATGCTTACTTCTTTGGCACGTTCAACCGATCTTGCTGTGCTGAGATTGATATAAGTAAAGCAGGCAATAACCAAAATAAGCAGGGCCACGCCGGCTAATATATATATGTAAGTTATACTCACATTGGGTGCAAAAGCATCGTACGGGGAATAAAGATGAATTTTATTGAAAGGTTCGAGATAAAAATTTACAGTAGCATGCTGGCCTTCCATTTCTTTTTTCATAAATGCAGGCAGCTTGGCCTGCAATGTGCTAATGGATTTTTTATCATGCAAAAGAAGATAGGTTGTATAATTGGCGTTCCAGTAAGTGCTATAATACTCCTTCGACATGCCGAACGTTGAAAAAGAAGCAATAAAGTCAAACTGTATTTGCGAATTGGCCGGGCAGTCGGCAACCAGGCCCGTTATTTTATAGAAATTACTGTCGCCTGAAAGCTGCAACGTTTTACCCACCGGGTCTGCATTACCAAAATATTTTTTTGCGCTTGATTGCGTGAGCACAACACTGTAAGGCTCCGTCAGCGCCGTGTTCTTATTGCCCTCTAATAAATCAAAACTGAACAGGTTGAAAAAAGAGGAATCGGCATACATGAAATTATTTTCCGTAACAAGGCTGTTGTTATAACGGATGATCTTTTTACTGTTCGTCATTATCACCGCATCCTTTACTTCGGGAAAATTTTGTTTCATTACCACCGGCACGCGAACACTGGTGTAATTGCCTTTATTACCCGCATCGCTGCCCTCAAAACTGTATCCCATAATTACACGGGCAATGCGGTCGCCATTCTTCTGAAATTTATCAAAACTCAATTGCTGCTGTATATATAGTGCTATTAGCAGGCAACTTGTAAGGCCTATGGTAAGGCCAATAATATTGATAAACGAAAACGTTTTATTCTTGCTGAAGTTTCTGAAGATAATTTTTAAATAATTCCTAAACATAAGAAGCCTCTCCTGAATCCTCTCCTTGAGGAAAGGACTTTTTAGACCGTGATTATTTAATGTTGTTTATATTATGTAGCAGCTCACAACCCTTTCCGTTTTGGATAGGCCGCTTATCTATTTTTCAACCACTATGCCAAAGCCAAAATACTTGTGCAGCAAGTATTTCAGCAAATACTAAATACGCAGAGTGTTCGAAAATGAACACCTTGTGTACAGTTACGTACTTGCTCCTAAAAATGTTACAGGCTGCTGTATTAAGTTTTTTGAACCCATGCAAAAGCATTGTGTTTGTTAAACTGAACCTTTAAATTCAATTGGGGTAATTGCCAAAAATATGCAAACCGTATCTTTGCACGCTTATGCAAAAACGGCGTTCGGTAGCATTTCATACATTGGGCTGCAAGCTGAATTTTTCAGAAACATCCACGCTTTCAAGGTTATTGGAAGCAGATGGTTTTGAGAAAAAAGATTTTGATGATAATGCCGATGTGTATGTTATCAACACCTGCTCCGTTACTGATAATGCTGATAAAGAATGCCGGCAGATTGTGAGAAGGATTCAGCGCAAAGCGCCGGAAAGTTTGGTGGTAATTACCGGTTGTTATGCCCAGCTAAAACCAAAAGAAATTGCAGAAATACCCGGTGTTGACCTGGTGCTGGGCGCCGCCGAAAAATTTAATATCACACAACATTTAAAAGACCTGCATAAAAATGATTCGGCTAAAATATGCAGTTGCGATATTGAAGCCATTACAGGTTTCAACACTTCATTTTCTGTAAACGACAGAACAAGAACTTTTTTAAAAGTGCAGGATGGCTGCGATTATAATTGTTCATTCTGCACCATTCCTATGGCGCGGGGCAAAAGCCGCAGCGACAGTATTGATAATGTTATCCGCAATGCGGAAACGCTGGCAGCAAAAGGTGTAAGGGAAATTGTATTGACCGGTGTAAACCTCGGCGATTTTGGAAAAGGCCCTAATGGTGAAAAACACACGCAGGATTTTTACCAGCTTATACAGGAATTAGATAATGTGGAAGGCATAGAACGTTACCGCATCTCTTCTATTGAACCTAATTTATTAACGAACGAGATCATTCAGTTTGTAGCTGAAAGTAAACGCTTCATGCCGCATTTCCATATCCCGCTGCAAAGCGGCAGCAATAAAATTTTAGGTTTGATGCGCCGTCGCTACCGCAGGGAATTGTATGCAGAAAAAGTAGCGGTTATAAAACAGTTTATGCCACATTGCGCCATTGGTGTTGATGTGATCGTTGGCTTTCCTTCGGAAGATGAGGCTGCCTTTAATGAAACATTTGAATTCCTGCACAACCTTGATGTTTCTTACCTGCATGTGTTCACTTATTCGGAAAGGGATAATACCAAGGCGCTGGATATAGAGCCTGTTGTACCGGTGCATACAAGGCATGAACGCAATAAAATTCTGCGCAACCTGTCTTATCAGAAACTGCAATATTTCACGACACAACATGCCGGGCAAACCAGGAAAGTTTTGTTTGAAGACCATAATAAAAATGGCATGATGGAAGGTTATACCGATAACTACATTCGCATTGCAACGCCTTACCGCCATGAATGGGCGAATGAGATTAGGGAGTGGAAGATTTAACTTCCCGCAATGCCTGCATTAATTTAACTGTAAGCATAATCGCTTAAATATTTAAAACCCGGCGTAAGTTTCCCATCTTTCAGAATAGTTGCATTGTCAATAACGATGCTGCCTTTTATATAATCATTCAACACATGTTTTATTAATTGCTCGCCAAAGAAACGGCTTGCATCGCGGGGTAATTCATTAGGTAAATTGCCAACAGCCATTATATCAATACTTGTTTTTAAATAAGGTGCTGTACGCTGCAGCGTGCTTTTATCCACACCGTAAACAGGATCGTCTATTGAACAATCGCCAAGGTTTACAGGAATACTCCCATGCGCATCATCGGTGATGTCTGCAATGGTTTGTATGCGAAAATCTTCTGCTTTAACATCATCTGCTTCAAACAGGCGCGGAATAGCTGTATCCCAGTAAATACCGTTCATTAAAATATCCGTTTGTGAAATATAGGAACGGAATAAACATTCATACGCCTGCGGATTGGCATGAAAATCATCCCTTGTATACGTTCTCTTTTCTTTGTGCGTGTACAAATCTGCGCCCTTTAAATGCACATAAACAGGATAGGAAAAAGTTTTGCTTAGATATTCATCGGGCTCCACCTCCTGAACATCTACTATATTCATTATTTCGAGAATGCCATGTGCTACACGGCCGCTGCCTGTTACTGCAATTTTTACAGGCGGCAGCTTCAAACCAAAATACGTATGAATTAATTCGAGGTAATCTTTCTGTTTATAAACCCTTCCCAATTTATAGGCCCCCGTTCTTTCACCATAAGCCATTAACCCGTTGTGCGCACCCACAATGCCTGCAAAAAAACCAAAGCCTATAATACGTTGGCCGTCTTCATGCTCAAGGCATTCATAGTCAATCAATGTAATTTTCTTCTCCACCATTGCCTGCATAAGCTTTTGATTATAGGGTTGCATTTTTTTGGTATGGGAAAAAAACATGTAGGTTTTATTGGCCAGCAGCATGTTTACCGGCACTTCTTTAATGCCTAATAAAAGATCGCAGTTGGAAAGGTCTTCCTGTAACACAGCGCCCGAACGCTCATATTCATTGTCGCTGAAACAGCGCGTTGAAGAAGGTTGTACAAAAATTTTAAAATCAGTGTTCTTTAAAAGCCACCGGCATTGTGCGGGCGTAAGTGCAACACGATTATCAGCAGGAACTTTTCCTTCACGAATTAAACCTATAACGGGCATGCAATATGTTTTGATAAGCAGCGAACAAGAAATAAAGCGCTAATAAAATTCGCTGCCCACAATTAGATAACAACATTCACCATCCTGTTTTTTACAAAGATGATCTTCTTTGGTTCTTTACCATCCAGCCACTTTTGTACAACATCGTTTTGCAGCACAATTGCTTCCACTTCTTTCTGGGAAGCATCCAAAGATATATTGATGGTGGTGCGCAATTTACCATTTATGCTGATGGGATATTCTTTCGATGATTCAACCAAATACTTTGCTTCAAAAGTTGGGTATGCGGCATCCAAAACGCTTCCTTCATTGCCTAAAGCATGGTATAATTCTTCTGCAATAAACGGCGCATAAGAAGATAACATAATGACCAATGGCTGCAATATTTCTTTCTTATGACATTTTAAATCTGCCAGTTCGTTGGTGCAAACCATGAAAGCAGAAACAGCCGTATTATAAGAAAAACGCTCTGTATCTTCTTCAATTTTTTTGATGGCTTTATGCAGGATTTTTAATTCCGCATCAGTGGCGGCCTCTCCCCCCGCCCTCTCCAAAGGAGAGGGAGCTGTAGCACCCTCCTTATAAAATAAACGCCAGAATTTTCTTAAGAAGCGATGCACACCTTCAATGCCTTTTGTATCCCAGGGTTTGCTTTGTTCTACCGGGCCCAAAAACATTTCATACATGCGGAAAGTATCAGCGCCATATTTATCTACCAAGTCAGAAGGGTCAACTGTGTTGAATTTTGATTTGGACATTTTTTCAGTTTCAACGCCGCAGATGTATTTGCCATCTTCCAAAATAAATTCTGCATTGGCATATTCACCGTTACGCCACTGTTTAAATTTCTCAATATTTAATTCAACACCATCAACGATGTTTACATCGACATGTAACCAACTTACCCTAATAGATGCTAAATTTTTGTATTCGGCCGAAAGTGTATTTTTATCAAATCTTAATAAACTATCAATTTTTTCAGTAGTATCCGTATCATTATCTACAGTACCTTTTGATAAAAAGATTTGTTTCCCTTCAACTAAATTTTTGTTATCATTTCCACGTTCATAGTAATCTAATCGACAAACAAACCTCGAACTTCCCTGTATCATCCCCTGGTTCAACAATTTTTTATAAGGTTCATCAAAACTTATCAAATCAAGATCAAATAAAAATTTCGTCCACATGCGGCTGTATAATAAATGACCAACGGCATGTTCAGTGCCGCCAACATATACATCCACCTGGTTCCAGTAATCGCTGGCTTTTTTATCGCAGAATGTTTCATCATTATGCGGGTCCATATAACGCAAGAAATACCAGGATGAACCGGCGTAACCGGGCATGGTGTTGGTTTCCCTCACCCCCAGCCCCTCTCCACTCGTGGAGAGGGGAATTTGCGACGTCTCTGCTTTTTTTTGTGACGGTTTATTTTTTTGTAGTTCTTCTTTTATTCTTTTTACTACTTTATTAATGTTATTAATTACCTCATCATTATTGAAGCGAATTATATTAAAGCCGATTTCTTTTAAAACATTCGCTCTATTTTCGTCATATTGTTTTTGTTCATCATTTTCATGATAGCCGCCATCCACTTCAACAA
Source organism: Parafilimonas sp. (assembly GCF_051953455.1). Taxonomy (NCBI): domain Bacteria; kingdom Pseudomonadati; phylum Bacteroidota; class Chitinophagia; order Chitinophagales; family Chitinophagaceae; genus Parafilimonas; species Parafilimonas sp. The sequence continues at coordinate 97,799 of NZ_JBQCIT010000055.1, read as the reverse complement.
TAAGCTTTTCGTGCAAAGCAATAAAATCAGTTATATAAGCATCAACAGGATGCTGTCTCCTGAATTTTACACCAAGCTTATTATTACGCAATTCTTCCCATAACAAGCCTTCTGCTTCCGTATGATTCTTACGCATCTCTTTAGCAAGTTCATACTGCATCGGCGTATAAACAGAATATTTAGGAACGTCAGATTTTTTTGAATCCCCTGTTTCAGAATTATCAGCCTGAGGCACAGAGGCACCCTTCTCCACAGGTGGAGAAGGGAAGGGGATGAGGGCCCACTCCTTCACATTCGCCAGCGGCCCTTCGCCCTCAGGTCCGGGTTTATAATTTTCAACTTTGGGCAGCTCCAGCGGCAATTCGCTTTCATCCAAAGGATAAGCAATGCCATCTTTCCAAACTATAGGAAAAGGTTCGCCCCAGTAACGCTGGCGACTGAATGCCGCATCGCGCATTTTATAATTCACTTTTGCCTTGCCATAACCAAGGTCTTCAATTTCCTGAACAATCACTTTTATAGCATCCCGCATCAGCATGCCGGTAAGGAAATTACTGTTTTCCAGTTCTGCATCTTTTGTGGGGTTGGCCTCTTTGCCATTAAATGCTTCACCAAGAATATTGGTTATTTCTATATCGAAATGTTTGGCAAAACGAAAGTCGCGCTCATCACCACAGGGTACAGCCATGATAGCGCCGGTGCCATAACCCGCCAATACATATTCGCTGATATAAACAGGCACTTCGCGGTTATCAAAAGGGTTAATGGCATAGGCACCGGTAAATGCGCCGCTGATGGCTTTTTCAGCCATGCGCTCCCGCTCACTGCGGCTTTTAACCCACTTAATATATGCTTCAACTTCCTGTTTTTGTTCAGGCGTTGTTATTTCTTCAACCAGTTCATGTTCCGGGGCAACCACCATAAAGTCAACACCAAAAATGGTATCAGGCCTTGTAGTAAATACACGCAGTTTTTTATCACTATCGCTTATTTCAAAATCAATTTCAGCGCCATAGCTTTTACCAATCCAGTTCGTTTGCATTTCCTTCATCGCTTCGCTGAAATCCACTGTTTCCAGGCCTTCCAGCAAACGGTCAGCATATTCCGTAATGCGCAGGTACCATTGGCGCAATTTCTTTTTTACAACAGGATAACCGCCGCGTTCACTCACACCATTCACCACTTCATCATTTGCCAGCACGGTTCCCAATGCTTCGCACCAGTTTACTTCGCCATAACCGCAATAAGCCAGGCGGTATTCCATAAGAATATCCTGCTGTTGTTTTTCGGAGAAGCTGTTCCATTCTTCAGCAGTGAAAATATTATCGGCTGATTGTTGGCCGTTAACTATTTGCCTAAACTGAAAGTTCTGGTTGGGAAATGGATGATATTTATTCCCGTCTTTTTCAAATGAAGCTACCAGCACATCAATGCTTTCTGCTTTTTTGGTTTGACGATCGTAAAATGATTTGAAAAGCTGCAGGAAAATCCACTGTGTCCATTTATAATAAGCCGGGTCGCTGGTGTTTACCTGGCGGCTCCAGTCGAAACTGAAAGCAATTTTATCCATTTGCTTCCTGAAGTTTTGAATATTCTGCGCCGTGGATACCGCGGGGTGAATGCCGTGTTCAATAGCATATTGTTCAGCCGGTAAACCAAATGCATCATATCCCATAGGATGCAATACATTGAAACCTTTCAGTCGTTTATAGCGTGCATAAATATCGCTGGCGATATAACCCAGCGGATGGCCAACATGCAGGCCGGCGCCGCTTGGATAAGGAAACATATCGAGCACATAGTATTTGGGTCTGGATGAATCGTTGCTTACCTTATATATTTCGTTGGCATTCCACCAGTCGTGCCATTTTTTTTCTATTTCGCTAAAATTATATTCCATAATTAGTTTAAAATTTTACCTATTCCGGATTCAGGTTTTGCCTGTAGCAGACACTTCTAAATGTATGGCTACAAGCTGAATAATGTACCACAGTACAAGTGTTGCGACGCAACCGTGATGCCCCGTTTGCTGCAGCCGGTTATCGCCTAAAAGCGTTCATTGTAAAAGAATTTTTACAACGGGTGCAAACCTAAGTAAAAGCTAAGAAAATAAATGGGAATGAAATTTCCTGATATTAAAGCTGCTTTGTTATGAACAAATATTGCGGCCTATTGTGCAGCAGCTTCACTTTCGAACGTGGCCTTTGCCGCATCAAGATGTTTTATGAACTTGTCAATATCAGGGTCATAACCATACTTAATATTGCTCAATATTTTTTGATCGGCCGTAATAAACATATATAAAGGCTGCGCATTGGAACCGAATTTGGTTATTTCGTAATCAAGGTTTCTATCGCCTTCCGTTTCCACATTTTCGCCCCTTGCATTCTTATACTTTTCATCAGCGGCTAACTCCGTTGGCTCATCCACATATAAACTCACAAGCACGAAGTTTTCCCGGATACGTTTCAGCACTTCAGGATCGCTCCAAACCTGCGCTTCCATTTTGCGGCAGTTGGAACAGGAATATCCCGTAAAATCGAGCATAATGGGTTTATGCAAGGCTTTTGCCGCAGCAATGCCTTCATTCAAATCAAAATAAGCTGTAAGGCCATGCGGCGCTGAAATTTTATCGGCAAACTTTTTAGGCGACAATGCGGCCGATTTTGTTTCATCGCCGTTATTTGAACCGGCACTAAGTTGCGCTCTTGATAAATTAAAATCAAGCGTATAATCCGGCGGCAGCCAGCCGCTTAAAGCTTTTAATGGCGCACCCCACATGCCGGGTAAAAGGTATAAAGCAAATGTAAAAGCGGCAATGGCAAAAAACAGGCGTGTAATGGTTATATGTTTTACTTCACTGTCATGGTAGAATTTGATCTTGCCCAATAAATAAATGCCCAATAATACGGCGAGCACAATCCAGAGTGCAATAAAAATTTCGCGATCAAGCAGGCGCCATTTATATATCAAATCTACATTGCTTAAAAACTTCAATGCCAATGCCAGTTCAATAAAAGCAAAGCTTACTTTAACGGTGTTCAGCCAGCCGCCGCTCTTTGGCAGTGAATGCACCAGCGAAGGAAATAAAGCCAATATCGTAAACGGTAAAGCAAGCCCAACACCAAACCCAAACATACCGGCAATAGGACCAGCCGCAATGCCTTCTGATGAAAGATAACTTAATAATTGCCCTGCAACAATGCCGGTGCAGCTAAAAGAAACAATTACCAGCGTAAGCGCCATGAAAAAAATACCGATATATCCTTTTTTGCCCGCAAGCTTATCGGTTTGTGTTGACCAGGAAGATGGTAATGTGATATCAAACAAACCGAAAAATGAAAGTGCGAATACAATGAAAATCGCAAAGAACATCAGGTTGGTTACAGGGTGAATTGAAATCTTATATAAAGTTGTATCACCGAATATTAATGTAAGCAATGTAGTGGGGATACCATAAATAAGAATGATGCAGAGCGAATAAAACAATGCATTTTTACGGCCTTGTTTTTTGCCGCCGTAATGATGCATGAAATAAGTTATGGTTACCGGGAATAAGGGATAAAGGCAGGGCGTAAAAACGGCAATCAGCCCGGCGATTAAACCTATCCAGAAAAAATTCAGCCAGCCCTTTGGCTTTTCATCTGTAATATTTATACCTGTTATAGAAGCTTTTTCAGGCGCAACAGCCACATCTATTTTTTCTTCACCGCTCGGAAATTCATCGCCGGTTTTTCCAAGCCATGTAAACGAACCTTTAATAACAGCACTGTCTTCTTTTTTTATTTTTAAAGGATAAGATATTACGGCCGAATCTGCAAAAGCCCTGAAAATGGTAGCAGTGTTTTCATCGTTAATTAACTGAAGATTGGATGATTGGATGATGCTCGTATCAGCAAGATATTTTGCTGCATTGCTGTCTAAATTAAGCTGCGATATAAAAGCATCGTCTGTATTGAGCGGCTTCGCAGAAAATAATAAAAAGCCAGAGTCGAGCTCTGCTTTTACTTTAAGATATACCAGCGAATCATTTTTTCTTTCTGTTGAAAAGGAAAAATGAACCGGGATATTTTGTGCATGCGGCTTTGGCGTACAGGCACACATTATAAGAATTAAAAAAAAGCATTTAATGCAGCTGCTTTGCATTATTGTAGTTGAATATTGAAAGGAACGGTTTTAGGAGGCAAACACATTTTATCGTTACATACCATGTACTTAACAGAGCCTGAAAGATTTGTTTTTACCGGTGACTTTAATTTTATCGTTTGCACAAATGATACGGTTTCGCCATAATATTTTACATCAATACCGAAGATTTCATCATGCACCGTTTTAGGCTTGCCATTCTCCGTTGTTTTTCCATCAATAGTAACCAGTGGGTTTTTTTTAAAAGTCACAGTTGTTGGCACCGGCCCGCCGTCCGGCGTGCTCATAGAGTAGATATGCCAGTTGGGTTCAAGTGTGGCTGAAAGCGTTACGGTATATTCTTTATCCGTTTTCTTGGTGGCAGCATAATTCCATTTCACGGGGTCCTGCACCTGGGCATTTAGCGCAGATAATACAATGAGTACAGCAGCAAATGTTAACATAAATCTTTTCATCATATCATTAATTTAAACCTAATTCCTTAAAAATTTTCAAGCCATCCATATTACCTAAAGCTGGTGACGCAGCACGTTCCGGGTGAGGCATCATACCAAAAACATTACCTTGTTTATTTTTAATGCCTGCAATATTTCTTAAAGCATGATTGGGATTAAAAGCTTTGTCCACATTACCCTTGTCATCACAATAATAATAAATTACCTGGCTGCTGTTTTCAAGTTCATCGAGCACTTTCTCTTCAGCAAAATATCTGCCGTCGCCATGGGCTACAGGGATTTTAAAAATATCGCCGGCAGCATTTTTAAGATGAATGTTTTTACAAACAAACTGCTGGTTGCCATTGGGCAATAATGCACCTGGTAATAACCCGCTTTCGCACAAAATCTGGAAGCCATTACAAACGCCCAGCACTTTGCCGCCTTTATTGGCAAAATCAATTACGCTTTGCATCATCGGGCTTAAACGGGCAATGGCGCCGCAACGTAGATAATCGCCAAAAGAAAACCCGCCAGGCAGCACTATACAATCGTCGGTACTAAACATGCTGAGGTCTTTATCTTTATGCCAAAGCATTACTACCTCTTTATTCATGTCGTTTTGCAGTGCATCCTGCATATCCCTGTCGCAATTAGATCCGGGAAAAACAACAATGCCAAATTTCATATATAGTTTTATTTTTTTTACAAATGAATATGCCTGATGCAACTTTACAAAATTAATCTTCCTAATACTAACATTTGCTTAATACTTTGCAAACCAGTTGTTATATATGGAAAGACCCAAAAGCACCCAAAAGAAAATTACAGGCAAAATATTACGGCTGTTGGCAAATGCGTAACCGGTATAAGCAGCGCCGGGCAATACAACCAGCAATAATACCAACGGATAAGCATCTTTTATAAAAAACACCGCCGGCAATAAAAGAAGCATGGCAATAAAAAAAACCGACCAGCTTTTACGCACCTGTATCAAAGCATTAATGCCTGAGCTCTGCACAGAAAAAATACCCCAGAGTATAATAAGCGTTGAAACGGCAAAGGTTATAATAAACATAATGGGTGGCACGGGCAACCGGATTATATCGAATATCTGCAGCGGTTTTGGAAGAAATTTTAAGTTGCCTGTTATAAAAAGATAGCTTGCCAGAAAATAAGCCGGCGTTATTAAACCAAAAAACAACACGAACCATTCATTTATTTTAAAAGACCGCATAATAACCAATGCCAGCAGGGCTATTATTATAAGCGGAAGCATTGGATAATACAAAAGCATGGAAAAGCCGCAAAGCATGCCAAAATTATAAATGGAAGTTTTAGGGTTGGGCGCGGCATATAAACGGCAGGCGCTGTATAATATCCATATAAAAAGGTTGCAGGCAAATAAAGCCGTGCTTAGCACATTAAACTGTGGCAACAATGCTGAAAACAATAAAAAAGCCAGCGCTGCCGTATTCGTTTGTTTGGGAAACATGTGTAATGCATTCAGCATAAAATTCAGCTGCATTGCCAGCAAAAAAATAAGAAGGATGAATAGCAATGAAACGAAATAAGGCTGTGCATTTTTTAAAGGCTGCAGTATATAATAAAAATAACCATCTGCAGGAGAAATTACAATTTCGGGTGCATGTAAAAGGGAACTTGTGTGCAGCCCAAAACAGAAAATAATGAGCCAGAAAACCGAAACCGCCGACCTGTCTTTAAATAAGGATATCACTTGTGTTGCTTAAAATTCAATTTTGGCAAAGCAAAGATAATTTCTGTATTGACAAGGCACTAAAACTGAACGGCTGCCAATTTGTTTTAAATACCGCGGCATAAACTGGTAACCCCTGTCCAGGCTTTTAAGCGTAGGTGCTTCTGCCCTTTTCCCTTGGGGATCTATGCTTTGCGCCTGCAACAATAATGTTCTTTTTTCAAACTGATTGAAAAGAAAGTTTATCCCGTCTGAAGTAATGAATGTGCCGTAGCCTATAAAATTATCTGTATTATCGTCGTATTGCGATTTTGGCACTATACTCGCCCACTCCATTGCGGCAGTGGAATCAAAAGATAGTACAGCTATATTATCAGCATAATAACGGTTTATCTGCGGGCCGCCGAAACCATAGGGGCTCATCCACGGATAAGAATAATAGCCAAAAGGGCTGCCATATAAATAATAATTTGAACTACCCCAGTAGGGGCTGCCATACATATAATTCCAGCGGTTATTATAAATGCCGCGGCTTGAAGAGTAAGCTGCTTCTGAAAGCACGGCAAAGCCCCCGTCTTTTCTTAAAATGATATTTTGCAGGAAGTAATCGTTAAATGCAGCGCGGGTGGAGCCTTCGCTTTTTGCATTGCTTTTTAGCTGGTCATTAAATTCCAGCAGGTTGGTATTTAAAAATGAATCCGTATGCCGGCTCCATAAAGCACAATACATACCGTCAACATTACCGCGTTTTTGTTTTGCATAAAAGGCAGCAATTAAAACATGCTTGTTTACATTATCTACCTTAACCCTTATATCATCCAGGTAAACTTTAGGCATATCAATAGGGTAAATGGAAATGCTGTCATAATTCGGCGGCTTCATCATCAGTGTCATATTCTGTATGGAACCGTTATCGTTATTGGCAGCGCTGCCGGAAGCTTTTACAAAAACCATCCAGCCATCATTATCCAAAGCAAATTCCGTAAGAAAATCAACACGCGGCCTAATAGCAATACGCGCCTCATCCCTGTTGAGCAAATTGAGGGAAGCGTCGAAAAGACTGCGGTTAAATAAGTAATTTGTTTCGTTCTTACTGTTTATTTTATACACACAAATCTTTTGCTTGTCTTCGCTGTAAATAATATTGTAAATTTTATTATTGGCAAAAAAGTTAATTGCAGTAGTGTCTAAAATAACCGGGTCACCTACCAATTTACCCTCGCTGTTTATTTTCGCAGCGGTGCAATACACTACATTCCTTCTTTGGTATTGATATATAAAATAGAAATAATCCCTGTAAGTAATAATATCAGAATTAATGAGCCTGTCTGGCAGAAAATCCATCCTGGGTTTATCCACAAGCTTCATATCATCATCATAAACAGCAATATTATAGGTGGAGCGTACCTGCTTAAATACAAGGTACCTGTCGCCTATTTTGCCAATAATATCAAAATTCACAGATCGCACATCGTCCCTGTCGGGCAGGGAATAGGTTATTTCCTGGGCGTTTACAACAAAGGAAAAAGCAACCATTGCAACAAGAGCGGTAATATATTTTCGGATCATTAATTTTAAAACTTTAATACTAACAAATGTAAGGCTTAAAAAAAATCGGATATTTAAATTAAAGACTAAAAATTTCAGTCCTTATATACAACGAGCTTCAGATTATTTCATTATACATTTGTGGCGAAATAAATAAATAACCACCTTATACTTATAAGTGAGTAAAAGCATTAACAAAGTTTCCGCAGCCGGTTTACTTATAGCTTTAGGGATAATTTATGGAGACATAGGCACATCACCTCTTTATGTTTTCAACTCCATCATTTTTGGCAGGCAGGTAACCGAAGACCTTGTAATTGGCAGTCTTTCATGCATCATCTGGACGATAACTGTTCAAACAACCATAAAATATGTGATGCTTATACTGCGCGCCGATAACAAGGGTGAAGGCGGCACTTTTGCCTTATATGCCCTGGTAAGACGAAGGCGGAAATGGCTGGTCATTCCGGCCATAATCGGTGGGGCGGCCTTGCTGGCAGATGGTATTATTACGCCGCCTATTTCTATTACATCTGCCATTGAAGGGCTTAAAAACATTCCTGCTTTTAATGACATTTCTGTAGATACCATCATGTATATCGTACTTGTTATTTTGGTGGTATTTTTCTTTATGCAGCAGTTTGGCACCGGCTCCATTGGCAAAATGTTCGGGCCTATTATGTTTATATGGTTTACCATGATTGCCATTTTGGGCTGTGTGCATTTAATGGACGACCTGAGTATTTTTAAGGCAATTAATCCATACTATGCCATCCGGTTTCTTATATATTATAAAGGTGCTTTTATTTTATTAGGCGCTGTTTTTCTCTGTACAACCGGCGCCGAAGCGCTTTACAGCGACCTCGGGCACTGCGGCCGCGGCAATATCCGCATTTCATGGGTTTATGTAAAAGCCTGCCTTATCATCAACTATATCGGGCAGGGCTCTTACCTGCTGGCACACAGAACAGGCATGACGATTACGCCTTCCTTGAAAGAGCAGTTGCACCTGAATGCTTTTTATGACCTTATGCCCGACTGGTTTGTAATTATTGGGGTTGTAATAGCAACAAGCGCCGCCATTATTGCCAGCCAGGCAATGATTGCGGGTTCATTTACATTAATTGGCGAAGCGTTGCGCCTAAATTTATGGCCAAAGCTGAAAGTGAAATATCCTTCTGAGGCAAAGGGCCAGTTATTTATTCCCGCCATGAACCTGCTGATGTTCCTGGGTTGCACAGGCGTGGTTTTGTATTTCAGGGAATCATCAAAAATGGAAGCGGCTTACGGCCTTGCCATTATTGTTACCATGATTGCCACAACCATACTGTTTGCCAACTTTATGGTACTGCACCGGGTAAAAGCTTTCTGGATATATGTTTTTCTCATCTTCTATCTGGGCGTTGAACTAACTTTTCTTGCGGCTTTATCGCATAAATTCCTCGAAGGCGGTTACATCACTATGCTCATTGCCGCCGTGAATTTTATTATCATGTATGTGTGGTACAGGAGCCGCAAGATCAAGAACAGGTATGTGGAATTTGTGCGGCTGGAACATTATATTCCCATGATACAGGAATTAAGTAATGATAAATCTGTACCAAAATATGCCACGCATCTTGTTTACATGACAAGCGCCGGCAACCCCAAAGAAATTGAGCATAAAATCATCTATTCCATCCTGAATAAAAAACCCAAGCGCGCCGATATTTACTGGTTTGTGCATGTGGACACGGTTGATGATCCTTATACCTGCGAATACATTGTTGACCACATTATTCCAAACGATATTATACGGGTTGAATTCCGCCTTGGTTTCAGGGTGCAGCAAAAAATAAACCTCATGTTCAGGAAAGTGGTAGAAGATTTGGTGAATAATAATGAAGTGAATATTACCAGCCGGTACGAAAGCCTGGAGCGTAATAATGTGGTGGGCGATTTTCAATTCATTGTAATGGAAAAATATCTTTCACAGGATAATGAGTTGCCTTTCTTTGAAAAGATAATTATGAAACTGCATTTCTGGCTGAAGGAAGCGAGCCTTAGTGAAGAAAGAGGTTTTGGGCTCGACCCGAGTTTTGTAACAGTTGAAAAATTCCCTTTAATGATTTCACAAATTCCACAGATATCTTTGCGCCGGGTTTTCGATGAACCGATTGAATAAAATCCCGTAACGTTGCCTGCTGTAATTTTTGGATTTAATTTTTAAATGTGAGCAAATACATCAACCGGGTTACAGCATCCGGCATTTTAATAGCGCTGGGAATTATTTACGGTGATATAGGTACTTCCCCGCTTTACGTACTCAATGCAATTGTTAATGGCAAGATTATAAGTGATGAGCTTGTTTTGGGCTCACTTTCCTGTATAATCTGGACATTAACCATTCAAACCACGGTTAAATACGTAATTCTTACATTAAAAGCCGATAATAACGGGGAAGGAGGCATTTTTAGTTTATACGCTTTGGTAAGAAGGCAAAAAAAATGGCTTGTATTGCCTGCCATGATTGGTGGTGCAGCTTTATTGGCCGATGGTATTATAACCCCTCCTATTTCTATAACCTCGGCGGTTGAAGGGTTGCGGCAAATACCTTTCTTTACAGAAATAACCAGAACCACCATTGTAATAATTGTATTGGCAATACTGGCTGCTTTATTTTTTGTGCAACAGTTTGGCACTATGTCCATAGGCAAATTATTTGGTCCTATAATGGCCATTTGGTTTACTATGCTTGGCTTGTTGGGTATGCTGCATATTGCCGATGACTTTTACATCTTTAAAGCACTAAGCCCGCACTATGCTATTGAATTATTAACCCTTTATCCGCAGGGTTTCTGGATATTGGGCTCTGTTTTTTTATGTACCACCGGTGCAGAAGCTTTATATTCTGATATGGGCCATTGTGGCCGCGGCAACATCCGTATTTCATGGATTTTTGTAAAAACCTGTCTTATTCTAAATTATCTGGGTCAGGGCGCATGGTTACTTGCCAATTATAAAGGAGCAGAAATAACCGGCCAGCTGGCAGAATCTTTTAATGCTTTTTTTGGCATAATGCCGCATTGGTTTAAAATGATTGGCATTGTTATAGCCACTGTGGCTGCCATCATTGCAAGCCAGGCGCTTATTTCCGGATCGTTTACCTTAATAGCCGAAGCGCAAAGGCTGAACCTCTGGCCCAAAATGAAAATAGTTTATCCAACCGATGAAAAAGGACAGTTATTTATACCCGGCATAAATACATTGCTGTTTATTGGCTGCACCGGCATTGTACTATATTTTCAAAAATCGGGTAATATGGAAGCCGCTTACGGGCTGGCCATTACCATTTGCATGATAAGCACGTCGATTCTTTTTGCCAATTATATGGCCATAAAAAGAACCGGTAATCTTTGGATTATTTTGTATTTATTGGTTTATCTAACCATTGAACTGTCTTTTTTAGCAGCCAATCTTCAAAAGTTCCCGCACGGCGGCTATGTTACGCTACTGGCAGGCGGCTTGCTTTTTTTAGTGATGTATGTTTGGTACAGAAGCCGGAAAATTAAAAACCGGTACGTGGAATTTGTGAAACTTGAACACTATATTCCGCTGATACAGGAACTAAGCAACGATAAATCAATTCCCAAATATGCTACCCATCTTGTGTATTTAACCAGTGCTGATAATCATAAAGAAATTGAACATAAAATCATTTATTCAATACTGAATAAAAAGCCCAAGCGCGCTGATATTTACTGGTTCATACACATAGATACGCTTGATGATCCGTACACCTGCGATTATTATGTTGAGCATATAATTCCCAACGATATTATCCGCGTGGAATTCCGTTTAGGTTTCCGCGTGCAGCAAAGAATTAACCTGATGTTCCGGAAAGTGCTGGAAGAACTGGTGAGTAATAAAGAAGTGAATATTACCAGCCGCTATGAAAGCCTGGAAAAAAATAATATTGTAGGCGATTTTCAGTTTATTGTAATGGAAAAATTCCTGAGCAACGATAACGACCTGCCCTTCTTTGAAAAAATAATCATGAAGTTTCACCTTTGGCTGAAGGAACACAGCCTGAGTGAAGAGCGGGGCTTTGGACTTGACCCCAGTTTTGTGGCTATTGAAAAATTCCCGCTTATTGTATCGCCAACCCCACCAATAAAACTGGAAAGAATTTATAATGAGCAGGATTAATTAAATAATCATTGTTTTTACATTTTCATCTATTAATAGTTTGCCGGCGGTTTTGGCTTTCACTTCTTCCACGCTCACCCCGGGTGCAAGTTCTTTCAATAAAAAACCTCCAGGTGTAATATCAATAACGGCAAGCTCGGTAACCACTTTTTTAACACATGCAAGGCCTGTTAAAGGCAAAGAACATTTTGGTAAAAGTTTACTTTCTCCTTTTGGGTTTGTATGCTGCATGGCCACAATTATATTCTTTGCGCTGGCCACCAAATCCATCGCGCCGCCCATGCCTTTTACCATTTTGCCGGGTATTTTCCAGTTGGCTATATCACCTTTTTCGCTTACTTCCATTGCACCTAAAACAGTAAGATCAATTTTACCGGCGCGTATCATTCCAAAACTTTCTGCACTGTCAAAAAAAGCACCGCCTTTAATTACGGTTACTGTTTCTTTTCCGGCATTAATCAGGTCGGCATCTATATTTTCTTCAGAAGGATAAGGCCCCATGCCCAGGATACCGTTCTCACTTTGCAATACCACTGTTACTCCTTCGGGAATAAAATTGGAAACGAGGGTGGGAATGCCGATGCCAAGGTTTACATACATGCCATCTTTCAGTTCCGCGGCAATGCGTTTTGCTATACCATATTTATCTAAAGCCATATTTTTAAAGTCTGATTTTTGATTTGATGAATGATAATTTACAGTAACTAATGTTATCACATCACGATTTACGACTCACATTACGGCTTTTCAATCTTCACCGTTTTTCTTTCAATGCGTTTCTCATAATTAATACCTTTAAATATGCGGTGCACATAAATGCCTGCAACATTAATTTGATCAGGGTCAAGTTCGCCAGGTTCCACTAATTCTTCTACCTCCGCAATTGTAATATTGCCGGCTTTAGCCATTGAAGTAGAGAAATTTTTTGTCGTTTTATTGAAAACAAGGTTGCCCATGGTATCCCCTTTCCATGCTTTTACAAAAGCATAATCTGCATGCAGGGCATATTCCATAAGATAATGTTTGTTATTGAACACACGTACTTCTTTACCTTCCGCCACTTCAGTACCATAACCAGCGGGCGTAAAAAAAGCAGGAATGCCCATGCCGGCCATTTGTATGCGAGTGGCCAGCGTGCCCTGCGGAATAAGATCAACTTCCAGTTCGCCAGACAGCAATTGTCTTTCAAACTCTGCATTTTCGCCAACATAGCTGCTCATCATCTTTTTTATTTGTTTTGTTTTAAGCAGCAGGCCCAGGCCAAAATCGTCAACGCCCGCATTGTTGGATATGCAGGTTAATTGTTTTACGTTTTTCTTTTTTAAAGCAGCAATCAAATTTTCGGGAATACCGCAAAGGCCAAAACCGCCAAACATAATAGTGGCGCCATCGTTAACATCAGATATGGCGGCGGCCGCATCATCAAAAACTTTTTTCATATTGAAGCAATGTTAGATACTGCAAGGTAAAAAACAATAGCTGATAAAAGGTGAATGCCTTAATAGCCAGAAAACAATCGTTCACCAATAAATCCTGAACGTTCACAGAGTCTGCCGCTATGCGGAAATATCAACCTATATATTTGTGCAAATTCGAAAACCGTATCTCTATGAATAAGAAATTTTACCTGTTATTATTATTTGCTTCTATTGGTGTTTTGTCCTGCCAGAAGGAGTTAACTAAAACAACCACTACAACGCCTCCTCCCGTTACCGATACGACCGGCACAAATAATGGCGGTGATAATTCCATTGTGGGAACATGGCAGTTTGTTTCTATAGAAGCAAAAACCAAAAGCTCATCCGAAACAATAACAGGAAGTATTAACCAAAGGGTAGAAACTTTTTTGGATTATCTTTCTACAGACAATGCGGGTTCAGTTGTAATAAGCGACACCGCCATGAATTGCACAGGCCTCACTTATAAAATCTCCAGCACTATCAAAACATACAGGTATCATAATGATGTTTTATTAGACTCGTTACTTACACCTTATGAAACTACGTTTCCCGCCACAGATTCCTATACACCATACCAGACGACAACCGAAGACTCCATATTTTTCAGAAAGGGCGGTTTTACCAACGTATCCGGCTCAAAATACAGGGTTAAGCCTTCTGCAGCTAAACTGGACCTGAAAGGAGATTTGCTTACGTTTATACAGCCGATAAAAAAAGATACGGTTGAAAATATTGCAGGCGTGGATCAGCATACCATAATAAGCGGCGTTGCTATAATCAAACTTAGCAGGCAACGGCAATAACTTTTTCATTTAATTTATTCACTTACAAGTTTTAACCCCTGCACCGGAATGCGGGGGTTTTATTAATTTGCAGCATGCAGATAATCCCGTTAAGCGAAGGTGAGTTTACAATTGACAAGTCTAAAATTTTTATTCCTTTTGATAAAGAAAAAGATGAATTGCAGGCGAGAAACACCGGCAGCCTGCTGGTGGAAGTGCAGCCTTTTGTGGTAATAACCGAAAAAGACATATTGCTGTTGGATACCGGCCTCGGCTTTATGCAAAACAACCAGATGCAATTGCACAAAAATCTTGAAGAACAAAATATAAAGCCCGGAGATATAACCAAAGTTTTATTATCGCATTTGCATAAAGACCATGCCGGCGGTATAGGTTATAAAGATAGTCTCGGCCATTACCATCTTTCTTTTCCCAATGCAGTTTATTATGTGCAGCAGGCAGAATATAATTTTGCCATGAATACAGGTTTTCCTTCATTTATGACAGAAGAAATTTCTATTCTTGAAAATAATTCGCAGGTTGTTTTTTTAAATGAGGATGAAAGGAATATTGACGGCTATATTCATTACAAAATAACCGGCGCACACAGCCCGCACCACCAGGTATTCTGGATTAAAGAAGGAGACGAAACCGTATTTTTTGGTGCTGATGATGCGCCGCAGTTGCAGCAAATGAAACACAGGTTTGTTGCTAAATATGATTACGATGGTAAAAAAGCAATGGAACTGCGCCGCCAATGGTGGGAAGAAGGCAATAAAGAAGGATGGTTGTTTTTGTTTTATCACGATGTAAAAACGCCTGTAACAGTTGGCCGGTAATGTGTGCAAGTATATGAAGCAAAAGAAATTGTTCAGGAATTTATTATTAAAATGGCATTATTGGGAAAACAAAAGAACCATGCCATGGAAAGGCGAAAAAGATGCTTATAAAGTTTGGCTGAGCGAAATAATTTTACAGCAAACAAGGGTGGAACAAGGGTGGAATTATTACGAAAAATTTATTCAGCAATATCCTACGGTTATTCAATTGGCCAATGCAAAAGATGAAGCCGTTTTTAAACTTTGGGAAGGCCTCGGCTATTATACACGCTGCCGTAATTTATTGTATACTGCAAGAGTTATAAGAGATAATTATAACGGCAGATTTCCATCTGATTATAATGCTGTTTTAAATTTAAAAGGTATAGGGAACTATACAGCCGCAGCCATTGTATCTTTTTGTTTTAACCAGCCTTATGCTGTGGTTGATGGCAATGTGCTCCGGGTGCTTTCAAGGTTTTTTGGCATCGAAACTCCAATCGATTCTACCGAGGGTAAAAAACTTTTTTCAAAACTGGCCCAGGAATGCCTTGATACAGCCTGCCCCGGCGAATACAATCAATCTATTATGGATTTTGGCGCCACTGTGTGCAAACCTGTTGCGGCATGCAGGCAATGCCCGCTTCAAAAACACTGCATAGCTTTCAATACAAATAAGGTTAGTGTTTTACCGGTAAAAGAAAAAAGCATCAGGAAAAAGGAAAGATGGTTTACTTATTTCGTTTTTTCATATAAGGATAAAACTTTTGTGCAGAAACGAACCGCAAAAGATATCTGGCAAAACCTTTATGAATTTTACCTCGAAGAAACTCTAACCGATCCCGGATGGAGCCATCAAAAAATAAAACACTGGCTGCATGAAAAAAATATTCTTCTTTCAAAAGAAGCTGTAATTATACCGGCAAAGAAACAGGTGCTTACACACCAGGTTATTCATGGATATTTTATTTTCACCGAACTTAAAACGCTGCCATCAGCATTAAACGGCGCCTGGCTTAGTGAAAAAGAAATAAAGCATAAAGCTTTTCCGCAATTCATACGCCAGTTTACCGGTAAAAAAAATCTTCAACTGCAGTTTCTCTAAGATCAATAACCATACATGCAGAATTTATATAAACTGTAAAAGCCATTGTAAATTCGCATATAAAAATTTATTGAGGTTTAACTGCTTCTGCATTACTTACTTTTTCTGTACTTTTAGATTCATTAATTTATTACGCTGAACTAAATTTAATTTTATGCGAGGAGTAAACAGGGTAATGCTGATTGGAAACCTGGGCAAAGATCCGGAAATACAGTGCCTTGAAAAAAATATCAGCGTAGCAAAATTTCCGCTTGCTACCACCGAAACACACAAAGACAAAAACGGCAAACTTATTTCACAAACAGAATGGCACATCATAGTATTGTGGCGAGGGCTTGCAGAACTGGCACAAAAATATCTTCACAAAGGAAGCCTTATTTATGTAGAAGGGCGCCTGCGCACACGCAGTTGGGAAGACAGGGATGGCAATAAAAAATTTGCAACAGAAATTGTTGCCGATAATTTGATAATGCTGGATAAGCGAAGCGATAGCGGCAACAGCTTTACTACCCCATTACCTCACGACTCAGAAAACCTGGAAGATTTTAATTCAAATAATGATTCGCCGGCAGATGACGAACCAACCGGCACATTGCCCTTTTAAGTATTTTGCAGGAAGTATATAGATTGATGTAAAGCATCGTAACGAAAACTTTATAATTTGGAAATCCCATCGCCGCTATTTTCATTTTTGCAGATACAGCATGCCATTATTGATTCGCAGGCAACTACCGTACTTGTTTTTTTACTTATTGCGTGCATGCTGTTATCATTTGTTGTATCAGGCGCCGAGGTAGCATTTTTCTCTCTTAACTTTAAAGAAATTAATCTTCTTAAAACAAAAGAGCAGCCTTATTACAAACGTATCATTGATTTGCTTGAAGACCCCAAAGGCCTGTTGGCATCTTTATTAATTGCCAATATTTTTTCCAACATTGCCATTATCATTATATCAAATCAGCTCCTTGATATTGCATTTCAGCTCAATAATCCACCTGCATTTATTGTACAATTTTTAACCAAGCTGGTTATTGTTCTGGCAATTATTGTATTGTTCTGCGAAGTTATTCCCAAGATATACGCTAACCAGAATAACATCAGGTTCCTTAAAAATTTTGGCCTGCTTACCGAGGGCATTTATTATCTCTTTCATGGCATGGGTAACTGGATGATTAAATATTCTGATGTTATAGAGAAGAAGTTTTCCGATAAAAACAAATCAAGATACAGCATGCAGGAACTTGACCATGCTATTGATATAACCACTAACAACGCAGCATCTGAAAAAGAAAAAAACATTCTTAAAGGCATAGTAAAATTTGGCAACATAGCCGTAAAGCAAATAATGCGCACAAGGCTCCATGTAAGCGGCATAGAGTATAACACATCCTTCAACGATTTATTAAAACAGGTAGAAGAACTGCATTACAGCCGGCTGCCTGTATATAAAAATAACCTCGATGAAATTGTAGGCCTGATAAACACAAAAGATTTATTGCAGCACCTAAACAATGCAGATGATTTTGACTGGCACAGTTTGCTCAGGCCCATTGCTTTTGTGCATAGCCATAAACTGATTGATGACCTGTTGCATGAATTTCAGCAAAAGCGCATTCATTTCGCCGTGGTGGTTGACGAATTTGGCGGCACCAGCGGCATTGTAACGCTCGAAGATATTTTGGAAGAGGTAATTGGAGATATACACGATGAGTTTGATGAAGAAGACATAGAATACACCAGGGTTGACGACAACAATTATATTTTTGAAGGGAGTATAATGATTTATGATGCCTGCCGCATTATGCAGCTTTCGCCAAACACATTCGATCCGGTAAAAGGAGAAAGCGATTCACTTGCAGGGCTTGTGCTTGAAATAGCCGGCGAAATTCCGCAGCAAAACCAGGTTATTACCAGCGGCGATTTTGAATTTATTGTCCTGGAAATTAATAAGAACCGTTTGCAAAAAATTAAAATCACTATTAAGCCACAGGATGATTAGGGAAAAACGGGTAACACTAAACGGTCAACAGTCAACAGCAGTTCATAGCAGAAAGAATCCGATTCTTATTTTCTATTTTTTATTTTTTACTTTTCTGAGCTGCAATTCTCCTTATACACCAAAACCAACAGGCTATTTTAAAATTGATTTCCCTGAAAAAAAATACCAGGAATTTAATAAGCCCGGCTATCCATACACATTTGAATACCCGGTTTATGCAAACGTTATAAAAGACAGCACTTTTTTTGATTCTTCCACAGAAAACCCGTGGTGGGTTAATGTGGATTTTCCTCAATTCAATGCCCGCATATATCTAAGCTATAAAATTATTGGGCAGTATAAATTAGACAGCCTCCTGAATGATGCGTATAATCTTACCAACAAACATTCCATAAAAGCATCTTTTATTGATGATTCTATCATGCATATTTCTGGTAATGTTCATGGCACTTTTTTTAAAGTTGAAGGAGATGTGGCAACGGCTGACCAGTTTTTCCTCACCGATTCAACAAAAAACTTTATAAGGGGCGCTTTATATTTTAATGCAACGCCTAACCAGGATTCTCTGCGGCCGGTAAATAACTTCCTCGTGGAAGACATGAAACACCTGGTTAATACATTCCGGTGGAAATAACTGGATGGCTGATTTATTGATAAACGCGCAAACTCTACACATTAAACAGTTTTATGGTTTAAATTTGCCGTTTGAATTATTTTAAAATCATGATTGCAATAGATAACAAATTAGTGAGCGACGATATAGTGGAAAAGCAATTTGTGTGCGATTTGGTGAAATGTAAAGGCGGCTGCTGCGAAGACGGCGATGCAGGCGCTCCGCTGGAGTTAAATGAGCTGGATGAACTGATTCACAGTTATGAGATTGTAAAACCATACCTCACAGAAGCCGGCATACGATCCATTGAAACGCATGGTAAATATGTGTACGACAGGGAGTTTGGATGGGTTACGCCCACCATAAAAGGCGCTATGTGCGCTTATGGTTTTAAAGATGAAAATGGTATTATAAAGTGCGGGATCGAAAAGGCCTATAATGAAGGGAAAATCAACTGGAAAAAGCCCATAAGCTGTCATTTGTTTCCCATTCGCGTAAATAAAAGCAAGGAAGATGAAGACCTTGAATATTTAAACTATGAACCCCGCCCCGATTTATGCAGGGCCGCATGCAAGCTGGGCAAACACCTGCAGGTTCCCGTGTATGTTTTTTTAAAAGAATCCATCATCCGCAAATACGGGGAAGATTTTTACAATGCGCTGGAAGCCGCAGCGCAATACGCCGAAGCAAATAAATAACTGCCATTAATAGTTACCAGATAATTTGCCACAGACGCTGAGATAAAAATCTATGCATCCGTTATCTCGTTCACGTTTCACGATTGACGCTCACGAAAAGCGCTCATTATCCACTATTCATTTCCTGAGCCAACTATCGGACTTGAACCGACGACCTGCACATTACGAGGGTGCTGCTCTACCAACTGAGCTAAGTTGGCTGGTAGATATCTTTATAAAAACTCAAAAATAGAAATTAAAAATTATCGCTTCGTACATTCGCTGCCATGTTACCAGATTTTTTAAAAGAACTTTTTGCCAATCAGCAATACGACGAAAATAATTTCTTCTTGATCGCAGGCCCTTGCGTGGTAGAAGACGAAGCTTTATTAATGGAAGTTGCAGATAAAGTATCCGGTATTTGCAAACGGTTAGGCATTCCTTATATTTTCAAATCAAGTTACCGAAAAGCAAATCGCACCAGCGCCAATTCGTTCACGGGTATTGGCGATGATAATGCTTTGCATCTTTTACAAAAAACAGGTAAGCATTTCGGCCTGCCGGTAACCAGCGATGTACATGCGCATGATGAAACAGCCGAGGCTGCAAAATATATTGATGTTTTGCAAATCCCCGCTTTCTTATGCCGCCAGACAGATTTGTTACTTGCAGCCGGCGAAACCGGTAAAATTGTGAATGTAAAAAAAGGGCAGTTTTTAAGCGGGCATTCCATGAAATTTGCAGTTGAAAAAATTAAATCAACCGGCAATAATAAAATCATGCTTACCGAACGCGGAACAACGTTCGGCTACCAGGATCTCGTTGTTGATTATCGCAATATTCCCTGGATGCAGGAACAAAATGTACCCGTTGTTATGGATTGCACACATAGTCTTCAGCAGCCCAACCAAACAAGCGGCGTTACAGGCGGCAACCCGCAATTAATAAGTACCATAGCCAAGGCAGCCATCGCCACCGGCGCCGAGGGACTGTTTATTGAAACACATCCTAATCCTGCCAAAGCCAAAAGCGATGGCGCCAATATGCTTCATTTAAATTTAATAGAAGACCTGCTTGAAAAGCTGGTGAAATTGAGAAAAGCCGTAGTAAGCTTATAAATATTTAAGCGGGTTTCTTCTTGCAGACAAAATATATTTCTTTATGTTTAACCAAAAGGCCATCACCATATAAACAATTATCGGCGAGCCCATGGTTAAAAAAGAAATGTATATAAACCACATGCGTATGCGGCTCGTGGAAATACCAAGCCGTTCGCCTAAAGGTTCACACACACCAAATGCACGCCACTCAATAAGCTGTTTAAGTTTGTACATGTTTGCAATTTAGAAAAAATAATTTTCCTTTAAAAGCATAATATTTTCTTTTTAACTGTTCATTTCTGTTTTACGGTATTGAAATGTAAATTTGCCCGGTTCTTATTAAATATTTTATTTCCCGGCAGTTGATACCTTGTGGCGTCGTCCCTTGTGTCACTCCCTTGTACTTTAGGTTTTTCAAGCATCTTTTAAATATAACACATGGCATTTGATATTGAAATGATTAAAAAAGTGTACAGCGAATTGCCTGCTAAAATTGCTGCTGCACGCAAAGTTCTTAACCGTCCATTAACCTTAGCAGAAAAAATCCTCTTTGCTCATCTTTCCCCCGAACAAGCCCTCGAAGCGTTTGAGCGCGGAAAAAATTATGTAAATTTTGCACCGGACCGCGTAGCCATGCAGGATGCAACAGCACAGATGGCTTTGCTACAGTTTATGCAGGCGGGCAGGCCAAAGGTTGCCGTGCCGTCCACCGTTCACTGCGATCATTTAATACAGGCAAAAGTTGGCGCTAAAGAAGACCTCGCCACAGCGCTGCAGGTAAACAAAGAGGTTTACGATTTTCTTGCTTCTGTTTCTGATAAATATGGTATTGGTTTCTGGAAGCCCGGTGCAGGTATCATTCACCAGGTGGTATTGGAAAATTACGCTTTCCCCGGCGGTATGATGATTGGGACAGACAGCCACACCCCCAATGCCGGCGGCCTCGGTATGATTGCCATTGGCGTTGGCGGCGCCGATGCCTGTGATGTGATGGCGGGATTACCCTGGGAATTAAAATGGCCTAAACTTATCGGTATAAAACTCACCGGTAAAATGAGTGGCTGGACGAGTGCAAAAGATATTATTCTCTGGGTGGCCGGTCAGCTAACCGTTAAAGGTGGTACCGGCGCTATTGTTGAATATTTTGGTGAAGGCGCCGATAGCTTCAGCGCAACCGGCAAAGGCACCATTTGTAATATGGGTGCTGAAATAGGCGCCACCTGTTCTTTGTTTGCTTATGATGAAAAGATGGCGGCTTATCTTAAATCAACAGACAGGGCAGATATTGCTGAGCTTGCAAACGGGATCAAAGAACATTTACGCCCGGATGCAGAAGTATATGAAAATCCTGAAAAATATTACGACCAGGTGCTTGAATTGAATTTGAGTGAGCTGGAGCCCTATGTAAACGGCCCCTTTACACCAGACCTTGCAACGCCTATTTCCAAAATGAAAGAAGCTGTTGAAAAAAATGGCTGGCCTGCAAAGCTCGAAGTTGCATTGATTGGAAGTTGCACCAATTCTTCTTATGAAGACATCAGCCGTTCTGCTTCCATTGTAAAAGATGCGGTGAACAAAGGCCTGAAAACAAACAGCGAGTTTACCATTACGCCCGGTTCAGAACAGGTTCGTTTCACAATAGAAAGGGATGGTTTTATCAACGATTTTGAAAGTGTGGGCGGCGTTGTATTAGCCAATGCATGCGGCCCTTGTATTGGTCAATGGGCAAGGCATATTGATGACCCGAATCGTAAAAACACAATCATCACCTCTTTCAACAGGAATTTTGCAAAACGTAATGACGGCCTTGCCTCAACACATGCTTTTGTTGCCTCACCTGAAGTAGTAACAGCAATGGCCATCGCAGGCACTATTGCGTTTAACCCCATCACGGATAAATTAAAAAATGATAAGGGCGAAGATATTTTACTGAATGAACCAAGGGGTTACGAACTCCCCCCCAAAGGTTTTGCCGTTGATGACCCGGGCTTCCAGGCGCCTGCTGAAGACGGCAGTAGTGTTCAGGTTGCAGTTGATCCAAATTCACAAAGACTTCAATTGCTTGCTCCATTTAAAGAATGGGAAGGTACCGATTTGAAAGGCCTGAAATTATTGATCAAAGCCAAAGGAAAATGTACCACCGACCACATTTCAATGGCCGGCCCGTGGTTAAAATTCCGCGGCCATCTTGATAATATCTCGAACAATCTTTTAATCGGCGCCATCAACTTTTTCAATAATCAAACCGATGCTGTAAAGAACCAGCTAACCGGTGAATATGGTTCAGTTCCGGCAACGCAAAGGGCTTACAAAGCTGCTGGCATCGGTACTGTTGTGGTAGGCGATGAAAACTATGGCGAAGGCAGTTCACGTGAACATGCCGCTATGGAACCACGCTTTCTTGGTGTAAGGGCCATTCTTGTAAAAAGCTTTGCCCGTATTCACGAAACCAACCTGAAAAAGCAGGGAATGCTTGGTCTTACATTCGCCAATAAAGATGATTATGATAAGATTCTTGAAGATGACACTTTTGATATTATTGGTTTAACATCATTTGCACCGGGTGTGCCGCTGCACGTTGCAATTCATCACAGTAATGGCACTTCTGAAACCATCGAAGTAAATCATACGTATAACGAACAGCAGATTGAATGGTTTAAAGCCGGCGCTGCATTAAATATTATCCGTAAAAAATTTAATGCTTCTGCTGTTTAAACATATTAATGCATTTAGTAGGTAACGATCATGCCCGGGCAACCGGGCATTTTTTTTGAATGGTTTTAATGCCTCCAATAGAATTATAGTAAAAAATGTTTTAGGATTATTGTTTACTTTGTTGATATGTTTGGTGTAACCATTCTTGGAAATAATTCTGCTTTGCCCGCTTATAACAGGCACCCCACAGCACAGGTAATCAGTTTAAACGATCAATTGCTTTTGGTTGATTGCGGTGAAGGCACGCAAATGCAAATGAATTTGTATAAAATAAAACGCAGCCGCATCAATCACATTTTTATCTCGCATTTGCATGGTGATCATTATTTCGGTTTACCTGGCTTAATAACGAGTTACGGATTATTAGGCCGCATTACCGATTTGCATTTATACGCGCCTGCGCCATTGAAAGATATCCTTGATATGCAGCTCAATGTGGCAAGCACCATTCTGCCTTATAAATTACATTTTCATTTCCTGGAAAAAGAAGAGATGATTGTGAATGAAGAGAAATTTTCAGTTGAATGTTTTAAAGTATTTCACCGCATAGATTGCTGGGGATTTTTATTTCGTGAGAAAAAGAAGCCAAGGAAAATAAATATTGAAGCAACAACACGTTACAATGTTCCGGTGGAATTATTCAACCAACTGAAAGAAGGTAGTGATATTGTATTGAATGATGAGGTTATAAGAAACGAAGATCTCACCTTTGCTAACAGGCCGCCAAAAAGTTATGCGTTCTGCGCTGATACGATATATACCGAAAGCCTTTCTGAAACAGTAAAAGATATCGACCTGCTTTACCATGAAGCCACTTATTTAAAAGATAAAACGGAAAAAGCGGCAAGCCGGTTTCATTCAACCGGTGAACAGGCGGCCATGCTGGCAAAGCTTTCCCACGTAAAGAAATTATTGATCGGCCATTTCAGCAGCAGTTATGAAACGCTTGACGAGTTTTTAACAGAGGCACAGGCTGTATTTCCCAATACACAACTGGCTTTGGAAGGGCAAACTTTTATTATATAAGTACTTACATAATTTTTACACATTTATCGAAAGAAGCAAAGAAGTGAACAGAATATGCAGTCAGCAATTCTTCATGCGATAGAATAATATAATCATCTATTGCAGCAGCCATCTGTAAAAATCAGGAAACTCCTGCCGCCAGTATTTTTCATTATGCTGGCCTAAAGGAAAAGTGATGTCCTGCATTTCACAACAATTTTTTCCTTTAAGAATGTTATACATTTTTTGCATGTCGCGAATAATGGAAGCGCTTTCTTTTTCGCCCGCATATAAATAGATACGAAACTTTTTCTGCCATTTTACATTCGCTACATCAGTATAAAGTTGAGGTGTTAGCCAGAATGAAGGAGAAAGAACACCAGCACCGCCAAATACATCCGGATACTGCACCAATGCATATAAAGAAATTAAAGCACCCATGCTGCTGCCTGCAATAAAAGTGTGCCGTGCATCTTTTTGCGTGCGGTAATTTTTATCAATAAAAGGTTTTAAGGTTGTTGCAATAAATTCAATGTATTGTTTCCCCTCTCCTTTTCCATACTTCGCATCATCGTAAGGATTGTATTCATTCATACGTTTATCGCTGCTGTTATCAATGCCCACAACAATACATTCTTTGTCACCTTTTTTTGCCATTGAATCAAGCGTTTCATCAATGCCCCACTCACCGGCAAATGCTGTTTGCTCGTTGAATAAATTCTGCCCATCCTGCATATACAACACAGGATAAGTATTTGTTTTTAACTTATTATAAGATGGCGGCAGATAAATCCATATACGCCGGTAGCGGTTTAACTGCGGCATAAAAAAAGCAGTATCTATAACATGCACATTCGCTGAAGCCGTGTTGGGCTTTGGCTTTTCGGGCGCTGCATCTTTCCATCCTGCAATAGTGATATTGATGGTTGTATCGCCTTTTACATCTGCTATCCTGTTATCAATATCATCGCCTTTTGCAGTTGTTTCAACTTTATCCCAGTTTCCTCTTGTAAACTTAAATTCATAATGCCCCGTATCAATATTCATTACAAGAACACGGCGGTTACCGCCAAAAGGTTTAAGCTTCGATTTAAAGTCTGCAGGGTTCCAGTCATTAAAATTGCCCGCAATAAAAATTTCATCCTGCGGTTTGGTTGCTACAGAAGATACAACAATGCGTACCATATATTGTGCTCTTAAAAAACTGGTGCAGCAAGTGAAAACAACAATGCCAATCAAATACTTCATACTATCAAAATATATTTATAGGATGATATTAAACAAACAGCATATAAAATTTAAATACAATTAACAACTACCGGCCACGTTTTGCCTGTTGTATCTTTAAGAATGATTCAAATGCATTTAATGGGAAGCTGCTTAGATTTTGTGCAGCCGTTATACCAGCCTTTTGCGCAGCCAGCACTCCATATTTTGTATGCTGAAAAGCGTTTACAGAATGCGCATCGGGATTAATTGATATCAATACATTTTTCTCAGTACAATAATCAAGGTAACGCCAATCCATATCAAGCCTGCGCGGATTGGCATTTAATTCAACAACAACATTATGTGCTGCACAGGCATCGATAATGGCTGTATGGTTTACGGGGTAACCTGCACGGCTCAACAATAATCTTCCCGTGCAATGACCAAGTATGGAAGTGAATGGATTTTTAATCGCATTTATTAAACGCATCATGGCCTTTTCTTCATTCATTTTTAAATTGGAATGAACGGATGCAATTACAATATCAAAGGAAACAAGCACTTCATCATCGTAATCGAGGCTGCCATCACCGAGTATGTCGCTTTCAATGCTTTTAAAAATCTTAAACGGCTTAAGCTTTTCATTCAATTCATCTATCTCTGCATGTTGCGCTTTCAATCTTTCTGCCGTTAAGCCATTTGCATAAACGGCAGTTTTAGAGTGATCGCTTATCACGAGGTATTCAAGCCCTAACTTAATGGCGGCATTAGCCATTTCTTCAATGGTATTATTGCCATCACTCCATTTGGAGTGACTATGAATTATAGATTTAATATCCGTTGGCTGAATAACTTCAGGAAGATTATGGGTTGCAGCTTTGTCAATAACAGATGAAGTTTCTCTTAGATAAGGAGGTATGTAATGAAGCCGGGCCTGCTCAAAGATTGCTTCTTCTGAAGTATAAAAAAATGATTGATCTGTAAGTTCTTTTTTATTCCATTCTTCCAGGAAAGCATCGCTGCAGGAAGTTTCAAACAAACGCTGAAATATCTTTTCTTCTTCCGCATGATAAAAATACAGGAGTATATTTTCTTCCTTCCCCTGGAAAACAGAAGTTGCCGCATCAAGCTTTTCCGTTACAAAATTGTGTTGCAATAAATATTCCTGCAAAACTGCGGCCGGCGCATTGGTAACCCATTCAAGCTTATCAATCGTTTCCATCTGCCTGCGAAAAATACCGGTGATGAAAAACCTGTAATCGCTAAAATTATTTTTCAGCTTATCATCCAGTTCATACGCAAGCTTTTCCACTTGCGCGTATAAATAGCTGCCAATATTATTGAGGAAATACTCAATGGCTTCCTGTATGCTTTTCTGTGTTTTTTCGCCAAAGCCTTTGTAAAGCGTAAGCCTGTTTTCGTTGCAGGCATATAACAACTCGCCAACCGTTTCAATGCCCATCTCTTTCCATATAACCGTTACTTTTTTAGGGCCAATGCCTTTAATGTTCATCATCTGCAATATGCCGGGCGGTGTTTTTTCAATGAGACTGGTTAAATCGGCTATTTCACCTTTCTCAAATATTTCAACTATTTTTTTTGCCGCCGAGTCACCGATACCTTTTATGGTGGCATATTTTTCAGCGGGCATTTCAGCAAGCTGCTGCGGCAGCTTGTCAATTGTAAAAGCGGCAGCGCTGTATGCTTTTGCTTTAAAACTATTGCCGCCATGTACGTCGGTTAATTTGGCGAGCAGCGAAAACCGGTCAGCAATAAAAGAGTTATCTGCAGTCATTATTTTACCTTATGATATTAGCGTATAAAACGGGCAGGAAGATAATAATAATGCGCATAATGCCGGCGCATAAAAAAAGGCGGCCATGTGCTGCCGCCTTACAATTAAAACATACATCAACTGCCTAAATCTGTATGTTTAAGTTCCCCGATTGCTCTCCCCTTCCTATAGTTGTATAATTCCATGAATTTAAAATATTGCCTTGTGTATTATAGATAACCTTATAATATACTTCAAGCGTTTCCCTTTTATCGTTCACATTGGGAATGGAAATTTGCTGCATCATGGGGTTGCCTGAGGTGGGAAAATCTTTCAGTTCGGTTGGCTGAAATGTATGCTGCCAAACTGTATCCCTTTTATTGTGCTTAACCCTTAACACAGTTACTTCAAGCGTGGCTGTGGTGTTTTTATAAACAGGCGCAACATAGCTGGATGTTTTATACACTTCTACATTAATACTTTTACTTACTGTTTTTGCTTCCATTATATTTTTGGAAGTAAAGAAACCGATGATGCTTAAAAAGCTGATGGCGGTTGCTGTGATGATTAATTTTGTTGTCATATATAGTTCGTTTTTTGTATTTTAAAATTGGTTATGCCAGAATATTTTCAAAGCGAGTACCACAAGGCTTTTTGCAAGCGAAATGGTAAAAAATCACAATTGAGCGGTTTTATAAAATGATGAATGGCTGAAAATAAAATCAAGGCAACCCATCACTGTACGGAAGCGAACAACAATTGAACGGAAATACAATTACTTTAAAGTGAAAGCCCATGCATATTGCAGTGAAACATGAAAACAGGCTGCAGGTTGTTTTAATTTCCGGGATATATTTTAATTGTTTGCAACGGTTTATCGAATTGGATTGTCAGGAGTTTGCAGGGAAGTTTTTCCTTTTATGAAAATTCATCCGGAAGTTTCTCTCGGCCGTTGCTAACCTGGTTTTTATACAACCTTACACAGTATTTCAGCTTTAGATTCTTTTCTTAACCAGATAAATTGCGGTAATAACATTATGCAGTATAAATTTGGCTGTCTCCGTTTATTTATTACCCAAGCTTATTTACATGAACGTATACAAAAATCCATGGAAGATTATAAGTAAAAAAGATATTTACGACAATCCGTGGATAAGCCTTACAGAATACCAGGTTATCAACCCCTCAGGCGGCAATGGCATTTATGGCAAGGTTCATTTTAAAAACCAGGCCATTGGTATTGTACCACTGGATGATGATTTGAACACCTACCTTGTTGGCCAATACCGCTTTACCATTGATGAATATAGCTGGGAAATACCCGAAGGCGGCGGGCTGAATGAAGACCCGCTTATTGCTGCACAAAGGGAACTGCTGGAAGAAACAGGCTTAAAAGCTGAACGCTGGCAAAAAATAAGCGAAATGTATTTAAGCAATTCCGTTACGGATGAATACTGTATAATTTTTATTGGAAGAGGCCTTACGCAGCATAAAGCCATGCCCGACGAAACGGAACAGTTAATTATAAAAAAACTTCCGTTTGAGGAAGCTTATAATATGGTGATGGAAGGAAAAATCAAGGATGTAGTTACCGTATCCGCAATATTGAAAACGAGGATATTACTGCTGGAAAATAAAATATAGGCTCCGGAAACAACGGAAACGCATCTCGGAGTTACGGAATGCCATCCGGGAATTACGAAATGCCATCTGAGAGTTACGGAATGCCATCTGAGAATCACGGAATACTATCTGGGAATTGCGAAATGACATCTGAGAGTTACGAAATGACATCTGAGAGTTATGGAATGCCATCCGGGAGTTGCAAAATGCCATCTCTTTGTCCCGGGAAATCATCTTACAATTTGGAAATAATCACTTTAAAGCTGAGGAGCAGTCTAAAAACAGAATTTTCAAACATTACCAGGCATATTTGAAAATTTTAGGGGTCGTGAATAAAACATAGCAAGATCGTCATCACACCCGGCCTGACCGGGTATCAGCACCTGCATGAAACAAAATTCCCCGCCGCGGCGGGAAATGACGTGCAAGAGCGTTTATATTCTTTACATTATACAAAATCCGGGAAATCATTTTTAGAACTAACACCGCAGCAACAAATATCAGCCGCCACCTGCCGCTTTTAATAACCAGCAGCATCAGTTTACTTTCTCAATCACCATGGCACTCGCACCACCGCCGCCATTGCAAATGCCGGCAGCGCCAAACTTTGCATTGTTTTGTTGCAGCACGTTAATCAGCGTAACTATTATCCTGGCGCCGCTGCAACCCAGCGGGTGGCCTAGTGAAACAGCCCCGCCGTTTACATTAACCTTCGCCGCATCCAAACCCATTTTCTGAATATTGGCAATGCCCACCACAGAGAAAGCCTCATTCAATTCAAAGTAATTGATATCAGTTAATGCTAACCCCGCTTTTTCAACCGCCTTCGGCACAGCGAGTGAGGGTGTGGTAGTAAACCATTCCGGCGCCTGTTCGGCATCGGCATAACTCCTGATAATGGCTATTGGTTTTATGTTTAAGGCTTCGGCTTTTTCTTTACTCATTAACACAAGCGCCGCAGCGCCATCGTTCATGGTGCTGGCATTGGCCGCCGTAACTGTTCCTTCTTTCTGAAAGGCAGGTTTTAGTTCCGGTATCTTATCAAACTTTACGTTAAACGGCTCTTCGTCTTTTGTAAACCGTAAGGGTTCGCCTTTACGCTGTGGAATTTCAACCGGCACCACTTCATTATCAAATTTACCTTCAGTCCAGGCCTGCTGGCTGCGCTTGTAGCTTTCAATGGCAAAAGCATCCTGGTCGTTCCGGCTTATGTTACATTCCTTCGCACAAAGTTCAGCCGCATTGCCCATAGCATAATTATTATATACATCGGTAAGGCCATCTTTCGCAAGGCCGTCAATCAAATTTACATTCCCGTATTTATTGCCCCAGCGCATGTTAGGGGAATAAAAAGGCACATTACTCATGCTCTCCATGCCACCGGCAACAATTATATCCGCATCACCAAGCATAATGCTCTGAGCCGCCTGCGCAATAGCTTTCATGCCGCTGGCGCAAACTTTATTTACTGTGGTGGCAACCACATTATCAGGCAAACCGGCAAACATAGCAGCCTGGCGGGCAGGCGCCTGGCCAAGGTTGGCCTGCAGCACGCAGCCCATTAAAACTTCCTGCACATCAGGGGGTTGTATACCGGCTTTTTCCACCGCAGCTTTTATGGTAAAAGCGCCTAATTGTGTTGCTGAAAAATCTTTTAAAGCCCCGCCAAAACTGCCAATGGGCGTTCTTACCGCAGATACGATGTAAACTGTTCTATTGCTCATGCTATATAAATTGAAGGCGCTAAGATAACAATTGTTAGTTTCATGGAAAGATGGAATGCAGAAGGGTGTATTAATTATAAGTTATTGTATTATCGGGCGAATTGTGCGTAGTGAATGGTGAATGAATAACACCCTATACTCAGAATTCACGTTTGACGATTCACGTTACACGCTCAATACTCACAATTCACGATTCGGCACATCAGCTCGAATGATCCGCTATGATCAGCCATTCGCCATTTATTTTCCTGAACAATAAGGTGAAATAGCCGCCCACATCGCCAATGCTTCTTTGCAGATGCCATTGACCCAGCACAAAATAATATTCGGGCGATAAAGGTTTTAACTGCAGCAGGTTGAAAGAAAGCTTGCCCATAGCCGCCGTATCGGGATAGGCCTGCTTATACCGCTCCAGTGTTGTTTGCCAGCCATAGGTTGGCGGGTTGCTCACAAATAATAAGCTGTCGCTTTTCCAGTAAGTCTGCATAAAAGCATCTACATCACCACGGTTCCAGGCTTCTATTTGTTTATCCATTGTTTTACGTATAGCCGCTTCATCGGCAGGTGTTTGGGCGCTACAGAAACTGCATAGAGCAACCAGTAAGGAGGCAACAATTATTGTTTTCATATCAATATATTTAAATAAGATGATCATTTACCGCATCAATGTAAAGGTTCCTTTTAATTGCGGCAATTTATTGTCTTTAAAGGTAATCATGTAAACGTATGTGCCGGATGGCTGGTCAATTCCGTTTACCTTGCCATTCCATGAAACGGGCGTTGCTATTACGTGATAAACCATTTTACCCCAGCGGTTAAATACTTTTACATCGGCGCCAAGGCCTATATCGAGGTAAGGGATTTTCCAGTAATCGTTCAGACCGTCATTATTGGGCGTAAAAGCATTGGGAACAAATATGCCGTCAGCCACTTTCACCTGCACCTCATCGGAACTTTTACAATTATATATGGATTGCACGGCCAGCGTGTAAATCATATCAACCGGCGGCGTTACCACGGGCGTAAGCGAAGCCGCATCGTTAATGTATAAAGGTGGTTTCCACATAAAGCTTACATCTTCGCCGGTGGCGGCGCCGTTGAGGGTAAGAGGATAATCCTTTATATAAATGCGGTCGGCGCCCGCATCTGCCAAAGGTTTGGGATGTATAGTTATTTTAAGCAGGTTAGATGCAATGCGGCAGGAAGTGGTGCCGGCGAAAGCCTCATCTGTTACGGTAAGGCGGTACCAGTATTTGCCAACTGCGGATGGCGGCGTGGAAGCATAGGTTGTGCCGGTGGCGCCTGCAATATCCTGCCACGATTCCCCTTCATTGATACTTTCCTGCCACTGGTAAAAAGGATTTTGGTAAGCGGAAGATGCGTTGCCGGAGAAATAATAAGTGGGCACGGTATCTCCTTCGCAAAGGTTTACGGTATCGGCACTATCCTGTATAAATGCCGATACCTGCGGGCCGCAGGGCCTGAAACCAATATCATCCAGTGCAAGGTCATTACCATAGCCGCCGGGCGAATTATTGCGCATGCGCAATACAATGGTGGCATTATCTGCGGGTGTTGTAAAGAGTAGCCCATACTTTACCCATTCAGGCGAATGGGTAACAGGTATCGGCCCGGAATCGTAGCTGCCGAGAATGGTTCCATCGGGTTGTTCTATGGTGAAAACCACATCCGGCGTAATGCTGTTTTCCGGCATCATTACATTACAGATCCAGGCAGAGAACTCATAAGTGGTATTTGGGCAGAGGTTGGTTACGTTGGTAAGGAAAAAATCACCCGGTTCAATGGAAGCATTTACCAGCATAAAATTGCCGTTGCCGGTATGATCTTTTGCAACCGTATGCCAGGTATTTCCAAAACAGCCGGAAGTTGATTTGGTGATTGTATAAAAACCATCGTTGGGGCAATCGGAAGCTATATAAGTATATCCTGATGTGGGCACATACGATGAAGCGCTGCCGGCGCTATTTCCGAACGTAATGTTTACGGCAGGGTCGCCAAGGCTGCCCGTGCAAACCTGACATTGAATTATTTTAAAAGGAAAAAAATAAATGCCGGTACACAGTACGAATTTTAAAAATGAAATTTTATTCATGCGCCTGCAACATTAGCCTGGTTTAACGAACAGGCAATTTAACGGATATTCTCAGAAGCTGTTTGAGTTAACAGAAAATATCGCCGGGCTACCAGTCTGACGCTTTTGGAAGCCGCTTAATACTTAAGATTCGTTCTGAAGCGTCTGACCGTTATTCATAAATCTTAATGCAAACAGGCCTCTTAGCAGAAATGGCATTTAACCCGGCGTTATACAGCTGTAACCAATTCCCTTTTTTTTACGATAGCTGGTTTGGCAACTTTTTTCTTTTTATGCCTTCCGCGCCAGATGAGAAAACCGGTTACGGGCAGGCTTGCCGCAATAAGGCTTGCAAAGAAGGCGATTATTTTACCTGTAATACCTAAAACGGCACCGGTATGCACATCATAATTCATGCGCATTATTTTATCGGCAGCACCGGCATTGGCATACCGGCCATACGGGTGGGTTACATCAATTTCTTTTAAAGAATACTGATCAAAATAAATATAATCGGCTTTCCAGTAAGTACCGGCATCAGG
The DNA here is from genome assembly GCF_051953455.1 of Parafilimonas sp. Taxonomy (NCBI): domain Bacteria; kingdom Pseudomonadati; phylum Bacteroidota; class Chitinophagia; order Chitinophagales; family Chitinophagaceae; genus Parafilimonas; species Parafilimonas sp. The sequence goes on along the minus strand of NZ_JBQCIT010000055.1, from coordinate 64,528 downwards.
GTTAGCAACGGCTTCTATGGCAGCAGCATCGCTACCGGGAATATGCACTTCAATTACTTCGGCAGCGGGATAATCGATATTCATTTTCTGCCATACTTTATCAATAGCAGGAGCGCTGGCGCTTATAAGAGCCTTGCCTGGTTTTTCAGAAACAGGCTCATAAAATTCCACTAATTGTTTACCGCCCGAAGTGGTCCAGTACAATGATTTGGCAAACCACTGGAAACCCCACACGAGCCCCGTAACAGCAATAAAGATGGCTATCCAGCTCACATAAAAACCGAGCACATTGTGCAGGTCGTAATTTTTGCGCTTAAAGGTGGCATTCCATTTTACAGAGAAGCGCTGTTTACGGGCTGCTTTATTTTTCGGCCACCATAAAACAATGCCGCTTATAAGCATTATAAGAAAGATTAAAGTGGCTGTGGCCAAAATGGGCTGCCCTATGGCCGGCGGAAGCCATAAATAATAATGTCCCATCAGCACTACCCTGAAAAAGCCGGCATCTTCGTTTTTTACCTTCAAAACCTGTCCTGTATATTGGTTGATATAAACCGTATAGTAGTATTCAGGCTCCGGATTATAAAACACAACCTGTGCTGATCTGCCTTTATCGGGGTAAGAAACACTGTGTGGTAATTTATCGGGAAGTGCAGCCATTGCAATCTGCTGCAGTTTACTGGGCGGTAAAACGGGCTGATTGCTTTCTTCCACATAAAGATATGGTTGTGTAACCGACTTTATTTCCTGCTCAAAAGCAAGAATGCATCCTGTTATACCCAGGAAGACAATAATAATTCCTGAAGCAAGCCCAAGCCATAAATGTATTTTTCCTGTAATTTTCTTAAATGTTAATGCCATTCTTAGTTTTTTGCAACCAGCTTCTCCATTGACCGTGCCGCAAAAATGTTTTGAAAAAGCGCAAAATTTTATATTAATCAGGAAAAATCTTTACGAAATAAGGAAACTAAGACCGCGCAATGCATTTATAATTGTATTCTAACATTAGATTTTAAGTTATGCGTATCACACAGCTCATGCGATGCAATAGCTGCAGGTAAAATAAAAGCCCCGCAAAATTTGCGGGGCCCATTGCACATACCCATTCTCCTAAACTAAACTGTTGCGGCCTCTTCTTCTTCCAACATTTCCAATACTGTTGCAAAGCGTATTTCGCTAAGCTCTTCCTGAGCTGTATTCATAAGGCCGTTAAATATAAATTCCGGCGCTGTGGCTTTTACGTGCTTCAGCCAGTTGGCCGCATCTGCAGTGCTTATGGCGCGCATCATCCATTTTGATGATTGCTCAATGTGTTCCTGCGGTATCACCGCCATTAATTGCTGATGTATGGCCATGATCTGTTCATCGGTATAATGTTCCCACAAAACCTGGTTAAGCAGCAGTTCTTCTTTGGCCATGTGTTCAAGGTTAAATACAAGAAATTCCGTAAACGATCTTGTAATAGCAGAACCGCAAAGGGTTCTTTCTTCGGGGAAGAAAGTGTTTTCGTAAATAACAATAATATTTTTTAAGCGGTTGGAAATGCGTAAATCTTCCACGTGTTCTTTCTCAAAAGATGCAGCCAGTGCAGGTTCATAGGTTTCAACGGCCGGTATAATAAAATTGTCTTCATGATGTGCATGATTATCGAAAGCAAAAAGCACCTCATTAATTTTTACAAGCGCCGCCCTGGCTTCTGCATAATTTGCAAAATCTGTTTGCTGCAGCGTTAAAGCTGTATCATATAACATGGCGCGAAGCGCTTTATGAATCAGGTAGAATGTGTTGTAACGTGTCATAAGTTTTGTTTTAAATATTTTTAATTGTAGATAAGTTGCTTTTGTAAAATGGACTGGCTGTTCAGGATTTTTTCTATATGCTGTGCACACAGCTTATGTGTATTATATTGACTGAATTCGGCGCATAACATCTTCACATTTGCTGCATAAGTATTATCATGCAGCACCTGTTCAACACTTTCCCTTATCTGCGACGGAACAGGTGTTTCGGTGCGCAGGTTAATGCCTATTTTAAAATAACCAACCCGTGCATTTATTTCATTCTTTCCTTCATGTACGCCGGCAACAACCATCGGCAGCTTATTTTGAATACCGAGCATAACGCCGCCATAACCTCCATTGGTTATATACACATCGGCATAAGGCATTACATCGTTGAAAGGAATAAAGTCTTCGATAATAAAATTATCATCAGGATATTTTTTTCTTAATGCCTGCGTACCGGTTCCGCCGGTGGTTACAATAACCAGCCTGTTTGTATTTCTGAATGCTTCCAGCGTTGGCACCAGCAGTTTTGATGTATCTTTTTCAACCGTGCCCTGTGTTACAAGAACAATTTTATCATACTCCATAATCTTGCTGTTATACCAGCGCTTTTCTTCTCTTATCGTTAAGGGCAACAAAGCACCTATGAAATGAATGTTTTTACCAAGGTCGCTGCGTTTATATTCAAAGCCTGGTGTGCCGCTCTGCAGCACAACGGTTGATTTACGGATGAATACATCAAAGAGGTTAATGCCTTTTGCATGAATGCCATATTTAGTAAAAAGCTGCTGCATTACCTTATCAGGTTTTGCAAATAATATTTTGCTGGCAACAAAGCGCAATAGTGCCTGTTTTCTTCTGCCAAAAAAACTATCGGATGGCGTTAAGCCCAAACCAGATGGCGGTAAATCTCTTGAAGTAGCATTTAATGGCATTACGCCTACAGCCACCACCGGAACATTTATTTTTTCTTTTATAAAAGGAATGGCGGAAAAAGCACAATCGCATATTACCATATCAAACGGAAACGTCTTTCTTATTTCCAGCATGTCTTCATAATATTCAGGCGCACGAAGAATGAAGGCATGAATAATATCATGCACGAGTTTCTTGATATTGTTGTTGAGTTTGGTACGTTCAGGAAAAGCCTCATCGAAATTGTTATTGATAACTTCTTTGGCTTTAATAAAACGGTAATGAGGAATATTCAGTTTTCTTAATTTTTCAGTGTAGGTAACCGATGTGTACCAGCGTACATCATAACCCAGTTCTTTTAAATAAACAGCAAGGCCTGTTAAAGGATTAAAATGCCCGTCGGCCGGAAAGTTGGCAAACAATATGCGTTTTGGCTGAGCCGCCAAAATTTCTTTCGTTACCATCGTATTAATAATACCCGTTCTCATTGCTTTGTGTGTTGAAGGTGTTTTTCAAAATTGACAAGGCAATGTTACTTCACCACAAAAGCGAAGTCAAGCACAGTATGCGGCAATTGTATTTTTTAAAGGAAGAATTGTTTAAAAGCAATCATAGTTTGTGGGCGGTGTTGAAGCTGGTGAACAAAGAAGAAGCAAATATTGTTATTTAAGGAACACGCAATATTCAACAATACAATACACAATGTTCAATTAAGAACCTGAAAATGTTTTGCGTATTGATTATTCAAAATAATCAAATAACGTAAAAGAAGAATGAAGCATTATATCTTATCAACTGCCTAAAATCAATCCACCACGTCGGCTACTTTTTCCACAGAAAAATCAGCATTAATCATAGATATACTGCGGGTGGCAAGGTTGGCAAAATTTTCAAATGCCTTGCGGGAGACTGCATCATCACTCATCATAACCGGCACGCCCTGGTCGCCGCCTTCGCGAATGCTTTGCACCAATGGTATCTGCCCGAGAAAAGGAAGATCATATTCTTCGGCTAAATTTTTTCCGCCACCCTTTCCAAAAATATAATACTTGTTGTTGGGTAACTCTTCCGGCGTGAAGTAAGCCATATTTTCCACCAGGCCAATGATAGGCACATTGAGCTGCGCCTGTGCAAACATGGCAATACCTTTCTTGGCATCGGCCAGTGCTACTGTTTGCGGCGTTGTAACAATCACGGCGCCGGTAACAGGCACTGTCTGCATTAAGGTAAGGTGAATATCGCCGGTGCCGGGCGGCATATCAATTACAAGATAATCGAGTTCACCCCAGTCAACATCGGTTACAAATTGTTTAATGGCGCTGCTGGCCATTGGCCCGCGCCAAACCACAGCGCTTTTTTCATCCACCAGCAAACCAATACTCATAAGCTTCATGCCATAACGGTCAATGGGAACAATCATGCCCTTGCCATTCACATCCCGCATCATAGGCCGCTCACCGCGAATGCCAAACATAATAGGCACGCTGGGGCCGTAAATATCGGCATCCATCAAACCAATCTTTGCATTGTGCTGGCTTAAAGCCAATGCAAGATTAGCGGCAACGGTGCTTTTGCCAACGCCACCTTTACCGCTTACAACAGCAATAATATTTTTTACGCCGGGCAAAATTGTTTTGGGATCAATACGGTTACTGGTTGTGTGTGAAGTAAAATTCACATTTACAATAAAGCCTTCATCTAATTGCTGAATCGCATTGATGCAATCTGTTCGCATCACCTCTTTTAACGGGCAGGCTGGTGTGGTAAGTACTATGGTAAAAGCAACCACATTATCTTTCACCGAGAGGTCTTTTACCATGTTAAGGGTTACAATATCTTTTCCCAAATCGGGTTCATTCACTTTACTTAAAGCCTTCAGAATATCATTTTCAGTCATGTTAATTTGCGTTTTTCTTTATCACAATCAGCCGCTGTAATCTTTTATTTTAAAATATTACAGTGCATCTCATTTTTTTGTTAAAAACCATGTACGGCCCGCAAAGTTAACCCTGCTTATGGTTTATTTGTTAAGTGATCATTTTATTTGCATAAAAATTGATTGTTTTAAATTTATTGCATGAATAAACTTCTACCATATTTTCTTTTTGCAATATTGATATTCTTATCACTTACAGGACAGGCTCAAACCCGCAAGGATTCTGTGGTTCAGTTTTATGGTGTGGTAATGAGTGCAGACAGTTTGCGTGGTTTGGATGCAACAAGCGTTATTGTGGAAGGTACCGGCCGCGGCACTATTACCAACAGCCAGGGCGTATTTTCCATAGCCGCTTTAAAAGGAGATAAAATCCGGTTCTCCAGCACCGGGTTTAAAGATAAAACGCTTACCATTCCCGACACGCTTAAAAGCAATCAATATTATGTTATCCAGTTAATGGTGAACGATACAGCCTGGTTGCCTTCCACCATTCTAAAGCCCAGGCCAACCCGCTCTCAATTTGAAAGGGATTTTGTGAATACAGATGTACCTGCAGATGCTTTGGAAATTGCCCGCCGCAATAATGATGAAGCAACCCGCAAAGCCTTAATGTTAACCCTGCCGGTTGACGGTACAGAAGCCATGAATACACAAATACGCCAGCAGGCGCAGCGCTATTATTATTCAGGACAATTGCAGCCGCAAAACATATTCAACCCTGTTGCCTGGGCAGAATTTATACAAGCCTGGAAGCGGGGAGATTTTAAGCGAAAGTAGGCGGCAATAACTGAAGCTTCAATTGAAGGCATTCTTACTTCAGCAAGCCCTTAATCTCATTCAGTTTCATCAGCGCTTCTACAGGCGTTAAACGATTGATGTCGATGTTTTCCAGCAGCTCCCTTATGGTGGCAAATGTGGTGGAGTGTTCATCAAAAATAGAAAGCTGCATTTGAGGCGCTGTAATCTTTTTAGTGTTGATGTTATGGCTTCCTTCCTGCTTCGCTTCCAGTTGTTTTAAAATATCATTGGCGCGGTCAATAAGCTGCGGCGGCATACCGGCCATTTTCGCTACATGAATACCAAAACTATGCGTGCTGCCACCCGGTGCAAGTTTTCGTAAAAAGATGATCTTGTTACCAACCTCTTTATTGGTGATATGATAATTTTTAATGCGTGGAAATTTAACTTCCAGTTCATTCAATTCATGATAATGCGTAGCGAACAATGTTTTAGGGGCGCAGCCTGAATTATGCAAAAACTCAGCGATGCTCCAGGCAATGGAAATGCCGTCATACGTAGATGTTCCGCGGCCGATTTCATCCAGCAATATCAAACTGCGCTGCGAAATATTATTGATGATACTTGCCGTTTCATTCATCTCTACCATGAAAGTACTTTCACCACCGCTTAAATTATCGCTGGCGCCAACACGTGTAAAAATTTTATCAGTCAATGGAATTTTTGCATCATCTGCCGGAACAAAACTTCCAATATGTGCGAGCAATGTGATCAATGCTGTTTGCCGCAGCAAGGCACTTTTACCACTCATGTTTGGACCGGTAAGGATAATGATCTGCTGTAATGAAGGATCAAGCAAAATATCATTTGAAATATATTGCTCACCTGCAGATAAATTTCGCTCAATAACAGGATGGCGGCTGGCTTTCAACTCCAGTTCAAGCCCTTCATGCAGTTGCGGTTTTTTATAGTTATATTGAATGGCATTTTGCGCAAAACAGCACAGGCAATCAAGAACCGCCAAAACACTCCCGTTGTTTTGAATAGGCGCAATAAAATCCTGCAGTTCGCTTATAAGCTTATCATACAATGCTGTTTCAAGCTGCAGAATTTTATCTTCAGCACCGGTTATCTTCTCTTCATACTCTTTTAACTCAGGTGTTATATAACGTTCAGCATTGGCAAGCGTTTGCTTTCTTATCCAGGAAACAGGCACTTTGTTCTTATGCGAATTGGTTACTTCAAGATAGTAGCCAAACACATTATTAAAACCAATTTTTAAAGTTGTTATACCGGTTTGCTCTGTCTCCCTTTGCTGAATATTTATAAGGTATTGCTTGCCCCCGCTGGCAATATTGCGCAATTCATCCAGTTCTGTATTAACGCCGTTTTTTATAGCGCCGCCTTTATTTACTGCCACCGGCGGCGTTTCCGTTATCTCCTTAAAAATTTTTTCAGTTATATAATTACAGGGATTAATTGATGCGCCTAATCTCTTCAAATATTCATTATTCGTACTGCTGCATATTGTTTTTATTTGTTCAGCGTTTTGTAAGCCTTTTGCAAGGTGCATAACATCCCTTGGGTTGATCTTTCTTCCGGGGATGCGGCTTACCAGCCTTTCAATATCGCCGCATTGTTTTATCAATTGCTGTAGCTGTTTGCGCACATCTGTTTGAAGAATTAAATATTCAACAGCATTTAATCTTTCATTTATTTTATGGAAGTCTTTCAAAGGCAGCAGCAGCCAGCGTTTCAGCAGGCGGGCACCCATGGGGCTTACCGTATTATCCAATACTTTTAATAAACTTAACTGGTAATCGCTGCCTGTATTTAATAATTCAAGGTTACGGATTGTGAAACGGTCCATCCATAAATAATCTTCCTTTTCCAGCCTTTGAATGTTTGTAATATGCTGAAGATTGGGATGCTCCGTTTCTTTTAGGTAATGCAGCACCGCACCTGCCGCAATAACGCCGCAATGCAGGTTTTCAATTCCAAAACCTTTTAAGGAATGGGTTTGAAAATGTTTTAAAAGATTGTCTGTGGCAAAAGCTTCATCAAAAATCCACGCATCTAAAGTGTAGGTATAAAACTTCGTTCCGAATTTTTCTTTGAATGTTTTTTGATTACTGCGCTGGTAAATTACTTCTGCAGGCTTTAAAGTTTGCAGCAGTTTATCGGCATATTCCTGGTTACCTTCGGCCACAAAAAATTCACCGGTTGATATATCAAGGAATGCAAGCCCATACACATCTTCGCTGCTGAAATGAATACCTGCCAAAAAATTATTACTGTTATGTTCAAGCAGTTTTTCGTTGGTGGCAATACCGGGTGTTACCATTTCTGTTACGCCACGTTTTACGATGCCTTTGGCTACTTTGGGGTCTTCCAACTGGTCGCAAACGGCAACGCGATAACCTGCCTTTACCAGTTTATGCAGGTATGTATCCAGCGCATGATGCGGGAAACCTGCAAGCTCACTGGCGCCGCTTGCCGCGCCATTATTTCTTTTGGTTAATGTAATGCCTAAAACCTGCGCGGTGGTAATGGCATCCGTTCCAAAAGTTTCATAAAAATCGCCTACACGAAACAGCAAAATGGCATCAGGGTATTTTTGCTTGATTGCCTTATGCTGTTGCATTAATGGGGTATCGTCAGAGCCTTTAGCCATGGCGGCAAATATAATGTCAATCGTGGATGGTGAAACGTGAACGTAAACGCCAACTTATGCACATTGGCTTATCAAATAACAGCCAAATTCCAATTATCAATCCCAGTTCCACTTACGGTAAACACCATAAGTTTATTGCTTGTACGCTAATTTTCCAAGGTTTCTTAATGCATAATAGATCGTGCTTAAATGCATGCTTTGCATGATCTTGTTTTCATTAATCAACTGCATCAATTCATCAAAACTTATTTCATATACATCAATTTCTTCATTTGCATCAAGCGACTGGCCCTTTGTTTTCCTGCCACCGGTTGCCAGGAACATGTGCATCAGGTTTGTATTGGTAGATGGGTTAGCAGAAATTTTTCCGAGCGGTTTTATTTCATCAAATTCATAGCCGGTTTCTTCAAGCAGCTCTCTTCTTATACCATCTTCGTACGATGCATCGGTGGCATCTACGCAGCCGCCGGGCAGTTCAATACATACTTCGCCCAAAGCCTGGCGATATTGTTTTGTCATCAATATTTTGCCTTCCGCTGTTAAGGCAAAAGCCGTTACCCATTCGGGAAACTCAAACACGTAATAATCATTGATAATTTTGCCATCATTCCGTTCGCAAACATCTTTTCTTACGGTAAACCAGGGTGCATGCGATAAATATTCAGAAGATAAAGTTTTCCATTTCAAATGCTCATCGTTCCCCAAAATATTGCCCATATCAATTTAATTTTTGTAAAAATAGCTATCGCTATTTGTTTATGATACCAGCAAATATCGTTGTGGCATCGTTCCCTGCGTCGCAACACTTCATCTGAAGTTATCATGGCAGCATAACTCCAGTTCCGTAACAAATTCAATAATTAACTTTAAAATAAAACCCGTGAACCTGTAAATAAATGAACTATTAATTCCAATCTTCACCAGCCCATTCTTTCCCGCAGGTTTTTAATATGCGCCACATGATGTTTGCCATGCCAGGCATACATGCCGAGTAATTCCCAAAGGCTTATTTTCTTTTTATGTTCCGGGTGAAAAACAGTCCGTTCCCATGTATTATCGTTTAACTCACTGATAGTAGCATATAGCCGCTGGTGTAATGCATGCAACAAGGTTAAAGACACATTTATAGGAAGTGTTTTTGTATCATTCAATTGCGCCCAAGCATCCTGGTCGTAGGGTTTTATCGTTGGATTATCTTCCGTAAGCCCAAGCCTGAAACGCATATAGGCGTTCATGTGGCTGTCGGCAATATGATGCACGAGCTGATGAACCGTCCACCCGCCTTCCCGGTAGGGCGTTTGCAACTGTGCTTCGTCCAGGTTTTGAATGGCCAGTTCTAATTCAGATGGTAAAAATTTTATATCAAGAAGCCACTCTTCTTTTTGCTTTTGTGAAAAAGGCTGTGGTAAAAACCCGCCCACGGGAAAGCGTATATCCATGCTCATAAAATAAAAATGATAAAAAATAAAAATTTGCAAATAGCAGTAATATCCTGATATTTCCATCACATTTTACAAGAGTTTTAGAAAACGTTGGCTGCAGGCTTTTCTAATTTCATTACAGATACCTATATTTGCAGCCCCAAAAGGGAAGCAGGCCCCGTAGCTCAATTGAATAGAGCATTTGACTACGGATCAAAAGGTTTCAGGTTTGAATCCTGACGGGGTCACACAAAAGCAAGGCACCTGGAAATTATTTTCAAGTGCCTTGCTTATTTTTTGCCTGGTAAGAAGGTAAGCGCACTTTTATTCAACAAATTCATTTTACTATCTAACAAAAATAATTCATGCTGCCTGGCCCAGGAAACCCGGTTGGTGAATATCAACCTTTAAAATATCCAGGTAATATAAGGTCACCTCTCCGGCCTTTTTATAATGCGTTCTGGCGGCCCACAACAACTGGCAAACTATGCCAATCGGTTCATTATGTTGAATGCGTTTATAATTCCTTCTTCTGCAAAGAAACCATTACGTAAGTTAACTGCTGTACCAACAGGTATTTCTAATTGATTTTCGTTGAAGGCTTTTAAAAACACTTCGGCAACCTCAGGTGCAGGCATTCCGTATTCAGCTCCGGCAAGGTTTTTAGTAAAAGGTGTATCCACCAGCGGTGGCAACAATTCAAACACTTTTACACTTGTATTTTTTAATTCATGCCGTAAAACCTGCGTGTAAGAGCGGAGCGCTGCCTTGCTGTTTGAATAGGTGGGAACAGCTATCCACGGTGTTAACGCCACTGCTGATGTAACGTTCACGATAGCTGACTCCGGCTGTTTTTTCAATAGAGGCAATAACTTTTCTATCAGGCGTATAGGTGAAAAATAATTGGTTTCAAATTCAGCAATAGCTTTCGTGCGTGCATCTGCCTGCTCGCCAATTGAATATTCATAAGCAAAGCCTGCATTATTAATCAGCACGCTCAAGTTATTGTATGTACTGTTAATTTCGTCAACCAGTCTATTAACGTCATCCCCGTTTGTAATGTCTGCCTGGATAATGATGGCATCAGGTAATTGTTCCTGTGCTGCGTTTAACTTTTGCTTACTTCTGCCCACAATAATCACTTTGTTGTCAACACTTAATAACCTGGCTATCTCAAAGCCAATCCCTGAGTTTCCCCCGGTGATGAGAATTGTTTTTCCTGTTGTTTTCATTTTATGAATTTTAAATCTATCAGCACACGCTTTAATTTATTTACCGTTTTGAGTAGCGTGCATTACTCTTAAGCGGCTTATTTATAAAATATACCAATTGGTATATTTTAGTGCAAAAAATTTTATTTGAATGTTAAACTGAAATACTTTGAATCATATCTTTTATTGTTTGCAAAACGGTATCTAAAAACGCAGGATTTTTGGTGCTTCCCGCTATAAAAATTCCGCCCTCCACCAACGCAATTACAGACAAAGCAAATTTTTCTATTACCACATCGTGGCGGAATTCTCCTGCCGAAATACCTTTTTTAATAATGGTTGAAATATCTTTTTTCCATTGCAGCAACTCTGCAGAAACAGCCTTTCGAAGCTCCTCATGCGTGTCGTCTGCTTCGGCGCCCGTATTTATTAACGGGCATCCTCCCTTTGGAAAAATGCGAATATTACTGCTGTGAAATATCCTGGTAAGAACCATTAGCTTTTCCGTGTAAGTCTGTGCTCCATTTATTTCCGTTGCTATTGCATTTTTACGGATTTTGGCATTATGGCGAAAAGCCTCCAGTGCCACTTCTTCCTTATCTTTAAAGTTTCCGTAAATACTGCCTTTAGTCAATCCTGTAGCTTCCGTTAAATCTGACATGGATGTGCCGGCATAACCTTTCATATTGAAAACCGGCGCTGTTTTTTCTATAATTAATTGGCGTGTGCGTTCAGATTTTGATATTGCTTCTTTCATTTCGATCGCAAAGATAAGAATAAAATATACCGATTGGTATATTTTTTTAAAAAGATTTTTTTCATTCCCTTGACATTTCGATTGCCCGGTGTCATTTTAGTTGCGGGGAATCGATTATTGAAAGATTTGAAAAGCCCGGTTTTGAGTATAAATATTATTCCGCTTCCGTAAGTAAAGTGACATGTGCAAAATGATTTTGTATTGATTTCCCGTTTCTGCAATTCAAAAACCATTAGTGTATATCCATTCAGTTTTTTTATTTTGGAAATGCAGGTAACGATCAGCATACAACAAAAAAGATTGCCCGGCGCTGCGCGCCGGGCAATCCACTTTATTCATCCTGCAATAGCATTATTTGCCAAACAGGCCGCCCAATACATCACCCAAACCGCCGCCTTTATTATTGCCGGAATTCTTATTGTCATTCCCCAAACCAAACTGGCTTAGTACAGAGCCAGCATCAAAATTGCCGCCGCCAAAATGGCTCAATATGGAAGAAAGATCAAAACTGCCGTCATTAGGATCATTTGTTTTATGGATAAGCTTATTTAATACCATAGGAATGAGTGATGAGGCAATGCCGCCTGCCTGCGCATTCGACAGGCCAAATTGCTGCATCAGTTTCTCCATTAAATTGCCCTGCATATTTTGTGTAAGCGCCAGTGAAGAAGTATTGCCGCCTCCGTTATTAAAAAGCTGCATCACCTCATTCACATTGCCGCCCTGTATGGCGCTCTGAAAAGTTTCAGAAATAGATTGCGTGGCAACTTTCACAGCTTCGTCATTTCTTTCATCGGGTATGGCATTATTGTTTATAATGTCATTACCTGCATTTTCTTTTACAAGCGATAGTAATTGTTCAAACATATGGCTGGTTTTAGTTTTTAAAATTAATCAAAACTTTGATTGGCGGTTTGTGCCAGCTTCAGCACACGGTCATATTGTTCGGGTGTGAGATCATTATAAAAATAATATACCGGGTCAACGGGGTTTTTACCCCTGTGCACTTCATAATGACAATGCGGGCCGGTGCTTTTACCAGTACTGCCTACGTAACCAATTACTTCTCCCCTTTTTACACGCTGCCCTTTTTTTGCCTTTACGCGGTACATATGGCCGTATAAAGTTTCGTAACCATAACCGTGGTTAATAACAACACAGTTACCATAACCGCCTGAATTATAGCCAGCCTCGGTTACCGTGCCATCAGCGGTGGCATAAATGGGCGTGCCTGACGGGGCGGCAAAATCGAGCCCCGCATGAAACTTGGGCACTTTATATACCGGGTCAATACGGGTACCAAACCCAGAAGCCACGTGTGATAGATTTTTATTGCTCACGGGCTGAATAGCCGGAATGGCAGCCAGGAGTTTCTGCTTGTTTTTCACCATCACCTCAATATCATTGAAGCTTTTTTGCTGATACCCTATCAGCAGTGTCAAGCGGTTCAATTGCGATCCTATACTGTTTAAAAGTTCGCCTTCCCCCAGCCCTGATACCAATTGCGCTTCCTTTACTTTTTCCATAGCCTTCATCCTGGCGCTGTCGGGTATGGGCGAAGATTCAAAAATGGAGCGGTAAACGTTATTATCCCGGTTCAGCAGTTCGTTCATTTGCTGTTGCAGCGTATTTACCTGCTGCTGTATCATTGCATAATTATTGCGGAGGTCTTCATTCTGCTGTTGCAGCATAATGGCTTTGGGCGAATCTATATATTGAAAAGCAATTATTACAATCAATGCCGCCGTTACAATTGCCGTTGCGATAAAAGCAAACACCCGTAATAATTTTACCCTAAGTGGCGTAGTAAGCTTTTCATAGCGTAGGGTATGCGTATCGAAGTAATATTTTATTTTTTTCATTTAAATAAAGTCGCAGAGCGCAATCATTAGCGCTGCTAAGTTATTCATTTATGGGCAACCGGCTTTGCTGCAACTCCGGCTGCAGCAGGCAGCTATCTGCTGCTCTACAGCCATTGAATTTTTATTCAGCGGAAACACTTCAACCGGCAAGCATTACCTTTGTTGCCCTAAAATTTTTGATGGGCAAAGGTAGATTTTATCAGCCCAAAGAAATTATAAAAATAACAGCATTTACATTTTATATAATTATATGACTTCTGCAGAGATACGCCAGGCATTCCTCGATTTTTTTAAAAGCAAAGGGCATGAAATAGTTCCTTCTGCCCCCATCGTTATAAAAAATGATCCCACGCTCATGTTCACCAATGCGGGCATGAACCAGTTTAAAGATTATTTTCTCGGTAATAAACAGGCGCCTTATAAACGCGTTGCCGACACGCAAAAATGCCTTCGGGTAAGTGGTAAGCACAACGACCTGGAAGAAGTGGGTGTGGACACCTATCATCACACCATGTTTGAAATGCTGGGCAACTGGAGTTTTGGCGATTATTTTAAACCCGAAGCCATTGCCTGGAGCTGGGAATTGCTTACAGAAGTGTATAAAATTGATAAAGACCGTTTATACGTTACCGTTTTTGAAGGCGATTCAACAGAAGGCCTGCCAAAAGACGATGAGGCTTTTAATGAATGGAAAAAACATATTACCGGAGAGCGCATTTTAATGGGCAATAAAAAAGATAATTTCTGGGAAATGGGCGATACCGGCCCCTGCGGCCCTTGTACCGAAATTCATTACGATGGGCGCAGCGATGCAGAAAGAAAAGCGGTTGACGGTAAAACTTTGGTAAATGCCGATGACCCACAGGTGATTGAGATTTGGAACAATGTGTTCATACAATTCAACCGCTTAAAAGATGGCAGCCTTGAACCTTTGCCGCAAAAACATGTGGACACAGGCATGGGCTTTGAACGCCTGGTGCGGGTGCTGCAAGGCAAGCCAAGCAATTATGACACGGATGTTTTTACCGGAACAATTAATGCCATAGAAAACATCGTCAATAAAAAATATGATTACAGCGATAGCAAAGAAGCCGTTGCCTTTCGGGTGTTAAGCGATCATATCCGTGCCATCAGCTTCACCATTGCCGACGGGCAGTTGCCATCCAATACCGGCGCGGGTTATGTTATAAGAAGAATTCTGCGCCGGGCGGTTCGGTATTATTATTCCTACCTGGATTATAAGCAACCCTTGTTATTCCAACTATTGCCAATAATTGCAAACCAATTTGAACATGTTTTTCCCGAATTGAAGAAGCAGGAAGATTTTGTAACAAAGGTTATAAAGGAAGAGGAAGATGCGTTCTTGAGAACGTTGGAAAAAGGAATCGCTCGGTTTAATGCCTATTTATTTTCTGCTAAGAATTATCCTGACGCGGAAAAATTATTAGTTGCAGATAGAGAAGGTTCTTTAGATGCAGTTCTTGGTAAAGACGGAATTTTTCAAATAAATCCTGATTCTTTTGTAGAAGGTCTAAAAGATGGTCTTATCTCTGGTGAGTTTGCATTTGAGTTATATGACACTTACGGATTTCCAATTGACCTCACAGAATTAATGGCTAGAGAGAATGGTTTAAAAGGAATTGATACACCAAAATTTATTGAACTTCTTCAACAACAAAAGTCCCGTTCCCGCGCAGCCACAGCCATCGATACAGAAGACTGGGTTATTGTGGGTGATGAGTTTTCGCAAAATGAATTTATTGGCTACGATTCGCTTGAAACAAAAACCAAAATTGTTAAGTACAGGAAAGTAAAGGCCAAAGGCAAAGAACAATACCAGGTTGTTTTGGAAGCCACACCTTTTTATGCAGAAAGTGGCGGCCAGGTTGGCGATGTTGGTGAATTAATCATCGATAATCAGCCATTAAAAATTGTTGATACCAAAAAAGAAAACAACCTTATCATTCATTTCACAGATTCGTTGCCTGCAGATATTAATGAAGATGTTATCGCCAAAGTAGATGTTACGAAAAGAAAACAAACCGCGGTGCACCACAGCGCCACGCATTTATTGCATGCGGCTTTGCGCCAGGTGTTAGGCGCGCATGTGCATCAAAAAGGCAGCCTGGTAAATGCAGAACACCTGCGTTTCGACTTTTCACATTTTGCAAAAATGACCGATGAAGAAATGGCAAAAGTGGAAGCATTAGTGAATGAAAAAATACGCGAAAACATTCCGGTTATCATCAGGGAAATGCCAAAGGATGAGGCGCTGAAATCTGGCGCTATGGCCTTATTTGGCGAGAAGTATGGCGATATAGTCCGTGTGGTTATCATTGATCCCAACTATTCTGTTGAGCTATGTGGCGGCACGCATGTTGGCGCCACCGGCGAATTGGGCTTCTTCAAAATAAAACTGGAAACTTCTGTTGCAGCGGGTGTCCGCCGCATTGAAGCTGTTGCAGGCAAAGCGGCTGAAACCCTTATTCAGCAACAGTTTCAGCAACTGGCTGCTGTTCGCGAAGCCTTAAAAAATCCTAAGGACGTTTTAAAAGCAATCGAAACTTTAAACACGGAAAATGCAGAGCAGAAAAAACAAATAGAAAGCTTTGAAGCAAAACAATTGCAATCTGTTAAAGAAGCCTTGCTGCAAAAGGTTCAATCTATAAACGGTATAAATTTTATTGGCGAACAGGTTGAAGTAAGCAATGCCGATGCGTTGAAGAAATTATGCTTCGAGCTTAAATCAGAACTTACGGATTACGTGGTTACACTTGTTTCCAACATTGGTGGCAAAGCATCTGTTGCCATTATTATAGATGATAAAATTGCCGCTGATAAGAATTTGGACGCTGGCAAAATCATCAAACAAAGTATTGCTCCGTTAATTAAAGGCGGCGGCGGCGGGCAAAAAACTTTGGCAACTGCCGGCGGACAGGATGCCAGTAATTTAGATAAGGTTATTGAAGTGGTGAAGGGATTGGTTTTAATCCAATAGCCGCTTTTGCACCAGGAATTGTAAGCAGGTGATTTTAGTAATAACCTTTGAACAAGGCCATAGCTGCCATAAAAATATGCAGTACAAGGGAGTGACACAACCGTGATGCCATTGCTTCATTTGCCGGCAATCAAAAAAAATAAAAGATGAACATCATCTTTCAATCATCGCGTTTATACTTCAGGAAATTAACTGAAGAAGATGTTGCATTGCTGCTTGACCTCGACAGCAACCCTAATGTTACAAAATACATGCACAGGCCGGTGCCAACAAGAGAAAATATAATGCTGGAACTGTACAAAAAGATTCTTCCACACTATAAAATTTATGGCTACGGCAGATGGGCCATTCATTTAAAACAGGATCATGATTTTATTGGAACAGGCGGATTAAAATATATGCCCGAGTTAGATGAGACTGATATGGGCTACCAGTTAAAAGAAACATATTGGGGCAAGGGTTATGGTTATGAAGCGGCGAAGGCTATGATTGATTATGGCCATAATATTTTAAAATTGCCGGCGATTTTTGCGAAAGCTTTGCCGGCAAATATTGCATCGTGGAAGATCATGGAAAAATGCGGTATGCAATACCTGGAAAATGTAATGGATGCTGATGGATTAATGGTAAAAAAATACCGGTTAATACTGCATACATAATTACGGGCGGGCCACGATGGCATTTGGAAGAGAAGCAATTTTCACACAACCTATTCCAATCTATCATCAATACATCCCTGCCTGTAGAGCCGTAAAGATTAAATTTGTATCCTTGCAATTTCAACGCACAATTATGAATGTGGAGCAGGCTTATAGTGAAAAAATTGACATGTATCTTGTTTGTGTAATCATTCCTACTTACAACAATGCAAAAACGCTGGGAAACGTTATTGCAGATATTTCAGCGTTTACAAATAATATCATTGTTGTAAATGATGGCTCAACCGACGAAACAGAGAATATACTTGCCGCTTTTCCTTCCATTCATACTATCAGTTATAAAAAAAATACGGGCAAGGGTTGGGCATTAAGAAAGGGCCTGAAACAGGCTGCTGCGCTGGGCTATGAACATGCCATCACCATAGATTCAGACGGGCAGCATTTCGCAAAAGACATTCCGGCATTTATTGATAAACTCGAAGTATTAAATGAGGATACCATTATTATCGGCGCAAGAAATATGGAGCAGCATTCTGTGCCCGGCAAAAGCAGTTTCGGCCATAAATTCTCCAACTTTTGGTTTAAAGTGGAAACGGGCATCAATGCGCCGGATACACAATCCGGTTACCGGTTATATCCCCTGTTACCTTTAAGCAAAATGAAATTCATAACACGTAAATATGAATTTGAAATTGAAGTACTGGTACGAAGTGCATGGAAAGGCATAAAAATTGAATCCGTTCCGGTTGCTGTTTATTATGCGCCAAAGGAAACAAGGGTTTCGCACTTCAGGCCGTTTAAAGATTTTACAAGAATAAGCATACTGAATACTATACTTGTTTTTATCGCTTTTTTATATATAAAACCCCGGGATTTTTTCAGGAACATATTCAAAAAAAAATTCTGGGCTGATGTTTATAATGATCATTTTTTAAACCCGGCCGAACCCGACAGCACTAAAGCACTTTCTGTTGCATTCGGTGTATTCATGGGTATAGTGCCAATATGGGGATTTCAATTAGTAACTGCTATATTTTTAGCCATGTTGTTCAGGTTGAATAAAGTGATCGTAATAATGTCGGCACACATCAGCATACCACCAATGATCCCGCTTGTTATTTTTTTAAGTTACAAAGCAGGCAATATATGGATGAATGAAAATGCGGTGCACCTGGAGCTTAGCAAAAACATAAACCTTGCGGCTATTTCGCAAAACCTGCAGCAATATATTTTTGGGAGCATTACCCTTGCTGTAATGGCTGCTGTAATTTTTGGCTTTGCAACTTTTATTGCGCTGAAAATATTTAAACGCAAACCCGAGACCGCCCTGTAAGCTTACGGAATGGAAAAATTGTTTACCAGGATATATTATTATTTGAAAGAACACAGGCCGGTATTGTTCATTTCATTCCTGGCAAGCCTCGCAATCATTGCATTCTTTGCAGCCCGTATTCATTTTGAAGAAGACATTTCCAAAGTTTTACCGCATGATAAGAAAATAGAAAAACTGAACCAGGTTTTTCAGAATTCAAAGTTTGCAGATAAGCTTGTTATAACGGTTTCTTTAAAAGATTCAGCCGCTGCACAACCGGATAGCTTAATTGATTTTACAGACACATTGGTTGCGCATATTAATGAAACATTGCAGCCATATATCAGCAAAATAAATTATAAAGCAGATGATGATGTAGCGCTTTTGCTGTTTAATACCATCAATAATAATTTACCGGTTTACCTGGGTGAAAAAGATTACAGGGCTATTGACAGCCTTATTGAGCCAAACAATTTACAGCAAACGCTTCAGCAGGATTTTAAAACATTGGTTTCACCGGCCGGGCTTGCATTAAAAAATATGATCAGCAATGACCCGGTTGGCATTTCTTTTATAGGTTTAAAAAAAGTGCAGCATTTACAATATGATGAAAATTATCAGCTGTACAATAATTATATAATTACAAAAGATGAAAAGCATCTTTTAATTTTTATTACGCCAAAATATCCCTCAGCCAATACCGGTGAGAATGAAAATTTTTTAACCGGTTTAGATACCATTATTCATAAGCTTACCTCAAACAGCCATATTGATGTTTCTTATTTTGGCGCGGCAGCCGTTGCTGCAGGCAACGCACAGCAATTAAGGAAAGACACTTTATACACGCAGGGCATTACGGTGTTGTTTCTTATTTTTTTCATCGGTTTTTATTTCAGGAAAAAATCTGCGCCGTTACTTGTTTTAATTCCTGTTGTTTATGGCGCTTTGTTTTCGCTGGCTGTAATTTATTTTTTAAAGGGTTCTATTTCCGTTATTGCACTAGGCACGGGTTCCGTTATTCTTGGCATTGCCGTAAATTATTCATTGCATGTTTTTAATCATTACCGCCACACAAAAAATATTGAAGAAGTAATTAAAGACCTTGCCTTTCCGTTAACGCTCGGCAGTTTCACCACAATCGGCGGTTTCTTATGCCTTGAATTTGTACAATCTGAAATATTAAAAGACCTCGGCCTGTTTGCTGCTTTTAGTTTGATTGGCGCTGCATTATGCTCGCTTATTTTCCTGCCGCATTTTATCCGGTCAAAGAAAACAGTGCATGCAAAAGAGCATACGTCTTCATTCATAGACAGGCTTGCAGCTTATCACCCTGAAAGAAATAAAATATTTCTAATTGTTATTGGCCTGCTTACTATTGTATTTTTGTTTAAGGCAGGCGATGTGCAATTTGAATCGGACATGACACAGGTGAATTATATGTCTGATGATTTAAAAACGGCACAAGCCAAACTCGATGCCATTAACCAGTTTTCTTTAACTTCTGTATATGTAGTTGCAGACGGAAAGAATTTAAATGAGGCGTTACAGAACAATGAAAAGCTGGCTGCCGTTGTTGATTCGTTACAACAGAAAGGGCTCATCAAAAAATCATCGGGCGTTTCATCCCTGATTATATCTGATTCTTTGCAGCAAAAAAGAATTGCTTTTTGGAATGTTTACTGGACGCCGGAAAAAAAACAGCGCTTATTGGAAACGTTGGAGAAAGAAGGCAGGGCGCTTGGGTTTTCTGCTACAGCATTTGATAATTTCAAAACACTTTTAAATAAGAATTACACCCCGATTCAGCCTGCTGAATTATCTGAAATAAGAAAGACTTTTTTAGATGATTATATTACCGAGAAACCCGGTGCAACGAATGTTGTAACACTTTTAAAAGTATCGCCGCAAAATAAGCCTGTTGTTTATAAAACATTTGAAAACAATGCTGGCATAACTGTTCTTGATAAACAATACCTCGCCGATACAATGGCAACAATCATCAATGCAGATTTCAACCGCATAGCCCTTATGTCATCGTTGCTGGTATGTGTTGTGTTGCTGGTAACGTATGGCCGCATTGAACTGGCATTGATCTCATTTATCCCGATGCTTATTTCATGGGTGTGGATATTGGGAATTATGGCTATCACCAATACAGAATTTAACATCATCAACATCATTGTATCTGCACTTATCTTCGGCCTTGGCGATGATTACAGCATCTTCATCATGGATGGTTTATTGCAGCAATATAAAACCGGGAAGAAAAATTTATCATCCTTCAAATCATCTATTTTCCTGTCAGCTATTACAACGGTTGCCGGCCTCGGCATTTTAATTTTTGCAAAACATCCAGCGCTAAGATCAATTGCTTTTATTTCTGTTACCGGCATTATTTGCGTGGTATTAATATCGCAGGTACTGATACCTTTTTTATTCAATATCTTCATTACTAACAGAACAAGAAAAAAGTATTTACCCTGGACTTTATGGAGCTTTTCATCATCCATATTTGCCTTCACTTATTTTGCCTTAGGCAGTATTGTTATTATTCCGTTCGGCATTGTTTTAATTAAGCTAAACCTTTTCAATAAAGAGAAAGGGAAACATATTTATCATGTTATCTTTTCAAAATTTGTATGGAGCGTAGCCTATATAATGATGAACATTAAAAAGGTTATTGTCAATCCTCATAATGAAGATTTTTCAAAGCCTGCTGTTATCATCTGTAATCACCAATCTTTCCTCGATATTTTATGGACGGCCATGCTGAATCCTAAGCTTATATTGCTTACCAACCGCTGGGTTTGGCGTTCGCCTGTGTTTGGTATTGCCATACGTATGGCAGATTATTATCCTGTTGCAAAAGGTATTGAAAACAGTATTGACTTATTAAGAGACAGGGTAAATAATGGTTATTCCATCGTTATCTTTCCTGAAGGAACAAGGTCTGTCGACTGGAAAATCAACCGTTTTCATAAAGGCGCATTTTATCTTGCCGAACAATTAAACATTGATATTTTACCTATTGTTATTGACGGCACCGGTTATACATTAACCAAGAATGATTTCTTTTTGAAAGATGGCCTTATTACGCTCACTTTCCTGCCAAGAATAAAAGCTGGTGATACTTCGTATGGCACAACTTACAGTGAAAGGACAAAAACCATCAGCCGTTATTTTAAAAACACTTATAATGAACTGAAAATTCAAAACCACACACCGGCCCATTTTAAACAGCAGCTTATCTATAATTATATTTACAAAGGCCCGGTGCTGGAATGGTACATGCGCATAAAACTCAGGCTTGAAAAATATTATGAACTGGTAAATTCGCTTGTACCAAAAAAAGGAAAGATATTGGATCTTGGTTGCGGTTACGGTTTTATGGATTATGCTTTATACTTTGCTTCAGAACACCGGGTTATAACCGGCATTGATTATGATGAAGAAAAGATAGCGGTGGCTAATACTTGTTTCAGTAAAGATGATAATATCAATTTCATTGCTGCCGATGCATCAAAGTTTTCGTTTGAAAAATATGATGCCATTATTATGAGTGATGTGTTACATTATCTTGATGAAACTGCGCAAAGAAAACTGATAAAAAATTGTTGTGACAGTTTAAATGATGATGGCATGTTGCTTATCCGCGATGCAAATACAGATTTAAAAAGCCGCCATTTTTATACAAAGCTTTCAGAATTTTTTTCAACAAAATTCATTGGCTTTAATAAAACATCGGGCAATAGTCTTAATTTTTTTTCCGAGCAACTGGTTAAAGAAACGGCCGCATTGAATAACATGAGTTGCGTTAATATAGAAAATTCTAAATACACTTCGAATGTTATGTATGTCTTAAAAAGAAACGTGCCTGCTTCAAAAAATATAAATACTACAGTTACCGTAAACAATAGTGATGAATGATTATGATGTTATAATAACCGGCAGCGGCATGGGCGGGCTTGTTTGCGGAGACCTGCTTTCCAGAGAGGGTTATAAAGTTTGTGTTCTTGAAAAGAACAGGCAGATAGGCGGATGTCTCCAAACATATGCGCGGGATAAAGTAATATTCGATTCTGGCGTGCACTATATCGGCGGGCTTGAAAAAGGCCAGAACCTTTACCAGCTTTTTCAATACCTCGGCATAATGGAAAAGCTAAAGCTGGAACGCATGAATGAAGATGCTTTTGACAAGATCATTATAAGCAATGATGATAATGAATATGCGCTGGCACAGGGCTATGATAATTTTACAGAAAAACTTTCATCCTATTTCCCTGAAGAAAGAGATGCCATCAAGAGGTACTGTGATAGTATAAAAGAAGTTTGTATAAAGTTTCCCTTATATAATCTTGATGAAAAAGGCGGTCTGGAAGAAAAGCAAAGCGTGCTGAACATAGGTGCGCAACCTTTTATTGCATCGCTTACCGCTAATAAAAAACTGCAGGCTGTATTGGCAGGCAATAATCTTTTATATGCAGGCTGTGGCAACGAAACGCCTTTTTACGTGCACGCATTGATATTGAACAGTTATATACAAAGTTCCTGGAAATGTATTGACGGCGGTTCGCAGATCGCAAAATTGATAGCAAGAAATATTCGTAATAATGGAGGAACCATCATGCGTAATGCAGAAGTGGTAAGGCTTACAGAGGAAGATGGCGCGATAAAGTATGCCCGGTTAAGTGATGGCAAAAAACTGTCTGCAAAATATTTTGTTTCCAACCTGCACCCGGCAAAAACAATTGAGCTTACACAAACAACCCTGTTTAAACAAGCTTATAAAACCCGCATACAAAATTTAAAAGATACTATCTCCTGCTTTATTGTAAACATTGTGCTTAAGCCGGGCACATTCAAATATCATTCCCATAATTATTATTATCACAAAGAAGAATATTTATGGAACCAGGCAGATTATACCGAAGATAACTGGCCGCTGGGTTATGCTTTATTTATAACGCCATCTTCAAAACATAAAGAATATGCAAACGGCCTTACGCTTTTTACCTACATGCGTTATGAAGACGTGCTTGAATGGAAAGACACTTTCAACACAGATACACATGAACAAAGCCGCGGCGGATCTTACGAAATATTCAAGCAGAAAAAAGCAGAAAAATTAATTGATCTTGCCTGCGAAAAATTTCCATCGATCAGAAATTGCATTCAGTCGTATTACACCTCAACGCCACTTTCTTTCAGGGATTATATTGGCACAGATAACGGCTCTTTGTATGGCATTGCAAAAGATTATAAAGAACCATTAAAAACATTTATATCGCCGCGCACTAAATTGCCCAACCTGTATCTTACAGGCCAGAACTTAAACCTGCATGGCATTTTAGGCGCAGGCATCAGCGGCATTGTTACCGCAACCGCTTTAACGGGCAATAACGAAATAATTAAAAAGATAAAACATGCTTAAAACAAACAGGTTTACACGAAGGCTTTTACGCGTGTTTGGCGTTATTTTTTTGTTGTTTGTTTTACTCGCAGTTTACCTTGTTTGGATATCGAATATTAAGCCGCCAAAAATTGCAAACACAACCGCTATCCAACTGGAAAGAACACAACACGACAGCAGCTTCTACACCTTAAACAATAACTGGTTTCGCAAAAGCAATTCAGGTTTATATGAAATGTATGTAGAAGGAAAACCTTTTAACCGCGGCGTTATTAATGGCAAACTCAGCAAGGAATTGATACAAAGCCAGGAAGATTATTTTGCAGAACAATTGGATAAAATGGTTCCGTCATCATTCTATCAACACTTTCTTAAATATTTTATCGGCTGGTTTAACCGCAAGTTGCCCGATAATATAACGGAAGAATATAAAGAAGAGATTTACGGTGTATCATTATCCGCTTCTGATAAATACGATTATATAGGCAGCAATTATAGCCGTTTGCTGAACTATCATGCAGCGCATGATATTGGCCATGCCTTACAAAATATGGCTTTGGTGGGCTGCACATCTTTTGGCACCTGGGGCGCTATGAGCCAGGACAGCACCATGATCATCGGGCGCAATTTTGATTTTTATGTGAATGATGATTTTGCAAAGAATAAGATCGTGCTCTTTTGTAATCCCTCGCAAGGGCATAAATTCATGTCGGTAACATGGGGCGGATTTATGGGCGTTGTTTCAGGCATGAACGATAAAGGATTGACGGTTACTATTAATGCAGATAAATCTGAAATTCCTACATCATCTGCAACGCCTGTTTCTTTGGTGGCGCGGGAAATTTTGCAGTATGCTGAAAATATTAACCAGGCAATTGCTATTGCAAAAAAGAGAAAGATGTTTGTGTCTGAATCTTTTTTAATCGGTTCTGCAGCAGATAAAAAAGCTGTAATTATTGAAAAGACGCCCGACACATTGGCCGTATATGATCCGCAGCAGAATTATATTATGTGCGCTAATCATTTTCAAAGCGATGCTTTAAAAAATTCGGAAGCCAACAAAGTACAGCTCAAAGAAAATGCCTCGCCATACCGCTATGAACGTTTGACACAATTGATGCAGCAAAATGGTGAAAATACTGTGGCAAAAACAATTGCTGTTTTAAGAGACCATAAAGGTTTAAACAATGCCAGTATTGGCCTTGGAAATGAAAGGGCCATGAACCAGTTTATCGCACATCACAGTATTGTCTTTGAACCGGAAAAATTAAAGGTTTGGGTTTCCACTTCGCCGTGGATGCTGGGCGAATTTGTTTGTTATGACCTGAATAAAGTATTTGCCTTAAAAGGATTAACAGCAGATAAAGAAATTTATGACAGCTCGGAAAATATTCCTGCGGATAGCTTTATACAAACACAGCAGTTTAAAAACTTTGTGCAGTACAGGCATTATACACAGCTTTTATCAGATGGAAAAGATGTAAACGTTGACAGCATGATTGCAGATAACCCAGAATATTATCATGCTTATGTTTTAGCCGGTGATTATTATTATAAAAAAGAACAATGGCAAAAAGCACTGGGTTATTATCAAACTGCATTAACAAAAGTTGTTACCACAAAGCCTGAAGAAGATCATATTAAAAAACAAATTGAAAGCTGTAAGAAGAAACAGTAAGTACATGGTAACCAGGTCGCTTCAAATATAAAAACTCAATTACAACTGGCTACTCACAATTCACCATCATAAACTTAGCATCATGATATTTGGCATAGGCACCGATATTATAGAAGTTGAACGCATCGCTGCTTCCATAGAAAAACAAAGCGGCTTTAAAGAGTATGTTTTCTCGGCAAATGAAATTGCTTATTGCGAAACCAAAGCGCATAAATATGAGCATTATGCAGCAAGGCTTGCAGCTAAAGAAGCTTTATCAAAAGCATTGGGCACGGGCTGGCCTGAAGGCACGCACATTAATGAAGCAGAGGTATTGAACGATGAAAAAGGCAAGCCATTTTTCAATTTTACCGGTGCAACGGCAGGCCTTATTTCTTCCATGAATATTGCTGCTATTCATGTTTCACTTTCGCATACAAAAACAATGGCAACGGCTGTGGTAATGGCAGAGAAAGATGTAATGTGATTATTTGTGCCGTTATAAAGAACAGGCTTGGATGTAATATGCCTGAAATACGTGAGTAAGTGTTTTATTTAAGCGCCCGGCTTATTTCCCGTTTAATATCCTTTTCCCGCAGCGAGTCTCTTTTATCGTGCACTTTTTTGCCCCTTGCCAAACCTATTTCAACTTTTACCAGGCTTTTTTCGTTGAAGAAAATGCGCAGCGGAACAAGTGTGAAACCCCGTTCTTTCATTTTTGCCTGTATGCGTTTTAGTTCGCGCTGGGTTAAAAGGAGTTTCCTGTCATGCACCGCAATATGATTATTAGTGGTACCTAATTTATACTCGGCAATATACAGGCCGCGCAGCCATAATTCATTCTTATCAAACAGGCAATAGGCATCGTTAAAACTTACTTTGCCTTCGCGTATGCTTTTCACTTCAGTGCCAAGCAGTATTATGCCCGCCACATATTTATCCTCAATGTAATAATTAAAATATGCCTGCCTGTTATTCATACCTTATTCCCTGCGGGTAATTATTTTACTGATTAAATAAAACTTTGCAGTGATTTATTATTGCTGAAATAAGCACTACAGCGAAAGTGAGTGACACCACCCTGCCTGCGTGAATGCATTCAGGCAGGAAAGATGCCATGCAATACAAAAGCCGGTACCATAAAAATAAAAAATGCGAAGCATTAAAAAAACTTACACGATGGTTAATGCTCTATAAGATTTATAAGCGTGGTGAGCTTACTTTTAAGCGCCTTACGGTCAACAATAAAATCAAGAAAGCCATGTTCCAGCAAAAACTCGCTGCGCTGGAAACCTTCGGGCAAATCTTTTTTAATGGTTTCTTTAATTACACGCGGGCCGGCAAAACCAATAAGAGCGCCGGGCTCGGCAATATTAAAATCGCCAAGCATGCCAAAGCTGGCAGAGATACCGCCGAATGTGGGGTCGGTTAGCAAGGAAATAAAAAGCAAACCGGCATCGCTTAACTGCGATAACTTTCCGCTTGTTTTTGCCAGTTGCATCAGGCTGAAAGCGCTTTCCATCATGCGGGCGCCGCCACTTTTACTTATTACAAGAAAGGGCAACTTATTCTGTATGCAATAATCAACGGCACGGCTGAATTTTTCACCCATTACACTGCCAAGCGAGCCGCCGATGAATTCAAAATCCATACAGGCTACCACTAATTCAATACTGTTTATGTCGCCTACGGCAACACGCATGCTGTCTTTAAGATTTGTTTTGGAATGAATTTCATCGAGCCTTTTCTGGTAAGGTTTTAAATCGGTAAACCCCAGGAAATCTATGCTTTGAATGTTATCGAAAAGCTCGGTATATTTTTCACCATCGAATAATATCTCAAAATAATCTTCGCTGCCTATGCGGTGATGATAATTGCATTTTGGACAAACGTATAAGTTCTCTTTAAGTTCGCTGGTGGTACAGATGTAGTGGCATTCTGGGCATTTGCTCCACAAACCTTCGGGCATTTCTCTCTTTTCGGAAGTAGACGTAGTGATGCCTTTGCGCAAACGCTTGTACCATTTCTCTTTTGTTTCGCTGCCCCCTGTTTCCTCTTTAGAACCTTCTTCACCGGAAAGCGATTCACTAAGTTCATCGTTAAGTTCTGCCATAAACTTTAATAAGCGTAAAATGGCGGGAAAATCTTTGTTAAGATTTCACCCGCCATGCAAGTTATGTTTTTTAATCAATTAAGCAATTGTAATGCTTTCATCCTTATAAACATCCATAATTTTCTCCAGCATTTCAACGCCTTCATTCATTGGGCGCTGGAATGCTTTACGGCCAAGGATTAAGCCCATGCCGCCGGCACGTTTGTTAATAACAGCCGTTGCCACTGCATCTGCCATATCTGATGCGCCCTTACTTTCACCACCGGAGTTGATGAGCCCTACCCTGCCGGCATAACAGTTTAAAACCTGGTAGCGGCAAAGGTCAATCGGATGGTCTGTTGTTAATTTTGAATAAACCAGCGGGCTTGTTTTACCATGTTTTGTTGCAAGGTAGCCGCCATTGTTGGTAGGTAATTTTTGTTTAATGATATCTGCCTGTATGGTTACACCCAAATGGTTTGCCTGGCCGGTTAAATCAGCTGAAGTATGATAGTCCACACCATCAACCTTAAACCCATTATTCCTTGTGTAGCACCAGAGAATGGTGATCATACCCAATTCGTGTGCATACTCAAATGCTTCAGAAATTTCTTTTAACTGTTTGCGGCTTTCAGCGCTGCCCCAGTAAATCGTAGCGCCAATGCCCACAGCGCCCATATTCCATGCATCTTTTACAGAGCCAAATAAAGTTTGGTCGTAAGTATTAGGCATGCTTAAAAACTCGTTGTGATTGATTTTTACGATGAAAGGAATTTTATGCGCATACTTGCGGCTCATAATTCCCAGTACGCCATAAGTGGAAGCAACGGCATTACAGCCTGCCTCAACGGCCAGTTTAATGATATTTTCAGGATCGAAATATATTGGATTGATAGCGAAAGAGGCGCCGGCGCTGTGCTCAATACCCTGGTCAACCGGGAAGATGTTGCAATAACCCGTATTGGCAAGGCGGCCATGGCCAAGCAATTGCTGCATACTGCCTAAAACACGGTTGCTGCGGTTGCTTTCTTTCCATATCCTGTCTAAATGATCCGGGCCCGGGAGATGCAGTGTAGATTTATCTATTGCAGGGCTCGAATAATCTAACAGGTATTCGGCTTTGTCGCCAAGCAGTTCGCTAACTTTGGAATTTGCCATAACAATTTTTTGCATTAATAATATATAAGTACAATCGGTTTTCGGGGTGCAAATATAGGCAGTAAATTTTTTACTGAATTTTATTTGTACATGCAGTATTTTTATGGGTGCGATTAGCCAGGCCGATATAATTTTCTTAACAGTAATACCATTACATTATGAAAAAAACCCTAACACTCCTTTTAGTTGTTGGCTTCTTTTTTGGCTGCAAGAAAGAAAGTGCCGTACACCAATCATTAGATAATATTAATAAAACAATAACCTATGATTTAAAGGCTGACGGGGGCGACCCAAACCTTGAAGCAAGTGTAACGCTGCAAATCATCAGCTATAATCATACGGGTGGAACAGGTGACAGAATAGTATGGGATACCGTATTGGCCAAACAAAAAGTAAATGACTTTGTACCTGTAAATATTAAACATTCCATTACTACAGATGCAGCAACTATCTTAAGTGCAAGCTATCGTATTGACTATTATAAAGGCAATGATTTTTTCTGGACAACCGATGGCTCAAAAACAATATTTCAGAATTCCAGCGAAGGGCAGGTTGATATTAGCGTAGGCAGTTTTTAAGAAATACAGTTTTAAAATAATTGCTTTCGCCGCAACATTTCCCGTTTTAATCGAATTTATTTTCAGGCTGTTAAACATTAATGCAAAGTTTGTGTATCCTTAATTGAAGGAGTTAAACTTTAGCATGAAGTATAAAATTTTATTTATAATCATTTCCGTATTTGCTGCGGCCGCTTCATTCAGTCAAACCGTTTCCGGTTCAATAAAAGGTGTTGTAAGGGACAGTTCTGAACACGAGGCACTGAAAAACGCAACGGTAAGTATTTTGCACAGTGACTCTTCTTCATTTAAAGAATCCCTCTCCAAAGAAGACGGGAGTTTTTTAATAACCAATATTCCCATCGGTAATTATATATTAAAAGTTACGTTCAGCAGCTATGAACTACGTTTAACCAATTTCACCATTGACAGTATAAATACAGCGCTTAATGCAGGTATAATTTATATGCAGCCGCATGCACATGAACTGGCTGAAGTGGTGGTAGAAACGCCGCCCATCATTATAAAAAAAGACACGTTTGAATTTACCGCCAATGCATTTGCCACAAAGCCCAATGCCACCGCAGAAGACCTTTTGAAAAAACTGCCTGGTGTGGATGTGGACAAAGATGGTAATATAAGAGCGCAGGGAGAATCGGTGCAGCGTGTGCTGGTAAATGGCAAGCGCTTTTTTGGTGATGATCCGCGTACGGCAACGCAAAATTTGCCCAGCGATGTAATTGATAAAATACAGGTATTTGATGATCAGAACGATCAAAGCCAGTTTACAGGATTTGATGATGGTAACCGTGTAAAAACGATTAACATTGTTACCAAAAAAAATTCGGGCAGCTTTGGAAAGTTTGTAGCCGGTGCTGGTGATAAAGGCTTGTACAACGTGGCAGCAAATTACAGCATGTTTAAGGGCAATCAGCAAATAAGTTTTATCGGGCAGTTGAATAATACAAACAAACAAAACTTTACACCACAGGATATTTTTGGGTCTTCAGGCAGAGGTGGTTCAAGGGGCGGTGGTGGAGGATTTCGCGGTGGCGGTGGCGGTTTCAGAGGAGGTGGCGGGCAAATGCAGCAACTGCAAAGCCTTAACGCCAACAGCAATAACAATGGCCTGATCACTACAAGCGCTGCAGGTATAAATTACCGCGATGTTTGGGGAAAGAATACCGAAGTGTATGGCAGCTATTTCTACAATAACCTGCTTACGGAAAAAGAACAAAACAGCCAGACAGAAAATTTTGTTACAAATGATTCTTCCATGTTCAATAACCAGGCACAATCTTCATCAAGAAGAAATGTAAACCAGCGCCTGAACTTTAATATGGAAACACAATTTGATTCATTGAACTCAATTATCATAAGGCCTAACATTTCTTACCAGGAAACAAACAATAACAGCATTACTAAAACAACCACCACGCAGGGCAAAACAGGTTTATTAAATAATGCAGAAGCAACCTCTCTCAGCAATAATAAAGGTTATAACGGCAGTATTGATGCCTTGTTCAGGCACCGTTTTAAAGCCAAAGGAAGAACTTTTTCGCTGGGTTTAACCGGCTCCGGAAATACAAACGATGCCAATGGTAATAATTATTCGCTTACAGATTATTATACCGGCGGCATTGATTCATCTTACACCATTAACCAGCATTATGTTGCATCTACAAAAGCGCAGGGAATAAGTGCAACGGCATCTTATACAGAACCCATCGGCAAAAGGTCGCTCATTGAATTAAATTATAATTACAATTATAATAAAAACACTTCTGATAAGGTAACTTATAATTATGACAGCGCCACGGAAAAATTTACCACTATTGATTCACTGCTCACCAATAATTATGAAAACACTTATTCGTCAAACAGGGTTACTTTAAATTACCGTTTTCAAACGGAGAAAATGAATTTCAGTGTGGGCAATGGCATACAGTTTGGCAATCTTACCAGCATTAATAACACAAAAGATATTAATCTTACGCAGCATTATACTAACCTGTATCCTACGGCCAATCTTACTTACAGGTTTAACCGCACATCTAATTTCCGGTTCAATTATTCCGGCAGAACAAGCCAGCCGAATGTTACACAATTGCAGCCTGTAATTGATAACAGCGATCCTTTAAATGTAGAAGTTGGTAATCCAAACCTGAAACAATCATTTACACATTCATTCAGGGCATTGTATAATAATTTCAGCTTCAATCGTGGTAATAATTTCACCAGTGGTGAAAGTAATTTTCATAACATTTTTGCTACTGTAAATGCAAGCTTTACCACCAACGATATAGTTGAATCGGTTAAAAGAAATAAGGGTATTGATACGGTTACTTACACCAACCTTAGCGGCGCTTATAACATTTCAGCTTTTTTTAATTACGGGTTCCAATTAAAGAAGCCAAAATCAAATCTCAACTTTACCACCAATTTTACCAGTTCAAAAGATGCCAGCATAATAAATGACACTATAAATTATACAAACAATTATACAATTGGCGAAACGGTAAAATTCACTACCAACCTGAAGAAAAACTTCGATATGAATTTTTCTGCAACGCCAACGTACAACATTGTGCGTTACTCATTTCAGGCTGATCAAAACGATAATTATTTTTCACAGAATTTAAGTGTAGATGCTACCTATTATACCACTTCAGGCTGGATATTGGAAAGCGATTTTAACTATACAGCTTACAGCGGCAGGTCTGACGGTTATAATACCGCAGTGCCTTTATGGAATGCTTCGTTTGCAAAACAGTTTTTAAAAGGCAAAGCAGGCGAGCTCCGTTTCAGCGTATATGATCTATTAAACCAGAATCAAAGCATAACAAGAACGGTAGCGCCTACTTATATACGCGATGTTCAAACAAAAGTGCTTACCCGTTATTTCATGCTAACATTCACTTACAATCTTCGCAATTTTTCAAAAGGGCAACAGCAGCAGCAGCAAAGAAGGTTGCCTGATTTCAGGCACGATGGAAATATGCCACCGCCGCCCGCAGGGGGCGCCGCACGAAGCGGACCGCCCCCGGGCGGGCCTTCGTAATAGCCGCTTTATAAAATGCTATAATAATTTTTTAAAGAAAGGAAATAATTCGTTTGCAAGCACTGCATGTTCTTCCACGTTTGGATGGCCCGCACAGCCATGCGCCTGCATAGGTTGAAAGAAAAATAACTGCACAGCTTTATCTTTTGGATATAATACATCCACGTTATTTTTTATAGCCGTTAAACAATTTTGCAGCAATATCCTGTTATCGCCGTTAACCATTGGGCTGCTTAACAAAGCAATGATGGCTTTTGGATATTTTGACTTTACCAGTTGCACAAAAGCAGTATAATCTTTTACAAAAACAGCGCTGTCAAAAGGTTTCCGTTCATGCACGCCATCACCTTGGCTAAGATCATTTGTGCCCAATGCAATGCTTACAATTTTGGGTGAATATTTTTTGAAATCCCAAAGCGTAGTATCATTCGTTTGCAGGCTTTGTTTTTCATACACAAGCGGCATGGAAGGTGCATCCATATTCCACGTTCGGTAAACGCCAATGCCGCTTACGCTGCTCAGAATATAATTTGCATGCAAGGCCCTTGCAACCCTTGGCCCGTAAGCCATATAGGCATTATGCTGATCGTGGTAAGCACCCTGCCCGCATTTAACTTCAGCTGTATCGGCGGCAGCACCGCAGGTAATACTGTTGCCAATAAACTCTATCAGCGGTTCATTAGATGGCCTGATCGGCTTAATATTATCAGCTATAATTTTTTGTATAACAACAGGGCCCGTAGTAGCCTCGGTGGCTTTATATACACTTACTGTATGCCTGCCATCCCTGCCCGCGTTAATCGTTATAGATTGAACTTTATTGCCCTCAACTTTTAATCGCTTTTGATACACACCATCCAATTCATATTGTAAATAATTATGGCCGTTTGCATCATTTACAAAAGCATTAATGGTACAGGATGTGCCCGCAAAACTGAAACTAAAATGAACTGCAGAGCTTATAAGTTCGAGATTATTTTCTGCATTTAAAAACGACCGCCCGTAAGGCTTTAATTCATTTGCCTGCAATTCCTTTTTTAAAGGAGCATTATTGGTGTGCGAAGGAGAATGAATTGTAAATAATATAATAATAAACAGCAGGTATAAAGTTTCTGGTTTCATGCGGCAGGAATTTGAATGAGTGAATATATATATCAATATTAACAGTAAAAACGAATTCCTCTTATTTATACCACAAGAAGCAAAGCTTTATGCTTAAAGAGGAATTTGTAAAGTATCTTGGCTGCCAATATGTTGGATGGAACACCGGAAAACATACATATAAACAAACTGAAGATTTAACGCGGTCAGACGCATCACGCGTCAGACCATTAGCTGTTTTCTGCCGGCACAATAACGCAAACGTTTGTTTACCGGCTATTAACGCCGGCAGGTTAAATTTGAAAGGTTATAAACCATTTCGCTTTTATAACATATTTTGACTATTTACTTTACAAAAACCAATACAATAATATGCAGCAAGCAGAAGAGTATGCACGGCCAATTGAAATAACAGCAAAACCGCAATCGGGCACATCAAAATCCATCTTCATTATCGGTATCCTGTTTTTCATTTTTGGTTTTGTAACCTGGGTAAACAGCACCCTGATTCCTTACCTGCAAATTGCATGTGAGCTAAATACATCGCAGGCGGTATGGGTAACATTTGCGTTTTATATTTCTTATGCGGTAATGGCCTTTCCGTCATCATGGGTAATTAATAAAGTAGGGTTTAAAAACGGTATGATGTACGGCTTGCTGGTAATGGCAACCGGCGCATTGATATTTATCCCCGCAGCGCAGCAGCGAACCTTTGGTTTATTTCTTACGGGTTTATTTATTATTGGTATCGGGCTGGCATTATTGCAAACAGCATCCAACCCGTACATCACTATTCTTGGCCCCATAGAAAGCGCCGCCAAACGCATGAGCATTATGGGCATTTGCAATAAAGGCGCAGGCGCATTAGCGCCATTGATTATGGGCGCCATTTTATTAAAAGACATGAATGGCTTTGAAGCCAATCTTGCTACGCTTAACCCCGCAGATAAAGCAGCGAAATTAGATCAACTGGCCTCGCAGGTGATAATGCCGTATATCGTGCTGGCGATTGTTTTGGTGTTACTGGCAATCATGATACGCTTGTCTTCTTTGCCTAATATTCAGGCAGAAGAAGACGAAACAACTAACGAAAAAGGCACGCGTTCCATCTTTTCATACACTTATCTTTTCCTGGGTTTTATTACCTTGTTTTTATACGTAGGTGTTGAAGTAATGGCAGGCGATATTATTCAGGTGTATGGCAAAGAAATAAACATACCGCTTGATATAGCCAAACACTTTACCACTTACACTATGATAGCGATGCTTGTGTCTTACCTGCTGGGCATTGCATTAATTCCGAAATATATCAGCCAGGAAAAATCGCTGCGCATTGCAGCCGTATTAGGTATTATTTTTTCGCTGGGTGCAATCTTCACTTCAGGCTATACATCCATTACATTTATTGTGTTGCTTGGCTTTGCCAATGCGCCCGTTTGGCCTGCATTATGGCCACTGGCAATTGATGGCCTGGGCAAACATATTAAAACAGGTTCAGCATTATTAATTGTAGGCATTGCAGGCGGCGCCATCCTTCCAAA
Source organism: Parafilimonas sp. (assembly GCF_051953455.1). Classification (NCBI taxonomy): domain Bacteria; kingdom Pseudomonadati; phylum Bacteroidota; class Chitinophagia; order Chitinophagales; family Chitinophagaceae; genus Parafilimonas; species Parafilimonas sp. The sequence goes on along the minus strand of NZ_JBQCIT010000055.1, from coordinate 29,684 downwards.
ATTATGGGCTATTATTGGCGAACATGTTGGCCTGCAAAAAGCATTCTGGATAATGGTGCCTTGCTATCTCTTCATTCTATACTATGCCATTTCAGGAAATAAAATTGGTAAAAGGGTGAAGTAGTTCTTATGTTATTATTGATTTGGCCCGGCCTTGTTTTTCGAAATCGGGCCGGGCTTTTTTATACTATCATCAATCATGCAACGAAACAATAAAGTTTTTAAACCGCCATTAAAAACTTTATTTTGTTGCCCGGTACAAAACTGATGTAAGCTCATGTTTAAACGATTGATCTCTTTTCTATTTTACCTGTATTTTTTTTATGCCTGCACTTCTTCAACCAATAATTATAATGGATGGAAAATGTATGGCGGTAATGGCGACAATAACCATTACGCTTCTTTAACGCAGGTTGATACAAATAATGTGCATCAGCTGCAGCTTGCATGGACGTACAATACCGGCGATGCAGATACAGCCAATCATTCGCAGATACAATGCAATCCCATCATGGTTGATGGGATTTTGTACGGTACTTCACCCATGATGAAATTGTTTGCCCTCGATGCGGCTACCGGCAAACAAAAGTGGACATTCAATCCTTTCGATTCATTCAGTGCCAATAAAAGATCTTTCTTTATTTTAAATAACTGCCGCGGTGTTACTTATTGGAATGAAGGCAGTGATAAACGTATTTTTTATACGGCTGGTATCGATTTGTATTGCATTAATGCTGCAGATGGAAAACCTGTAGTATCATTTGGTGATAATGGAAAACTTGATCTGCATACAGGCCTTGGCCGCGATGTAAGCGATAAGTTTATTACGGCTACTTCGCCAGGCGTTATTTATAAAGATGTAATTATAATGGGCAGCCGGGTGGATGAAGGCGCTAATGCAGCGCCCGGCCACATCCGCGCTTTTGATGTAAGAACAGGCAAACTGCGCTGGGTTTTTCATACCATACCACAACCCGGCGAATTTGGTTATGATACCTGGGAAGACGCTGCCGCATACAAACATATTGGCGGCGCTAATGTATGGAGCGGTTTTACACTGGATGAAAAGCGGGGAATCGTGTTTGCGCCAACCGGTTCTGCTTCGTTTGATTTTTATGGCGGTAAAAGACGCGGTGATAATTTGTTTGCCAACAGCATGCTCGCATTGGATGCTTCAACAGGCAAACGCATCTGGCATTTTCAAACCATACATCACGATACATGGGATCATGATCTTTCTTCTCCGCCTGCATTGGTAACCATCAATAAAGACGGAAAGAAAATTGATGCCATTGCTTTCACCACCAAAACAGCTTTTGTGTTTGTGCTCGACCGTGAAACAGGCAAGCCCATTTATCCTGTAGAAGAAAGGCCTGTGCCGCAAAACACAGAACTGGAAGGCGAATATCTTTCACCAACACAACCTTATGTGCTTAAGCCTGCACCCTTTTCAAGGCAAAACATAACAGAGAATGATTTGAATACTTTGTTGCCGGATAGTTCATACGCAGCAGTAAAGAAACAATTCGACAGTTATGACAAAGGCAATATGTTTCAGCCGCTTTCAAAACGCGGAACAATAGTAGTGCCCGGTCTCGACGGCGGCGGCGAATGGGGCGGCCCTGCCTATGATCCTGAAACAGGCATTCTATATGTGAATGCCAATGAACAGATAAGCATATTAACGATGGTTGATCTGAAAGATGATGCATCAAAAAATGAAACAGTGCTTAATGCGGGAGAGCGTTTATATAAAACAAATTGCATGACCTGTCATGGTGCTGAAAGACAGGGTGGCGGCAACTATCCTTCACTCATTAATATCAATAAAAAATATACGGCAACACAACTGCACGACCTTATATCAACCGGCAGGAGAATGATGCCTGCCTTTACACAATTATCAGAGGCGGAAAAGCAGGCCGTTACCGCTTATGTGCTGGATATACATTCCGTCGCACAAAATAAATTTGTTGATTCAACAAAAAAAGAAGATCCGTATTTAAAGATGCCTTACGCCATTACGGGTTACAACTGGTTTGTATCAAAAGAAGGCCTGCCTGCCATTGCACCGCCCTGGGGCACGTTAAATGCAATAGATCTGAATACCGGTGAATATGTTTGGCACGATACGCTGGGCGATCATCCCTATTATGCAGCAAAGGGCATTCATACCGGTTCTGAAAATTATGGCGGCGCTGTAATTACAAAAGGTGGTTTATTGTTTATTGCCGCAACAAGGGATGGGCATTTACGCGCTTTTAATAAACGCAACGGAAAATTATTATGGGAATATAAATTGCCGGCTACAGCCTTTGCCACACCTGCTACGTATGAAATTAATGGCGAGCAATATATTGTAATTGCCTGCGGTGGCGGAAAACTTAATACAACTTCCGGCGATGCGTACGTTGCTTTTAAATTGCCGGGCAAATAATTTGGAGCAGCACACTTTTTTTAAATAACTATTATCCGGGTATTTGTTCAGCTAATATTTTATTGCCGGCTTTATCGTAATAAATACAGCTCATTTCACTTATCACAACTTTCCATTTTGCTACACCACTGGTTGCACAATCTTTACAAAATGTTGGATAATCAGTTTTGCCTTGCTGATGTGCCGCAAGCTGCGTTTTAAATTCTTCTGTATTTGCCGTGCCGGCTACCAGCAGCATCGCATATTTAGCTGGAGATGCCATTTGAAAATTGTTATCACCATAATAAACCGTATGCCCGTCGCTTACAAAAGTTTCATAAGCCAGTACACGCATCTTTTTTAAATCCTGTATGTAGGCAGGAAAATCTGCACCAGATTTTACTTTGCTATGGACTGTATTTATCTGTTCTATGGTAAACATAATTTTATTATTTTTTGAAGTTACAGCAATGTACTGATATAAGGTTTTACTATAGCTGCCTGGCTATATTGATCAAACTTCATGAGCCGCACATAATCACTTAATAAAATTAATGCTAACACTTTATTTTTATGCGGCATGAAAAAATTACTCATTAAGATTTTTCAAAAACCGGTTATACGACTGGCAGAAAAATTTTCTTCCTGGCCCGATAAAGAAAGAGTGTTTAAATCGCTTACAGAATTACATTCAAAAATCTTAACCGGCGATAAAAAGAAAGGCCTAACAATCCCATTTAATACAACTTCACAGAAAATAATCATATTCTCCGATCAGCACAAAGGCGCCAAAAACAAGGCGGATGATTTTGCAGTTTGCGAGCAGGCTTATGTTGCGGCACTGGATTATTATTTCAAAGAAGGTTTTGCTTTCATCAACCTCGGCGATGGGGAAGAGTTATGGGAGAATAATATTTTCCAGGTAAAGAAACACAACAAACATTCATTTGAAAAAGAGAAATTATTTGTGCAGCAAAAGCGGTTTATAAAAATATTCGGCAACCATGATTTGTATTGGGCAAACGATCCGCTTGCATGGGTGCAACTGGAAAATATTTATGGTGAAAAGGTGCCGATATATGAAGGCTGTATTCTTACAACCACTTTAAATGAACGGCCATTTCAAATTTATCTCACACATGGCCACCAGGGCGATTTACAAAGCGATGGCAATGCCTTCAGTAAATTTTTTGTAGCAAATATCTGGGGGCCGGTACAGGGATTGCTTGATATTAATCCCAACACGCCTGCTTTCAATAATCAGTTAAAGTCTTTGCACAACACTATTATGTACGAATGGAGCAGCATTGAAAAAAATGTGCTGCTGATAACAGGGCACACACATCAGCCCGTATTTATGTCACTCACACACCTGGAAAGATTGTATGTAAAACTTGCCGAGGCGCAAAAGAATAAAGAGGAAGATGCTATAAAAGCGGTTGAAGATGAAATAGCCAGGGCCAAGCCTGTAAATCCTACAGCGCCTGATCTTTCCAAAATTATTCCTTCTTATTTCAACAGCGGCTGTTGTTGTTTTGATGATGGCGATATAACGGGAATTGAAATTGCCGGAGGCTGTATCCGCCTAATAAAATGGCAATCAAAAAGCAATCCTCCTAAAAGAGAATTGCTGGAAGAAATTAAGTTGAATGAGTTAGAAGACCTGCTGCCGTGATAATACTATACTTGTTATCATTACGGTAAAGTATGGGCAGGTTGCTTTTTTGCCAGGGAAGACTCGCGTATATCCAGCCTGGTTTTTAGCTGAATGGTTGAATATTCCTTTGGCCGCTCTTTGGTTTCAATCTGGCTTATCAATAAAGCAGCAGCATGCTGGCCTATTTCAAAAGTTGGCTGTGCAACCGAAGTAAGTGCAGGGCTTAAAAAACCGCTTACGGGATTGTCGGAAAAACCCGCAATGGCAACATCGTCGGGCACCTTTAAATTCATCTGCTTCATAACTTTTAAACATACCATCGACAAACGCTCCACCGAGCTGAAGATCGCATCCGGCCTGTGCGGGCCTGATAATAAATTGCGCACATCCTTTTCCATATGCCCTGGGTCAAAATCACAATGTATTATCCATTCTTTTTTTGTTTTCAGGCCGCATGCTTTCAGCGCATCTTTATAACCTTTCAGGCGGCGCTGCGTTATAGCAAGGCTGGGTGAAATAGTAAGATGGGCGATGTGCTTGTATCCCTGTTGTATAAGATGTTCCGTGGCATTGTAAGAGCCTTCATAATCATCCACAATTACTTTATGCGACGGCAGGTATTCACAAACCCGGTCAAACATTACCACCGGCATGCCTTTATCAATCAGGTCCTGCAAATGCGCAGCATTTTTTGTTTCATTGGATAAGGTGATGATGATACCGTCAACCCTTCTGGATGCCAGCAGGTGAAGGTTGGTTACTTCCACATCATACTTTTCATGGCTTTGGGAAATGAGCACCTGGTAACCCATCTTGTTGGCATAGTCTTCAATGCCTGCAATAGTAGCCGAGCAATAATTGTTAGCTATCTCCTGCACCATCACACCAATCACTTTTGTCTTCTTATCTTTTAATGACAGTGCAATCGGGTTTGGCCTGTAATTCAGTTCGTCTGCCACCTGCAATATCAATTCACGCGTTTCCTTTTTTATATCGGTACTGCCCCTTAATGCCCGCGATACGGTTGACACCGACACATTTAAGCGCTGTGCAATATCCTTTATAGTTATATCATGAAGTGGGTTCATAACTGTACTGCAAAATTTAATTAAGGCATATAAAATTGTTTGCTGAAAAAATAACGCAGCATATTTTGATTATACCCGGGAGAGCGCATGTTCTGCAACTGATCCCCTGCCTGCATTTCAGCCTCAATTTCCCCTGCAATCAATTCAAGCAAATTCATATAATAAAATGACCAGGTATATTAAACAATATACAACAAAATGTATTTATCAATAATTGTTTTCAAAATTTTCTATTAGAATATTGAATGAAATTTATTGCAAACGTTTCCGGAAACGTTTGCAACATTAACAATAATTTTTTCAAAAATCATGCTATTGTTTCCACGTTCTTAACACTATACTTTTGTTTCAACACATTCTATAAACGATTCGCTAAAAGTCATAATGAAAAAGGTTCCCGCCTGTACTTTATTTCTTGTTATTATAACATTATTCAGCAGCTTTAATGCAGGCTGCCAGGTACTTGCAACATTTACGGTGAATGCAGAAGCTGCAACTGTTGCCATACCTGTGTATATTGATCTTGATGATATAACGCAGCAAAACGATTCGGCGTTTGTATTAAAAGAAGTAAGTAAAAACGGCGCGGTCGAAGTTGCCTGCCAGGTGGAACAAAATTATCACCGCTTTTTATGGTGGATGCTTACACCGCAGCCTGTTTCTTCTAAAAGAACATTCACGCTATCTATTGAAAAAAACAGGAAGCCGGAGCAAAACCCCTTACAGGTGGAAGACGATTCTGCACTCGTTATAAAAGCATACAACAAAAACGTTTTACAATATAATTACCGCACACATTACCCGCCTGCCGGTGTTGATAGCGCATTCAAACGCAGCGCCTTCATACATCCTTTATGGTCTCCCGCAGGTAATGTGCTTACGCAGATCAATCCAAAAGATCATTATCATCATGTAGGCATCTGGAACCCGTGGACGCATGTTTTATATAAAGGAAAAGAAGTTGATTTCTGGAACCTCGGCGATAAAAAAGGCACGGTGCGTTTTGCCGGCTTTATTAATAAAGATGCAGGCGCTGTGTATGCAGGTTTTAAAGCTTTACAAAATCATGTGGCGTTTAATATTCCGCAACAGGGCGATGAATCAATCGCTATGAATGAAGTGTGGGATGTGCGTGTGTATAATACCGGCGAGCATGTTTGGCTGGTTGATTTTACTTCAACGCTGAATAATGCAGCAGGTGATACGATAACACTGGAAGAATACCGCTATGGAGGTTTTGGTTTCCGCGCTGCGCCGGATTGGAACAACAAGAATAGCAAAGTGCTTACGTCAGAAGGTAAAACGAGAAAAGATGCAGATGCATCCACAGCCCGCTGGTGCACGGTGGACGGCGATATGCAAAGCGGGCATTCAGGCATTGAATTTATGAGCTACCCTTCCAATTACAATTTCCCGGAACCCATGCGTGTATGGCCTGAAGATATGAATGGCCGGGGAGATGTATTCTTCAGCTTCAGCCCCACGAGAAATAAAAGCTGGGTGTTATTGCCGGGTAAAAACAATGTTTTAAAATACAGGATGCTGGTGTACGATGGCACTATAACGGCCAAAGAAGCAGAAGCTATATGGAAGGCTTTTGCACAACCGCTGGTCATCAGCATACAAAAAAATAAGTGAGTTATCAGCAGCCTGTTTTAATAGCATCGCTGCTATCAATGTGAACATTTACTATTGACAACTCACACTTAACTTAATAATAGTTGGCACATGAGAAAATTTATTGCACTATGCTCCCTGTTTATTATAACGGTATTATGCGCCTGCAAAACACAAAAAGAAACAGCAGCAAATAATATTAGCTGGAAGAAAACAAAAGTTTTTGTGTACACAAAAAATGGCAAAGGTTATGTGCACGATAATATTGCTGCTGCCGCAAGATGCATACAGGAATTAGGTGCACAAAATGGTTTTGCCGTAGATGTATCAGACGATCCGGCAAAATTTAATGATGATAATTTAAAGCAATACAATGCGCTCGTTTTTACAAGCACCAATAATGATGTATTTGATAATGATGCGCAGAAGCTGGCACTGATGCATTACATACAAGCGGGCGGTGGCTTTGTTGGCATTCATTCCGTAACGGGCACTGAAAGAAACTGGCCCTGGTTCAAACGCCTTGTGGGTGGCACCTTTGAGCGCCACGCTAAACACCAGCCTTTTACAGAAATTATTATCGATCATAACAATCCTTCCACATCATTTCTCCCAAATACCTGGAAGCGCGATGATGAATGTTATTATACAAAAGAAATAAACCCCGACATACATGTTTTAATGGTGCATGATCTTTCAACAGTTGATGATAAAGGCAAGCCGGTAATATACGGCAACACTTTTCCTTCTGTATGGTGCCATGAATTTGATGGCGGAAGGGAATGGTACACCTCTTTGGGGCACGACAGCGCAACGTATAAAGAACCTGAATTCCGCAAACACATTATGGGCGGTTTGCAATGGGTTTTAAGCAAACAACAGCCATTGGATTATTCAAAAGCACATGCAAAAACACCAAACGATCCACTGCCATATTAACTCATAAATATTATTATCATGCAAAAAGATCAATCATCTGCTTCCAGAAGAAGTTTTATTAAAACCACTATAAAAGGGGCCGGTGGCGCCGCTTTATTAAGCGGCTTTCCCACCATTGTTCCTGCAAGGGTTTTAGGTAAGAATGCGCCGTCTAATCTTATTAATGTTGGTGTTATAGGCACCGGCCGTATTGGAAGGGAATGGGATATGCCGGGCGTGATGAAACACGACGATGCAAAGATGATTGCGGTGTGCGATCTTGACAGCAACCGCCTGAAAAAAGCCCAGCAGTTTGTGGATGGTTTTTATACGAAAAAGAACGGCTCATCTTACACCGGTACAAAAGGCTATGAAAATTTTGAAGACTTAATTGCAAATAAAGATATTGATGCCGTACTTGTTTGCACACCCGATCACTGGCATGTGATTCCTGCAATAACAGCCGTGCGTGCAGGCAAGGATGTGTATATGGAAAAACCGGCATCGCTTTCCATTGCAGAAGGCAGGATATTAAGTGATGCCGCTACAAAAGCCGGGGCCATATTCCAGATAGGCAGCCAGCAACGTTCCATGCCGCAGTTTAAAAAAGCATGCGAGCTGGTGCGCAATGGCCGCATAGGAAAAGTACATACAGTGTATGTGGGATTACCGGTTGATGACCCGAAAGAAAGTACAGTGGAAAAAGAAATGCCGGTGCCGCCTAATCTTAACTATGAAAAATGGCTGGGCTCTACACCGTATGTTCCATATACCGAAAAGCTCGTGCATCCGCAGGATGGCACTTTCTCCAGGCCGGGCTGGCTGCGCTGCAGGCAGTTTGGCGCGGGCATGATAACTGGCTGGGGCGCGCATCATTTTGATATTGTAAACTGGGGATTGGGAACAGAACACACAGGCCCGGTTGAAATATCAGGCACTGCCGACTGGCCGCCGGCCAATGCTTTGTGGGATGTGCATGGCAACTTTAAAACAGAAACCATTTTTAATGTAAACGGCGATACGGTAAAAGTGCTGGCAAGCAATGAATATCCCAACGGTGTAAAATTCGTGGGCGATAAGGGATGGATATTTGTTACCCGCGGCAATTATTCGGTAACGGCAAGCGATCCGGCTTCGAATGCCAAAAACTCTAAAGCACTCGATGCAAGTGATCCAAAAATTCTTACTTCAGAAATAGGCCCGAATGAAATTCATTTAATCAACAGCACCGACCATCATGGCAACTGGCTGAACAGCATCAGGACAAGGGAAATAAATATAGCACCTATTGAGGTGGGCCATCGTGCATGTACTGTTTGTTTATTGAATGATATTGTTTTCCAGTTGAAGAGAAAACTGTATTGGGATGCCGAAAAAGAAATGTTTAAGAATGATGATGAAGCCAACTTCATGCTCATGCGCAGCCAGCGCTGGCCTTACCAGATTAATAAAGAATATGATGTAAGAACGCTTGTTTCAAAATAAAAAACTTATCAATGTTCCGGTTAGTGTCTTCACCAACCGGTAGTGAAATACGATGCAAGAACGCTTGTTTCAAAATAAATGATTGAATGAAAATAACAAGTTACTTAATTATAATTTTTTTGTTGATGATGAACTTGGGCTGCAACACTTCTTCAACTGAAAATATATCTGCTGAAGAAAGCAGCAAAGTGCGTTTGATAACCCTGGCGCCCGGCCATTTTCATGCAGCGTTGGTACAGAAAAACATGTATCCCGCAATAGATTCTGTTGTACACGTGTATGCACCTGAAGGCAATGAACTGCAGGCACATCTTAAACTCATTGATCAATACAATCATCGCACAGATAACCCAACACACTGGATGGAGAAATTATATACCGGCAGCGATTACCTTGATAAAATGCTGAGCGAAAAAGCAGGCAACGTGGTGGTGCTGGCAGGCAATAACGAACAAAAAACAGATTTTATAAAACGCAGTGTGGAAGCGGGTTTGAACGTATTGGGCGATAAACCAATGGCCATAAACACAGGCGATTTTAATGTATTGCAGGATGCCTTCAGCACAGCCGCAAAAAACAATGTGCTGCTGTATGATATTATGACCGAGCGTTCTGAAATAACCAACACATTGCAGAAAGAATTTGCGCATATACCATCTGTATTTGGTGAATTGCAACAGGGCACGGCAAACGATCCGGCCGTAAGAATGGAAAGCATTCACTACTTCTATAAATATGTTTCCGGCAATGTATTAACAAGGCCTGACTGGTTCTTCGATCCGCAACAACAGGGCGATGCCATTACTGATGTAGGCACGCATTTGCTTGATCTGATTCAATGGGAATGTTTCCCCGACTCCATCATTGATTACACAAAAGATATTGATATTACCAATGCACGCATTTGGCCAACGCCACTTACCTTATCACAATTTTCGGCCATTACAAAAGAAGATACATTCCCTGGTTTTCTTAAGCCATATATAACCAATGATACGGTGTTGCAATCACATGCAAACGGCGAAATCAACTATACCATTAAAGGTATTCATGCAAGGGTAACACCGCGCTGGGAATATAAAGCAGCAGCCGGCGGCGATTCGCATTATTCCTTATTAAAAGGCACAAAAGCTTCCCTGGAAATAAAACAGGGTGCAGCAGAAAATTATAAGCCGGTATTATATATCTGGCCAAACAATAACTCAAAAAATTTTGCTGATACATTAAATACAGCCATTCAGCAATTGAATGAAAAATATCCCGGCGTTACAGTTGAAAAAATAAACAAAGGTTTCAAGGTTGTAATACCCGAAAAATACGATGTAGGCCACGAAGCACATTTTGCGCAGGTAATGGAAAGATACCTGCAATACTTAAAAGATAAAAAACTTCCCGGCTGGGAAGTACCCGGCATGTTAGCCAAATATTATACGGCAACAAAAGCACTGGATATAGCAACAGGTAAGAAGTAGGATTTAAACACAGGTTGTTTGAATTGATTTTCCGGCTACAGGCTGCTGGACAGGTGTCGCTCACTTGTGCAGTATAGCATGATGCGCTTTATTGCCGGTTTTGATACTGTTTAAAATTTTTTATATCAATAAAACTAAACTATGCACCCGCAGGAAAATATTACCCACGCATCTAAAGACACCCTGCCTGCCATGTTTTCACTCAACGGAAAAACGGCAGTAGTAACCGGCGGCGGTAGCGGCCTCGGGCTGGCCATTGCCAAAGCGCTGGCCGGCAACGGCGCCAAAGTGATTATTACCGGCCGTGATGAAAACAAGCTGCAAAATGCCTGTAAAGAAATTGGCAATGCCTGCACTTATATACCGGCCGATTTATCTCAATTAAAAGCTATCCCAGCATTTGTTGAGCAATTAATACTACAGGCAAAAACTATCGATATACTGGTAAACAATGCCGGCATCAATATGAAAAAAGATGCGTTGGATGTTACGGATGAAGAGTTTCAAAACATCATCTTAACCAACCAGCAGGCCGTGTTTGCGCTCACGCGGGAAATATCCAGGCACATGGCTGCAACACAGCAGGGTAATATAATTATGATCAGTTCGATGGCCGCACACTATGGCTTGCCAAAAGTGGTGGCTTATACCGCATCAAAAACAGCGGTGGAAGGTATGACAAGAGCCCTGGCTGTTGAGCTGGCAGAAAAGGGTATCCGGGTAAATTGTATTGCACCGGGTTTTATAGCAACAGACATGTCGGCCAAAGCATTGAACAGTGATAAAGACAGGATGCAGCGGGTGATAGCCCGCACGCCTATGCGCAAACTGGGGCACCCGGATGATGTGGGTTATGCCGCCGCATTTCTTGCTTCAGAAGGCGCCCGTTTTATTACCGGCGCTGTACTGGCCGTTGATGGCGGCAATTCTATCGGTTTTTAATTTCTAACTATAAAACTATACGTATGAATCGCACTGCAATTTCTTTTATCTATTCACAACTAAATACTGCATTATGAAAAAAATCTTTTACAAATGCATGCTATGGTCAGCATGCCTGCTCTTTTATGCGACGGGCAGTTTATACGCGCAGTCGCATGTATCAGTAAAAGGCACTGTAACAGCCAAAGAAAATACAAAGCCCCTGGAAGGTGTAACCGTGATGGTTGAAGGCACAAAGCACGGTGTTACAACAAATGCTGACGGAAGTTTTACGCTTTCAAATGTTCCGTCATCGGGCAAACTTGTTTTTTCTTTTGTCGGTTATAAATCACAGACAATACCCATTAACGGGCAAACCAATATTAATGTAGCGCTTGAACTGGAAAGCAGCACACTCGACCAGGTGGTGGTTATCGGTTATGGAACACAGCAGAAGAAAGACTTAACGGGTGCCGTAGCGCAGTTAAAAGCCTCACAGCTTGAAAACGAAAATCCCACGCAGGTAACCGATATGCTGCGCGGTAATGTAGCAGGCTTAAACATCTCGCAAACCAATTCAGCTTCGGCTAAAGGCGGTGGCGATTTGCAGATACGCGGCCGTTCTTCCATCAATGCCGGCACCACGCCATTGATAGTGGTGGATGGGGTTATTTATCCCGGTTCTTTAAGCGATATCAATCCCAATGACATCAATACCATCGATGTTTTAAAAGATGCCACATCCGCTGCTGTGTTTGGTGCAAAATCTGCCAGCGGCGTTATCATCATTACTACAAAAAAAGGTTCACGCGGAAAACCACAAATAACGCTTAACTCAAATTTTGGGTATGGCGAACTGGCCATGAACCAGCCGATATATGACGGGCCCGGTTTTGTTGCCTGGAGAACAGACGTATTGAACAGCATTAACGTTAACCATAAACCCTACCAGTTTAATGATCCCAGCACCCTGCCGGATTCTATTTCGGTAGAAGAATGGATGGCGTATGATAACTCGCAGGGCGACCCCGTGGATGTGTGGCTGAATAGGTTAAAAATGTATCCTGTTGAAATAGCCAATTACAAAGCCGGCAAAACAACCGACTGGTACAACATGATGTTTCATAAAGGTTTCCGGCAGGACCATACGGTAAGTGTGTCCGGAAGAAAAGATGAAGTATCTTACTATTTATCTGCCAACTATACCGACAATGACGGGGTAATTGTGGGCGATGATTACCAGATATTCAGGGTAAGGACAAACCTTGAGGCCAAAATTGCAAAGTTCTTAACTGCCGGTATCAACTTCCAGTTTGCCGACAGGGATGAAAGCCAGGTGCCTGTGAATTGGGGGCAAATGGTAAACGCATCACCATATGGTGAAAAATATAAAGATGGCAGCACAGATTTAAGGGATAGCCCGAATGATGATGTGGGCAATAATATCAATCCTTTCCTGGATTATACTTATACCAACCGCCTTCAAAAAACAAATACATTGTTTGGAACAATGTTCGTAAAGGGCGAATTGCCTTATGGCTTTTCTTACCAGGTGAACTTTACACCCAACTATGAATTTTACCGCTATTTCAATGGTATATCTGCTAAAGATTTTCAATACAAAGCAAGAGGCGGCGTAGCCACACGCATTGATCAAACAACATTTAACTGGCAGGTAGATAATCTTATTAAATGGAACAAAACCTATGGTGATCATGCTTTCGATTTTACATTTCTGTTGAATGCTGAAAAATTCCAGTCATGGTGGGACAGGATGGATAATGAAGGCTTTTCACCCAATGATGCTTTAAGCTATCACAATATAGGCGCCGGTATTAAACCGGTTATCAGCAGCGACGACCAGGTAAGCACAGGTGATGCCATGATGGGCCGTTTAAATTATTCCTATAAACAACGTTACCTGTTAACAGCGTCTTTCCGCCGCGATGGTTATTCAGCATTTGGCCAGAAAAATCCGAGGGCAGATTTTCCCGCTGTTGCATTGGGATGGGTTTTCTCCCAGGAAAAATTCATGCAGTCCAACTGGTTGAGTTATGGTAAACTGCGTGCCTCGTGGGGAAAGAATGGTAACCGGGATATTGGGCGCTATAATGCCTTATCTAATCTTAACACCGGTAAATATCAATACATAAAAGCAGACGGAACAATTGTATTAATATCCCAGTTGTATGTTGACAGGCTGCAGAACCCCGACCTGAAATGGGAAAAAACGACTTCCTATAACCTGGGTCTTGATTTCGGCTTATTCAATAACAGGATAAACGGTTCTGTTGATGTATATGAAAAGCAAACAAAAGACCTTTTGATACTACGCTCATTACCGGATATTTCAGGCTTTTCCAATGTCTGGGATAATCTCGGCCAGGTAAATAATAAGGGCCTTGAAATTAGTATTACCAGCGCCAATATTGCCCATAAGAATTTTGCCTGGAATACTACACTAAACTTTTCATTAAACAGGAATGAGATAAAGCATTTGTATGGCGCTGTTGATGTTACTGATTCTACCGGCAAAGTAATAGGCCGTGAGGAAAGAGATGATGTTGCCAACAGGTGGTTTATTGGTCATGCGCTGGATGCAATATGGGATTTAAAAGTGCTGGGCGTATGGCAGCAGGATGAAGCAGATGAAGCCGCCAAATATGGTGTGAAACCAGGCGATTTTAAAGTGCAGGATGTAAATGGCGATGGTAAATATTCTGATGACGACAGGCAATTCCTCGGTTATAGTAACCCGCGTTTTCAATGGACATTGAGAAACCAGTTTACCTATAAAGGTTTTGATTTGTCTTTCATGATTTATTCAAGCTGGGGGCAGAAGTTATCGTATAACAGCGCCAAGAATAACTCAGGTTTTATCGATCGCCAGAATTCTTATATCGTTCCTTACTGGACGCCGGATAATCCAACCAACAAATATGCAAGGTTGTATTCCAGCAATGGCAGCGCCGGCTTTAATGTGTACCGGTCCGCATCATTCATCCGCCTGAACAACATTGCGCTTGCTTATAGCTTGCCGCAATCCATTGTAAGCAAAGCCGGTTTGGAAAGCATGAAATTGTATGCCAACGTAACAAATGTGGGCGTGTTTGCACCCGATTGGGATTTCTGGGATCCGGAATTCAGGAACAGGGATAGTGACGGCAATATATCCACTGCCATTCCGCCACGCATTTATTCAATAGGTATTAATGTAGTTTTTTAAAAAATAATTTTATATGAAAATCCATTCAAAATATATAGGCTTTCTGCTGATAATCTTCGCAGGTATTTCAGCAGGCACAGGCTGCAGCAAAGACCGCTTAATACCGGAGCCTTTGTCTTTTTACGAGCCCGATCTTACATATACAACACCTGATGCCATGAAGGCGGCGCTTACATCCTGCAACAGGAATTTAAGGAACGAATATTACGGCGATAATCCGCCCATACTTACCGAAATGGTTTTTTCTGAAGTTACGGTGGAAGGCACAACAGATAAATCGGGCCCGGCTCAGGATTTAAACCTTGTGATCACACCTGACCTGGCAGGCTATAATGATGCTGACCATGCAAGGATTTATTACTACTGGAGTGAAGGATATAAAGGCATTAAATATGCCAACACCATTATATCAAGGATAGACAACGTGACCTGGGATTCACCTGAACAACGCAACTCGTTCCTGGGGCAGGCTTATTTTCATCGTGCCATGCGTTATTATCGGCTCACCAACCAGTTTGGCGATGTGCCGGCCATTATGCATGAGGTGAGCGAAAAAGATTCTGCTGTTAAGCCTTTCTATTCAACCAAGAGAGATGTTATTTTGAGAAAGATGAAAGTTGATCTGGATTCGGCAAAAGACTGGGTATCGGATGATGTCAACCGCGGCGAAGTAACCAAGGGTGCTGTATTGCAGTTACTCACCAAAGTAAACCTTGCACTCGGCGAATTTGATGACGCCATTGCTTCAGCCTCAGCCATTATTGATGGTGGCAAATATCATTTAATGATGCAGCCTTTTGGCGCCACTAAAAAGAATGTGATATGGGATTTGCATCGCCCTGAAAATAAATATATAGGCGAAAACACAGAAGGCATCTATCTCGTAACAGACCATTATGGCGATGGCAGTTATGATGGCGGCACATCTATCATGAGGCAGGCCGTTCCATATTGGGGCACGAATATTACTACACCAAGCGGCAAAAAAGGTACTAACGACGGGGTGTCTGTTAAGTTTGTGCAATCCGCATTATACGGAAGAGGCATTGGCCGCTGCCGGCCCACCAACTACAGCCAGTATGATATATGGACCGACAGCAATGATCTTCGTCATTCCCATGACAACTGGATGAACATGGAAGACCTCTTATACAACAATGATGGCGCTTTGGTAGTAAATGGTGTGGAAGATCCTTATTATATGAAACCTCTGCAGAAATATAACTCTTCAGGCGGTTTGCTTTGTGTTGATACCATCAGGAGCTGGTTTGGATGGCCGCAGTATAAAATATTTATTCCTGACAATGAACATTCACCTATGACTGGCGGCCATTCAGACTGGTATGTTTACCGGCTTGCAGAAACTTATTTGTTACGCGCAGAAGCTTATTTCTGGAAAGGTGACCTTGCCAGCGCCGCTGCAGATATCAATATGGTAAGAACACGTGCCCATTGTGCACCCATAACGCCGGACAAAGTAAACATGGGTACCATATTAGATGAACGCGCCAGGGAATTATTTTATGAAGAACCACGCAAAACAGAGCTCACACGTATAGCCTATATTTTCGCTTTAACACATAAAGTTGCTGAAAATGGCAAGTCGTATTCGCTGGAGAATTTTTCTGATGCCAATTATTTTTACGACAGGATTATAGCCAGGAATAACTTTTACAGGGAAGGCAATGTTACACTTCATGGTGATAAATACACCATAAGCCCTTACCATGTTTTATGGCCGGTGCCTACCAAATCTATACAGGCCAATACGTATGGCCGCATCAATCAGAACAAAGGTTACCAGGGTTATGAGTCAAATGTGCCGGCGTTGGATTATATACCGTAATAACATAAATTGAAACGCTAAAAAAATATAAATGCAATCAAGAAGAAAATTCATACAGGCAGGAACATTAGGCATGGCGGCTTCGGCTGCCATGCCTTTTCTTGGAAAAGCTGCCGTAAACACATCAGGGGAAACAGCTAAACATGAACCCTTAAAACTGGGCATGGCAGGTTATACATTTTTAAACTTCGACCTGGCAACATCCATAAAAATGATGCAGCGCGTAAATGTTACCAGTCTTTCCATTAAAGATTTTCATTTGCCGTTAGATAGCCCGCCTGAAAAAATAAAAGAAGTGCTGCAACAGTTAAGCGATGCAGGCATAACGCCGTATGCAGTGGGTGTTATTTATATGAAGAGTAAAGAAGATGTTGACCGCACTTTTAATTATGCTAAAGCCGTGGGTGTAAATATGATCGTTGGCGTTCCCAATTACGATCTGATAGATTATACCGAACAGAAAGTAAAAGAGCATAACATTAAAATAGCCATACACAATCACGGGCCGATGGATAAATTATATCCAAGCCCCAAAGAAGCGTATGACCGCATCAGCAAAAAAGATAAGCGGATGGGCTTGTGCATTGATATCGGCCACACGCAGCGTACCGGCTTATCCCCTGCCGATGCGGTAGTGCAGTTTAAAGACCGGTTATTCGATCTGCATATAAAAGATGTTACAGCTGCTGTAAACGATGGCAAAGCCATTGATGTAGGCCGCGGCGTAATTGATTTCCCGGCATTTGAAAGGGCCTTGTATAAAATAAATTACCAGGGCATGTGCAGTTTTGAATATGAACTGAACATGAAAGATCCCCTGCCCGGCATTGCCGAATCGTTGGGCTATTTTAAAGGTGTGATGAATACGATTTAATATCGTGTTATACTATTAAATGTTCGTCATTTCGACGTTAAGAGAATTCCACAAAGTGGGATTGAGACACATTGAAAATTATACATGCACGAGATAAATCTTTCGAATATCAGGTTGCGTTAAATTCATGGATCTCTCGTACTTCGGCATGGCGACCGAAAAGTTATTAAAAAGATGAAACCATTTTTATCAGAAGATTTTTTATTACAAACAGATACAGCCAGGCAGTTATATTTTGATCATGCGGCCAACATGCCCATCATAGATTATCACAATCATTTGCCGCCCGATGAAATTGCCGCCAATAAACAGTTTAACAATATTACAGAGCTCTGGCTTAAAGGCGATCATTATAAATGGCGCGCCATGCGCAGCAATGGCATCAATGAAGAACGCATTACAGGCAATGCAGATGATTTTGAAAAATTCAAAGCCTGGGCGGAAACAACGCCTTATACCATGCGCAACCCGCTGTATCATTGGTCGCACCTGGAATTGAAAAAACCTTTTGGTATAACGCAATTGCTGAATGAAGACAGCGCTGCCTCCATTTATGCAGCCTGCAATGAGCAATTACCGAAATACACAACACAGGCGTTGCTCAAATATTTTAAAGTGGAAGCGCTCTGCACAACAGATGATCCCGCTGACGAGCTTATTCATCATAAAAAAATAAGGGAAGCGCCTTTTGGTATAAAAGTATTGCCGGCCTTCAGGCCGGATAAGGCAATGGCGGTTGATGATGCAGAAGCGTATAAAAATTACCTGCAAAAATTATCCGCCATATCGGGTATTGAAATAAATTCCTACGATAGTTTACTGGAAGCATTGCATAAACGCCATGATGTTTTTCATGAAGCAGGTTGCCGCGTTTCAGATCATGGCCTGGATACCTTTCAAAAAGTTGATGGTACCATGCAAGAGCTTGAAAATATATTTTCAAAAGCCATTGCAGGCAAGCCCCTATCGAAAGAAGAATCCATGTTCTTTAAAATGGCAACCCTGTATTTCATCTGCACCTGGAACCATGAAAAAGGCTGGGTGCAACAATTCCATGTTGGGGCATTGCGTAACAACAATACGCGCTTATTAAAACGCATCGGCGCAGATGTCGGCGTGGACTCAATGGGCGACTGGCCTGTGGCCGAAGGCATGTCTGCATTTTTTGATAAGCTGGATAAAGATGATAAGCTTGCAAAAACCATCATCTATAACAATAACCCAATGTATAATGAAGTGTTTGCTACCATGATTGGAAACTTCCAGGATGGCAGCATACCCGGCAAAATACAATATGGCAGCGGCTGGTGGTTTTTAGACCAGAAAGACGGTATGGAAAAGCAAATGAACACATTAAGCAATATGGGTTTGCTAAGCCGCTTTATTGGTATGATAACAGATTCCCGCAGCTTCCTTTCCTTTTCAAGGCATGAGTATTTCAGGCGCATTCTCTGCAACCTGATTGGCAACGATGTGGAGAACGGCGAATTACCTGCTGACATAAAATGGCTGGGTAAAATGGTGGAAGATATTTGCTACAACAATGCGAGAGATTATTTTAAGTTATAAAGCGGAGTGTTGCTATCGGTCTGACGCCTTTGAGGCGTCTGACCGCGTTCAGTCTTCAAGACCAAACCAGTTTAATGTAAAAAGAAGGCTGATAAATTGCAGGCTGCCTGTATTGCAGGAGAATTCTCCTTGCCGAAATGATGTTCAAAGAAATTGAATGAATACAGACATCATAAACACCCAGGCTGTCAAAGTATATATTATATAACGATGTTTGAAAAGGGGCATCTCTCTCCACTTGTAGAGAGGGAACGAGGGCGGGGTAAAATTCTATTAATAACCATTTCATGAAATTATTTGTAACCACTGTAAAAATCCTGATCACCTGCACTGCATTTTTGAGTTTATTAAGTTGTAACAGCCATAATGGAAATGGCGGCAGGCCTGATTCGCTGGCCATACGCAAAAGCATAGAAGATGCGCCGGTGCTGGAGCCTGCTGAAGCTATTAAAAAGATGCACCTGGAAGGTGGCTTTGAAGTGAAACTGGTGGCAGCAGAACCGCTGATTGCGGCACCGGTGGCCATGAATTTTGATAACAAAGGCCGTTTATGGGTTGTAACCATGATGGATTATATGCCGGATACATCGGGCACGGGTGAAGATATGCCAACAGGCAAGGTGATGATATTAAGTGATATAAACGGCGATGGTGTTATGGATAGCAGTAAAGTGTTTTTAGACTCGCTGGTATTGCCGCGTGCCTTATGTTTGATCGACGGCGGCATTCTCGTAGCCGAACCGCCAAAGCTTTGGTATTATGATATTAAAGATGATAAGCCCGTAAACAAAACATTGGTCGACAGCAACTATGCTGACGGCGGCAACGTAGAGCACCAGCCGAATGGTTTACTGCGGGCCATGGACAACTGGATATACAACGCAAAAAGCGATGTGCGCTACCGGAAACAGGGCAATAAATGGCTGAAAGAAAAAACACATTTCCGCGGCCAGTGGGGCATTGCACAGGATGATGAAGGAAGGTTGTTTTATAACACCAACTCAGAAAATTTATTGGGCGATTATTTTATGCCCGGCCTTGGCTCCGGCAATACCAACCAAAGAAAGGTAGCGGGTTATGTTGAACCAATTATTAAAGATAACAGAACATATCCCGTGCGCCCAACACCCGGTGTAAACCGCGGTTATATGGAAGGTGTTCTGGATGATAGTTTGCGCCTCACCAATTTTACAGCCGCCTGCGGCCCCGTAATTTATAACGGCGGTTTATTCAGTGAAGCCTATCATAATAATGCGTTTGTAGCAGAGCCTTCTGCCAATCTTATCAAAAGAAATATCTTAACAGATAAAGGCTACATCATTGACGGAAAACAGGCCTATCAAAACAAAGAATTTTTAGCGAGTGAAGATGAACGCTTCAGGCCGGTGAATTTATATGTGGGCCCTGATGGCGCCCTGTATATTATTGATATGTACCGCGGCATCATTCAGCATAAAACCTATCTCACGCCTTATCTTAAAAATGAAATAAAAGAAAGAAAACTCACCAATCCTTTAAACTGTGGGCGCATCTACAAAATAATTCCGAAAGGCAGTGATGCAAAAAATATCGTGTTTAACAATGATCCGCAGCAGCTTGTTGAATTACTGAAAAATAAAAACGGCTGGGTGCGTAATGAAGCGCAGCAAATGATTATCGACAGCAATTATACGGCTGCATCGCCTGCACTGCATGAATTACTGAAGTCAACAGATAATTTTATCCCGGTTGCACATGCATTGTGGACGCTGGAAGGCTTGCATGTATTGCAGGCAGCGGACGTATTGCCTTTGCTGCAAAGCAATAACTGGCCCATAAGAATGCAGGCATTGGCCGTGCTTCATTCCATAATGAATAAAAATAATTACAACCAGTTCTTGCCGCTGCTGCAGCAGATGGTGAGCGATACACTGGCCGCGCCTTATATTGGTTATATTATGCATGATGTGCAACAATATAATGCTGCCACTGCCAAACAAATACTGGTGCAGTTGGCAGCAAAGTATGCAGCAAATAAATATGTGGCTGATGCCGTGATCAGCAACTTGGAGCATAAGGAAGAAAGCTTTTTGAAAGAAGTAGTAAAAACAAATCCTGATACAACAACGGTGTTTGCAAGAAGACTAAGAAAAGTGATTGATGACATCGCAAAAGCCAGGAACCAGAGCAACCAGAAAAAGCTGGCAATGTTATATCCGCGGGGGGCGCATATATTTACAACGCTTTGCCAAACCTGTCATGGCCCCGATGGCAACGGCGTTACAGCACTGGCACCGCCGCTGAATAAATCAAACTGGGTACAAGGCAATAAAAATCAATTAATACCAATTGTGTTATATGGATTAACAGGGCCTGTGAAAGTGGCGGATCATTTATATAAATCACCGGAAATAAACGGTGATATGCCGGGCATTGGATCGAATGATGAATATAATGATGAAGATATTGCGCAGGTATTAAACTACATTCGTAACTCATGGAACAATAAGGGCGGTGCAATAACGGCAAAGGATATTTCGGACACAAGAAAGAAATATGCCGGAAGGGAAAAAACGTTTACCATGGAAGAGCTGGATGGTATTAAGTAGAGGTTGAGTGTTTGATAAGTTGAGCGGGTTGATAGGTTGATTGGTGAGGGATTGGGAATTTGGAATAAGGAATTGGGAAGCAGGAAAGTGTTGAATGGGAAGAACCTTGTGAACAAGTGAACACATGAACTTTTAAACGGATAGAAATGCTTGCAGCTTGCAGCTAGCAGCTAGCAGCTTGAGGCTTGCAGCTTACAGCTCACAGCTTAAAATTATGGATAAAACAACAATAAAAGCAGGTATCATCGGCTCCGGTTTTGCAGCCAAATTTCATTGCGATGCATTGCAAAGGGTATTCAGCACAGGTATAGAAATAACAGGCGCTTACTCACCCAATGCCGAACGGTTAAAGACTTTTACCTGGCCAAGAAAAATACCGGCATTCAACAGCCTGGATGAACTCATTGCAGCAAGCGACGTATTGCACATTTGCACACCGCCAGTAACGCATGAGCCCATTGTTGTTGCAGCCTTACAGCAAAACAAACATGTTATTGTTGAGAAACCGCTTACAGGATATTTTGGCGATGGCACCGATAACTTTAACGGCGATACTTTTCCAAAACAGCAGGGCCTTGACCATGCTTTGCAAAGCCTGCAAAACATGCTGGATGCAGAAAAGAAAAGTACGGGTAAAATAATGTACGCTGAGAACTGGGTGTATGCACCGGCTGTTCAAAAAGAAAGGGAACTGATACAAAAAACCGGCGCACAAATTTTATACATGCGCGGCGAGCAATCGCACTCCGGTTCGCATTCATTAACGTATGGGATATGGAAATTTTCAGGCGGCGGTTCTATGATGGGCAAAGGCTGTCATCCTTTAAGCGCAGCCATTTATTTTAAACATGTGGAAGGCAGGGCGCGTAATGGCAAACCCATTCATCCAAAAACCATAACGGCACGCACGCATGCTGTAACACGTATGCCCGGTTTTAATAATGAAGGTTATTTAAGAACATCCTATACGGATGTGGAAGATTTTGCCATGCTGCATGTGGTGTTTGAAGATGGCACTTTTGCTAACCTGGTGGCCAGTGAACTGGTGCTGGGCGGCGTACATAATATAATTGAGGTAAACACTACCAATCACAGAACGGTATGCAATATTAATCCGAATGATGCCATGCAATCCTACACACCGGATAAAAAATATTTTGAAGATGTATATGTGCTGGAAAAGATAGAAACAAAACAGGGATGGTCGTGCATATCACCGGACGAAGGATGGTTTGCCGGCTACCAGCATGAAATGGATGCCTTTTACCGGTCGGCGGCTTACGGCGATGCCATTGAAAGCAACAGCAGCCTGGCCGCAGATGTTATTGCCACTATTTATGCAGGCTATGTATCTGCCGAAAACAAAGGGGCCGAAACCGTTATACCGCTAGTGTTATCGTAAACATCGGCTGGGATTATTGTAAATTTTAAAAATTAAACCTGCATTTATATCATCATTAAAACACACTCACAGGCATGCCATTAAACCAAACAACTTCAGGCAACATTAATAACAAAATTGGTAAATATCGCTGGACAATTTGCTCGCTTATATTCTTTGCCACCACTATTAATTATCTTGACAGGCAGGTGATCAGCCTGTTGAAACCCACACTGGAAAAAGAATTTAACTGGAGTGAATCAGACTATTCCAATATTGTTATCGCCTTCCAGTTTGCTTATGCCCTGGGCATGATTGGCGCCGGGAGATTGATTGACAAAATAGGTAGTAAACTGGGATATGCCATCACTTTAACGCTGTGGAGCATTGCCTCCATACTGCATGCCTTTGCAGCAGGTGTGTGGAGCTTTGCAGGCTACCGCGCTTTTTTGGGTGTAACTGAGGCCGGTAACTTTCCCGCAGCATTTAAGGCCGTGGCAGAATGGTTTCCACGCAGGGAACGGGCCTATGCTGCCGGCATTTTTAACTCAGGCACCAATGTGGGTGCCATACTGGCGCCGATAGTAGTGCCCTGGCTGGCCATCAACTATAGCTGGCGCATAGCCTTTATCGCCATCGGCGCCTTTGGTTTTTTATGGCTGATATTCTGGTTTATTTTTTATGAAGTGCCCGAAAAGCAAAAACGCCTGTCCAAAGCGGAGTTTGATTATATACACAGTGATAGAGACGGGGATGATGCGGTGGAGGAGCAGCCTAAAATTTCCTGGGGAAGGTTATTGGTTTTCAGGCAAACCTGGGCCTTTATCGCAGGCAAGTTTTTAACCGACGGCATCTGGTGGTTTTTATTATTCTGGCTGCCTGCATTTTTAGATGCGCAATATAATCTCACCGGCATGCAGGTAAGTTTGCCCATTGCATTTGTTTACACATTAGCGGGTGTTGCAAGCGTTATTGGCGGGTGGCTGCCCATGTATCTTGTAAAGAAAGGGTTTACAGTTATAAAGGCCCGCAAAACTTCCATGCTTATTTATGCCTTTTGTCCTTTGCTGATAATAGCAGCGCAATATGCAGGCGGTTACCATATGTGGTATGCTATTATTATTATTGGCATTGCCGCTTCTGCCCACCAGGCATGGAGTGCCAATTTGTTTACAACCGTGAGCGATATGTTTCCAAAGAACTCAGTAGCTTCTGTAATTGGTATTGGCGGCATGGCGGGTGGCATTGGTGGTATGCTGGTATCAAAATTGGCGGGTTTGTTATTCGATCACTATAAAAACCTCGGGCATATCGAAACCGGCTATTTTATCATGTTCCTGTTTTGCGGGTTTGGATATTTAATTGCATGGCTCATCATGTTCATTGGCCTGGTGCCTAAAATGGAAAAGGTGAAAATTGTGTAATACTTCGACGTCAATAATTCAGAAAATAAAAAAGAGGCTGTCTCAAAAGTTGAGCACAGCCTCTTTTTAATTTTCAGTTTCAGATGCAGTTTATGCACAAATGATGTAGATAAATTTAAGGTAAGCAACAAGCAATGCAGCAGTGCATTGTTTTGTCTTAAGCAGTATGAGTAAACCTAAGCGCAGTGTAGTTTTTAAAGCATATACGCAGGCACAAGCAATGCTGCTTCCGCCATCACTGGATGAGCTTATTACAGCAGACCACCCGGTACGCATCGTAAACCAGGTGCTGGAAAAAATAGATATAGAGCCATTGCTCAAAACATATTCAGGCGGCGGTTCAAGCAGCTTTCATCCCCGCATGTTATTAAAGGTGTTGGTATTTGCCTATATCAACAACAACTACAGCAGCCGCAAAATAGAAGCAGCGTTAAAAGAAAATATTCACTATATGTGGCTCAGCGGTATGAGCACACCCGATCATAATACCATTAACCGTTTTAGAAGTGAGCGTTTGAAAGAAGTATTACGACAGGTGTTTACACAAGTTGTATTGTTGCTTGCAGAAGAAGGATTGCTAAACATAAAAGAATTATATACAGATGGAACGAAGATAGAAGCCAATGCCAACCGGTATACGTTTGTATGGGATAAAGCTATAAAACAAGTAAGGAAAGAATAAAAAAACAGTTGGATGAACTCTGGCAATATGCACAAAATATTGCAGCAGCCGAACTGCCTGATACAGACCCATCAGGCTTTGATAAAATTGATGCGGATAAAGTAGAAAAAACCATCGAACAAATTAATGAAGCTTTAAAAGATAAGCCTGTAAGCAAACAGGTAAACCAAAAGCTGAACTATGCAAAAAAGAACTGGTCATCCAATTTAAAAAAGTATGAAGAGCAGGAAAAGATACTGGGTGAAAGAAACAGTTACTCCAAAACAGATACGGATGCCACCTTCATGCGCATGAAGGAAGACCATATGCTGAACGGACAATTAAAGCCTGCTTATAATTTTCAAATCTCCACTAACAATCAATACATCGTAAACTACTCACTGCACCAGACCACTGCCGATACCACTACACTTGAAGAACATACAGAAATTTATAAACAACAATATAAACAAACACCCAAAGCAATTACTGCTGATGCAGGATATGGCTCTGAACAAAACTATCAGTACTTAAATGAGAACCACATTGAAAACTATGTAAAGTATAATTATTTTGATAAAGACCAGCGCAGTAAAACCGGTAAAAAGCATCTCTTTAAACCAGATGCACTTTATTACAACAGCAAAGGAGATTATTACGTTTGCCCGATGGGTCAGCGCATGCAATGTATAGGCACCCATCAAACAAAAACAAAAACAGGTTTTATACAAACCATCAGCCGTTACCAGGCTGCCAGTTGCAATGGTTGCCCGCTAAGAGGTATTTGTCATAAATCAAAAGGCAACCGCATAATAGAAGTAAATCATACTCTTAATAAATACAAAGAACAGGTAAAAGAAAACTTAAACAGCGAGCAAGGTATTTATCACCGCAAAAAACGCCCCTGCGACGTAGAGCCTGTCTTTGCCAACATCAAAAACAATCATCACTTTAAGCGCTTTATGCTGCGTACCAAATCTAAAACAGAAGTAGAAGCCGGATTGCTTGCACTTGCTCATAATTTAAGAAAGAAAGCGGCTTGAAAAAACCTCTTTCTGGGTTATTAAATTTATACTTACTTCAAAACATAAAATCAATCTGCAAAAAACTGCATACATAATCCTCAAAATAAAAAAACCGCCTCATGGGTTATGAGACGGCCTCTTTTTATTATTCGTTTTTAAAACAATTATTGGGATTTTTTTGCGTCTTCCAGAAATTTAGCCAGGCCAATATCGGTAAGCGGGTGCTTTAGTAAACCCAGGATAGATTCCAGCGGAGAAGTAATTACGTGTGCACCTAATTCCGCTGCCTGTATAATATGGTTGGGGCTACGGATAGAGGCTGCCAGCACCTGGGTTTCATAACCCTGTATGTCGTAAATCTGAACTATTTGGGCAATCAGTTGCATACCATCCCAGCCACTGTCGTCAACGCGGCCGATAAAGGGAGAAATATATCTTGCGCCTGCCTTTGCCGCCAAAATAGCCTGCCCGGCAGAAAAACATAAAGTGCAATTGGTGGCAATGCCGTTATCGGTAAACCATTTAATAGCTTTCACGCCATCCTTGATCATGGGTACTTTAACCACAATATTCTTGTGAATGGCCGCCAGCTTTTTACCTTCTTCAATAATATCTTCAAATTTGGTAGAGATAACTTCGGCGCTTATATCACCATCAACCATTTCGCAAATGGTTTTGTAATGGTTCATAACCGCTTCATTACCTTTAATGCCTTCTTTTGCCATTAAGGAAGGATTGGTGGTTACACCGTCTAAAATGCCAAGATCGTGGGCTTCTTTAATTTGTGCGAGATTAGCTGTATCAATAAAAAATTTCATAGCGCAATGCCGTTTTCCGGTAGTATTTAAGATGAAGAAAAAATCCTGATTATTTATATCCCCCCTTCAGGGGATTAGGGGGTAAAATAAAAAGGCAGGCTTATTACATCGCACCGCTACAACCGCCTACTCTTGCTGCATTCCTGCCCTGGGAGGGTTCAGCAGGAGCTGGTCGTGTAAGACCTGCCGGCCGCAAATGTAAATGATAATCGTCAAAAAAACATTTATTGTTGCGTTAAGTTACGGCTGTCTACCGTAACAGCGCTCACTAAATGGTCGGCACGGTCGCTGAGGGAACGGTAATATACAAGTATGGTATAGGTGTTTTCCGTTTCGGAAAAATCGCCTTCCGTATCTGCAGTTCCGGTAGCATTATTTTTACTGCCGGAGGCTTTGGTTACATAGGTATAGTAATAATAACCATTCTTCAGCAGCAGCGTTTTTTCAAATACGCCTTTATCTGCATTAAAATCCAGTTCACAGCTATTATCATCGCAAACGCCGGTGGCCAGTTCGCCTGTTAAATACACTTTCTGTCCTCCTAATGCAGCAATACTTTTTGGCACAAAGGTGAAATGCACATTGGCATAGTCGCCCTGTGTCCAGGGATTATTCACATCGGTGGTGCTTACCTGGAAAAAGCCGTTCCGGTCAACATAACTTACATAACGGAGGCCGGTGCGCTGCATATCGGGCCGCAGCCACACAGAAAAAGGAACGGTGTTTTGATCAACACTGTCCACCCGTTCGCTTTGAAACCGGAAGCTTCTTAAATCAACCCAGCGGTATGGCCTGCCACCGGGAAAAACCAGCGTGGTTTCGTTATTGTACTCGTACGAATTGCCACGCATAAAAGTGGGCTGAATATTCATTACCGCATTATCCCACCGGAAATTTTGCAGTACCACCACTTTTAATTGCTGCTGCGGGTTACTGATATTGAGCTTTGTTTTATCTACGGTAAACTGCAGCTTCTGGTGGGTGCGGAATCGCTGTGTATTGAAAGGCTGCGTGATCTTCGCCCCTACCGCAATCATATCATTCAGCACCAAAATACGCCTTGTAAATGCCAGCTTCGAGGTATCGCCGTTCAGGTAAACTTTCAGCAGGTAATTACCGCTTAATTTAGGCACACAGTTTTTCTCAGGCAATAAAGCCTGGTAGTGCACATATTTCGTTTTGGCAACAGATGAATTACGGTATTGCATGAGCTTGCCCTGTGTAAAACCCTGCAGGTAATCAAACGGGCTGAGATTGGCCGGCTGCCAGTTGGCGTCGCATAAAACATAGGTATAATTATAGTTTTTTATACCGCCGCCCAGGTCATCAAAATGCAGTTCAAGGCCACTGATTGAATTGACCTTGATAATTGGGTAAGCATCCTGGTTGCCGGTAAGAAAGAGTTTTATGCCATGAATATTGGACATATAAATTTTATCAGGCTGCTGTGCATGCAGGTTAAAACTAAAAAGCAGGATAGCGATAAATGCAAAAGCGGTTTTCTTCATGTATGTACTTCTGACAGTCCAAATGTAGGGTACTTCCGCCGTATCTCCTTGTACCCTCCTCCATACTTCCTTCATGGTTGGTGCATGAAAGTGCATGGTTTGGTGGAATCAACTTCAAACATATGCAAGGTATATAGCGGGTATATAGAAGATACTGCCCGCGCTGCCCATAACACCCCGCCAAACATATAAGATTTAAACATACTGTTTAATGCGTGTTTACGGGTTTGCAGTCTTAAACGGCATTCTCTTTACCGGTTGGTGTCCCCACCAACCGGAATTTTACTTCCCATAAAACCGCTCCCATCCTATTGCCAGCGATGAATAGGTGAAGCTTATCCCGGCCCATGTTTACGTCGCTGCGGGGCCTCGTCCGCACATCGGGCTATACAATGAAGGCCCTGCTATGGCAGAAATAAGAAATATTTAAACCTGGATTATCAAATTAAAGATGGCTGCAAGATATAAAGCTCTTCGAACGTCATTTCGACGATAGGAGAATTGCGAAGCAATCATTGAGGCAAATGAAAATAATTTTTAATCGAAATAAATCTCCTGGAAATGCAGAGGGTTGAATGAGCATGTACGTTTACAGGCAATATCTTTATGTCGCGTTGGGTCTTCGTTAGTGCAAGCCAGGAGACGCTGCATTAAGTAAACACAGGATCTCCCCCTGCGCATCTGGCTTTATAATGAAGAACCTGCTATGACAGAAATAAGAAATATTTAAACCTGGATTATCAAATTAAAGATGACTGCAAAATATAAAGCTTTTCGAACGTCATTTCGACGATAGGAGAATTGCGAAGCAATCATTGAGGCAAATGAAAATAATTTTTAATCGAAATAAATCTCTCGACATTCAACGGGTCTGGATTTTTTCAACCAGGCTGAAATTTGGGAGATGTCTCGTTACCTCAACATGACGATGCAAGTGCTTGCTTAATTATTCAACTGCATTTACATTAAAAATTCTCAGAACAACCACAACCCTTTGCCTATAATGCCCAACAGCCTGCTAGAAAAAATGCAAGTTCTCCAACCGTCATTTCGACGGCAGGAGAACTGCAAATCAATCATTGAGTCAAATGAAAAATAATTTTTTAATCAAAATAAATCTCTTAGCATTCAACGGGTCTGGATTTTTTCAACCAGGCTGAAATTTGGGAGATGTCTCGTTACCTCGACAT
>NZ_JBQCIT010000054.1:0-36766 GCF_051953455.1 Parafilimonas sp. | reverse complement strand
TTGATGATATAATTTTTACCATTATCGGTAATAATGCTGCTGAAAGGAATGCACAATGCCTGCTGCGATTGCGGCATAGCAACTGTAACTTTCGCAAACATTTCAGGCTTTAGTGAGAGGTCTGTGTTGCTAAGACTGATACGCACTTTCATAGCTTTGTTTTCCGGATCGAGCACCTGGCTCACCTGGTCTATCTTTCCTTTATAAACTTTATCAGGAAATGCGAGCGTTGTTACCTGCACATCATCACCTGCGTGCACTCTTGATATATCAGCCTCAAACACGTTAGCCCATATCCAGACATTCTTTAAATCGGAGATGGTAAAAAGGTTATCGCTCATATCGCTTCGGATAAAATCACCGGCATTTACTTTTTTCTCAATAATAAAACCATCAACAGGTGCTACCAATTGATACACGCCGTTTGCAGATGAACGGCTGCCACTGTTGATGTTGATAGACGACTGAATTTTTTGTTTGGCAGATAAAGCTTTTTGGTAATTCTGTTTGGCCTCATTATAATCTTTCTCGCTGGCAATACCATTTTGATAGAGTGATTGCTGGTTATCCATTTCGCGTTTCGCAATGGCGATATCAGCATCGGCACCGGATAAATCTGCATAGCTGCCGGCAACATCCGCACTGCGGATAACGGCGAGCACCTGTCCTTTTTTTACTTTATCACCCAGCGTAACTTTCGATTCCATTACCTGCCCGCTGCTGCGTGGAAATACTTTAATAATATTATTTTCATTAAAACTCACCTGTCCGCTTAATGTCAGTACATCATCAACGTTACAGGTGGTTACCGTATCAACAGCAATCATTTTTGCCATTGTATCACTTAACACAAATTTGCCTGGTTTAATTTCTTCCTTTTGCTTGTGGCAAGACATTAAACCGGCGATCATAATAATTACCGTATTTATCAGAACAATTTTTTTCATATAATATTTTTAGAATTATTTTATTACATCAATTCCTGTTTCATAGTTGAGCGCATCCGCTGCCAATGCAATATTTAGCTGTTGCTGCAGCAGCTTATCCTGCAGGTCTTTATAATCATTGAAGAAGTTGACAAACTCCAGGAAGCTTACCTGTCTTGCTTTGTAGCTACTGAACATGCTTTGATATAAAGATTGATAACGCTGAAAGAATTGCTGTTGTGCGGGCGTATTTGCTGTAAGCGCCAGCTTTAGTTTATTATAGGCGTTTATTATATTATTCTGGAGTTCTGTTTCCGCATTGCTTTGTATTGCCTGTTGCTGCTGTACAGCCGCATGGGCAGCCTGAATGTTGCCTTTATTTTTATTGAATAAAGGCAGCGGTAATGAAACACCGATACCAAAATAATTGGCTGCATAATTAGAAAGCCGGTCGTAATTAGGCGTAATTGTTACATCCGGTACACGTAAGGCTTTTTGATATGCCAGCATTTGCTGCTGGTAAACGGTTTGCTGCTGCTGCATTTTAAAGTAAGGGTTATTTTGTTTAGCCTGCTCTATTAATACAGATGCATCTTGAGGCAGCAGTACCTGCGGCAATAACATGCTGTCCGGCTTAATAAAAACATTACTGTTGATATGCAGCAAGGTTTTTAAATCTGCCTCGGCATCTTCTATATCGCTGTATATATTAATCATATCCTGCTTTAATGAAACCGTAAGCGATTGCAGTTGCAGGTAATCTTTCTGTGAAATATTGCCTGCGTCCAGTTGTTGTTTCATTGCGGTAAGCAGTGTGTTCAACTGCGTTTGCTGTTGCAGGTAGAAATGATAACTTTCAATATTCCGGGCGATAGAGTAATAGCAGATATGCAACTGGCTTCTTAATTTTCTAACCACATCCTGTAATTGCAACTTGCTTATTTCAGCATTGGTTTGTGCCGCCGCCATAAGCTTTCCGCGTTTGCCTGCTGTTTTTATCAACTGGTCAATGCCAATAAAATATTGAGCACCGGGTGAACCATCCGGCAAAGTTTTATAAGGAAGAAAATTATGATTGGCCATTACTACCTGGTCGGTATGAAATACAGGATTATCCCAGTATTTAGCCTGCATTGCCTGGGCCGTTGCCGCATCTATATTGTAATGCGCAGCCAGTATAGAAAGATTGCTATCGAGAAAAATTCTTTCTGCCTGTGGCAGTGAAATAATTAAAGTATCTGTTTGATTGCTGTATTGTGCATTCACCTGTAAACACAGCAATACTAAAATGCATACATGCATTATCCTGCCTTTAAAAGGCATGCATAAAAATGGTATCACGTTAAAAGTTTTTGGGGAATAAAATCATAGGCCAGGCTTTAAACAAAGCCATACCTGTTACCAAAAAGAATAAGTGCTACGCTTTGGGAGGAGGAGGGTTTATTTCTTTGAAGAAAAGAAAACTGTAATCGATTTTATAAGGGAATATAAAATCTTTATTTAGAGGCATTGCAGCTTTTGGCTTAAAAGGTTGTAACGAAAAATCTTTCAGATCGATATGCTTTGAGAACTGGAAATCTTTATGCCCGTCATTGGGATATTCCGGGAATTGGTTATGATGTTTTAAAATCACCTCACCAATATATTCTGCAATCGTATTGATTTCATTGTGGTAAGAAAGCGTTTGTTTCTGCTGCAGCCAATTAATATCCTGCGCATAAATACTTATGTTTAGTATTTGCAGTGCCACAATCAGCGTTATGCATTTTGCAAAAGCTATTCTCAGTTTCATTCGCGGCGCAAGGTTACTGCAATTTCATAAATTGCTTTGTTAACAGGTATAAAAATTAAATGCTGGTTGACTGAAAGATCTTTTTATAAAACAACAGGTAGTTTTCAGAATTGATGTGCAGCGAAAGGTTTAACGCATGACTGAAGTTTTAAAAATATAAGCAGGCTTTATAGTTTGCTTAACCTTTCGGCGGCTTCTTTTAATGTCGTTTCTTTTTTGGCAAAACAAAAACGCAGCACTTTATCATCTCTTTTATTTTGATAAAAACTGCTTAAGGGAATAGCCGTTACGCCATTTTCCTTTGTTAAACGGATAGCCAGTTCTAAATCGTTTTCATCAGAGAAATCCTTATAGCTGTAGCACTGGAAATAACTGCCATGCGATGCAAGCGGCCTGAATTCCGTAGCCTTCATCAGCCTTTGAAAATAATCTCTCTTATGCTGAATGAAATTGCCTAATGATAAATACGCATCTTCATTATTTAAAAATTCTGCCAATGCATACTGAACAAAACTGTTTACGCTAAAACAGTTGAACTGGTGCACTTTTCTGAACTCATGCATAAGCGCTGGCGAAGCAATGCAATAGCCAACCTTCCAGCCGGTGCAATGATAGGTTTTGCCGAATGAAAAACATACAAAGCTTCTTTCCGATAATTCAGGGTAGCGCAGGATACTTTGATGTGCAATGCCATCAAATACCAGATGCTCATACACTTCATCGCTTACAATAAAAATATTTTTATGTTTTTGAATGATAAGCTTTAATTGTTCAATATCGTTTTCATTTATTACAGCGCCCGTTGGGTTATGTGGTGAATTAATAATGATGGCTCTGGTTTTAGCCGTTATCTTTTCATGCACTTCTTGCCAGGGAATATCATAAGCAGGATATTGCAATTGTATTAAAACCGGTTTTGCGCCATTTACAATAATGTTGGGGATATAACTATCATAAGCAGGCTCAAACACAATTACTTCATCATCTTTTTCGAGCATGCTTGTAAGGGCTGTGTAAATAGCATACGTTCCGCCCGGCGTTATAGTGATCTGCGTTTCAGCATTAGCATCACTGTTATATAATTTCCTTATTTTTTCAGCAAGCTTTTCACGCAGCAATGGTACGCCATACATATGTGCATACTGGTTATGCCCTTGCAGCATAGCAGTATTTACCAACGCAATCAGTTCTTCACTCATCCTGAAATCAGGAAAGCCCTGGCCAAGGTTAATAGCTTTATGTTCCAATGCCAGTTGGCTCATTACGGTGAATATAGTTGTGCCGGTATCAGGAAGCTTACTCCCATTGTCTAAAGGAGCGTATAATTTGAAGTTCATGAGTCTAAATGTTCACGAGTTGTAACAACTTAATCAAGGTTTCAACCAATTAACTACTTACGCAATAATGCGGTTATGTTTTTATCGCCCTGCACATTATTCATCTGTCTTAATATCCATTTGCTTTTCCAGCTCACAAAGCGGCTGGCCGGTTTTACGGAATATATTTTTGGATTCGGTAAACAGGCAATGATCATTGCAGCTTCATTACGTGACAAATTTTTTGCAGGCTTACCAAAATATTTTTGCGCTGCTGCTTCAATTCCAAAAACACCTTTTCCCATTTCAATTGTATTGAGATATACTTCCAGTATGCGGCGCTTGCCCCATATCAATTCTATTAATCCTGTATATACCGCTTCCAAAGGCTTGCGCACATAACGCAAAGCACCCTCCCCCTGGAACAGAAAAACATTCTTTGCCGTTTGCTGGCTTATAGTGCTCGCTGCAGCGCCCGCCGCCCTCCCGTTTTTTGAAGGGTCATTATTCATACTTTTTGAAATAGCCTTCCAGTCAAACCCGTTATGCACAGCAAACAACTGATCTTCGCCCGCAATGGCAGCCAGCTTTACATTGGATGAAATATCATCCCAGCTTACATAATCTCTTTTTAAACCATAACCACCCATCCAGTTAGTTAGTTGCGTAAAAGTTATGGGCGGCATCAGCCATTTACAAACCAATAAATATATAAGTGAAAGAATAAATCCGTAAAGGATTATCTTGAAAAAACGGCGCAGGAATGTTTTGAATTTTGATTGCTTTTTTGATTTCATTCAAGGCCGAAAGTACTATTAAGATGGTTTTGCGTTTATATATTCTATGCGATATTTTTTCCCGATAATGTAAGTGGATTTATGCGTTAATCCCAGCACAACACCTATTGCAAGCACGCCTGCTGCAATGCCTATTTTAGGAAGATTATCTGAGCCAAAAACGGGCTCCTTATCGCTTAATGTATTGATCACATTCAACAGTAAATAACCGCCACCTGCAATATCAAATATCCACCCATTCTTTACATAACCAAAGCCCCTGTCTTCTCTTGGAAAAGCATTTAACTGGCCCGGATGCACCGCCATTAATCCATAATAAGTTGTATCTAAAAAAGGTAATCCAAGCCTGTTAACATAAGTTCTTACCACGTAAGGCCGCAGGTATAAACTGTCATCCTGGATTTTATAAATCTCGGCCGTTATCCAGTTGCCGTTTTTTAACTGACCGTAAAAATCATTTCCTTTAAACCAGCTCTTTATAACCTTGTTGTTTTTTTTAAGCTGGATAAAATCTGATTGTGCAAAAGAAGATGTAAGGGCCAATGCAGCTATGATTGAAAGTATGCAGCGTTTCATCCGGACAAATTTAATTTTTCAATGGTCGAATGAAACCGCGCTATACACATACCGCTGGTTGAGAAAAATTATCATACCCGGTTTCATTTTTAAAAATACTAAGCCGCTTGATAACAGCTTGTTAAAGGTTGCCCGCATGTGCATTACGGATAAGCATGGTAACAACAATCGCAATTCCAAAACCTACCAGTATAACCCCCGATATACGGTTGATGATATGAATGTTATGCGGCGTCAATTTCAGCCTGATTTTATTTGCCAGTAATACTTTGGTGGTATCTGCCGCCAGGTTAAATGCAAGGGTAGTAAGGAAAACAATAAACCGGTATTGGTCCGGATGTTCCACCAGCTTTGAATCTGCAGTAATGGTTGCCGTGGTGGCAAACCAGAATAACAATGCACCTGGGTTTAAAGCGTTCATAAAAAAGCCGGAGAAAAATATACCGGCCAGGTGATGGGTGCGCAGGTTATTCGTAGAGAGCATTCCATTTTCCACCTGCACCTTCCGAAAGAAAAAGTTATAAATACCTAAAGCCACCAGTAACCCACTGCCAGCTATTCCTATAATAAGTTCATGCTCCAGTACAGTATCAAATAGCCGGGTGAACATATTACAAATGATAACAATCAGCACATCACTTACCGATACGCCTGCTATAAACGCATAACCGCCACGATGACCATTATTGAGACTTTGTTTAAGGATAGAAAAAATTACAGGACCAACAGACACACTTAACAGCAATCCTAAAATTAATCCTTTCACTAATGCTTCAAACATTATGAAAACTTATGGTACATTAATTGGCGGCAAAGTAAAGAATTATTCTTTTTGAAGGGCTGTTAAGATATATTTTGAACAAGGATATATTAACATCTGCTGCGGCTGCATTGTTATTAGCCACTGGCTTCAAATTTAAAAGACATAACATTTATTGGGAAATCGCTGTTACTTTAAGAGCAATACAAAGTGTCCTGAGCGAAGCCGAAGGACATGTATTATTGAGCGCAGTCGAAATATTTATTTATTTTAGATAGATGCAGGAACCCTACTTTGTTTATATACTTAAATGTTGTGATGATGCCTATTTTATAGGGTTGTCAAATGATCTGCTGAAAGATTTCAAATTACATAATAAAGGGATTTATGAGTTCACTAATATTCGCACCCCTGTTGAGATGATGTATTATGAAGTAATCCCATGTTTACCCGATGCCATAAAAAGGCAGCAACAATTGCGTGGATGGACAAGGGCAAAAAAGAAAGCATTGATTGAGCAGAATTTTCACAAATTGCAGCTTTTATCACAATGTCAGAATATGTCGCATAGCAAATACAAAGATTTCGGCTCCGCTCAATCTTCTTCCGCCCCGCAAACAACATCCGCTGCAAAAAGCCCTTCGGCTCCGCTCAGGGCAGGCATACTTGGCGGCGGACAATTAGGCCGCATGCTCTTACAGGCCGCCGCTAATTATGTTGTTGACACATACGTTTTAGAAAATGATGAAAATGCACCCGCTGCACATTTATGCCATCATTTTGTAAAAGGCGATATCAAAGATTTCGATACCGTTTACAATTTTGGAAAGAATCTGGATGCAATAACGATAGAAATAGAAGCCGTAAATGTGGAAGCATTGGAAAAGCTGGAAAGTGAGGGCGTGAAGGTTTATCCAAAGCCGGCAATAATTAAAATGATAAAAAATAAGGTTACGCAAAAAGAGTTTTATAAGCAGCATAATATACCATCGCCTGAATTCATTATTACGCAGAACCTTGAAGAATTAAAAAAACATGCAGATTTTTTACCTGCCGTACACAAAATGGGACAAGGCGGTTATGATGGCAAAGGTGTGCAGGTATTAAGAGATGAAGCATCGATAAATAAAGGTTTTGATGCGCCATCAGTATTGGAAAAGATGGTAACCATTCAAAAAGAGATTGCCGTAATAGTGGCGATGAATGATAAAAAAGAAACCGCCGTTTATCCGGCCACCGAGATGGTTTTTGATCCTGAGCTAAACCTGCTCGATTACCAGGTTTCACCAACGGATTTACCTGACACGATTTTAGAAGAAGCAAAAGGCATAGCATTAAAGTTGGTAAAGCATTTCAACAGCGCCGGTTTATTTGCTATAGAAATGTTTGTTGATGAAAATAATAAAGTGCTGGTAAATGAATCAGCGCCGCGGGTGCACAATAGCGGCCATCATACCATTGAAGCCAGTTATTGCAGCCAGTATGATATGCTATGGCGTGTTATGTTAGGTTATCCGTTGGGCAATACCGCGGCTATTCTTCCTTCAGCAATCGTAAACCTGCTGGGTGAAGAAGGCCATAGCGGTCCCGCAAAATATGCAGGCATGGATGAAGTATTAGGCATGAACAACACATTTGTTCATCTCTATGGAAAAACGCAAACAAAGCCTGGCAGAAAAATGGGGCATGTAACGATTATGAGTGCCGACAAAACTGATTTGCTCAATAAAGTGCATCGTATAAAAAGCACATTAAAAGTAATAAGCTGATATTTTTACATTCTTTCTTTAATACATTAATATGTCAACTAATCAACTAATCAACCAATCAACTAATCAGCCCCTCGTCGGTATCATCATGGGCAGCGACAGCGACCTGAAGATCATGCAGGATGCCGCCACCATTTTAAAAGAATTTAATATCCCGTTTGAATTAACGATTGTATCCGCTCATCGCACGCCTATGCGTATGGTGGAATATGCCACCAAAGCGGCAGGGCGCGGATTGAAGGCAATAATTGCCGGAGCCGGAGGTGCCGCACACTTACCAGGAATGGTGGCCAGCCTTACCACATTACCCGTTATTGGCGTGCCGGTAAAATCATCCAATTCTATTGATGGGTGGGATTCTGTGCTTTCCATTTTGCAAATGCCAAATGGCGTTCCGGTAGCTACCGTTGCCTTGAATGCTGCAAAGAATGCGGGTATTATTGCAGCGCAGATCATTGGCACTTCAGATGAAGAAGTTGCGGCGGCATTAAAACAATACAAAAATGATCTTGAAAAATCTGTATTGGATAAAGCAAAAAATTTATCCAATGAATGGCAAAACAGCTTTGATAATCTTAATGCTTAATAGAAAAGAAAAGCTGCTATGTACAGCAGCTTTCTTTTAACAACAATACAATAAAACTTATAGAACTCTAGACATTTAAAAAAGCATCCACACTCTCAGCGCATTGCCTTCCTTCGTTAATAGCCCAAACCACGAGTGACTGGCCACGGCGCATATCGCCCGCAGCAAATACCTTTTTATTATTGGTTTGATAGCGCTTATTATCTGCCTTTACATTTTTCCTTTCATCAAGATCAATCTTCAGGTCTTCCAGCATGCCTTTATGCTGGGGATGTACAAAA
Source organism: Parafilimonas sp. (assembly GCF_051953455.1). NCBI lineage: Bacteria > Pseudomonadati > Bacteroidota > Chitinophagia > Chitinophagales > Chitinophagaceae > Parafilimonas > Parafilimonas sp. Next base: position 27,963 of record NZ_JBQCIT010000054.1, on the reverse strand, counting down.
CCCATTGCCAGTAAAACCAATTGACAGGGAATTTCACGTTCTGTACCGGCAACTTCTTTAAATCCTGCAGCACGGCCGTCTTCACCCAATTGCCATTCAAGGTTTATAACCTTAAGGGCTTTTAAATTGCCCTCTTCATCTTTTAGAAATTCTTTGGTAGCAATTGCCCATTCCCTGTCAGCGCCTTCTTCGTGTGAAGAAGTTGTTTTCAACAACATAGGATAAGTGGGCCATGGCATGTGGTGTGTTCTCGACTTTGGTGGTTGCGGCAACAATTCAATCTGCAAAACAGATTTAGCGCCCTGCCGTTTAGAAGTGCCGATACAATCGCTGCCCGTATCGCCGCCGCCAATTACTATTACTTCTTTATTAAATGCATTGATGATTTCAGGATAAATATTGCTTTCTATATCAGCATTGGCAAAAGGATTTTTTTCAGCATTGAACTTATTCTGCTGTTTTAAAAATTCCATGGCAAAATGAACGCCTTTGGCATCACGGCCGGGTACAGGCAAATCCCTCGGAATGGTTGAGCCGCCGGCTACAACTACTGCATCATAATTATCCAGTATTTCCTTTACCGGAACATTCACGCCTACATTAGCATTACACCTGAATTCAATGCCTTCTTTCATCAATATGTCGAGTCTCCTGTCAATCACCCATTTCTCCAGCTTGAAATCGGGAATGCCATAGCGTAATAAACCGCCCGGCATATCATCTCTTTCAAAAACCGTAACGGAATGGCCGGCATAATTCAACTGTGTTGCCGCCGCCAGGCCCGAAGGGCCGGAACCAATAACGGCCACCTTTTTGCCGCTGCGTACGTTTATTTTTTTAGGCTGAACAAAGCCTTTTTCAAAAGCAATTTCAATAATATGCTTTTCAATTTCCTCAATGGTAACCGGCGGGTTATTGATGCCAAGCACACAGGCGCTTTCGCAGGGTGCAGGGCAAATCCTTCCCGTAAATTCAGGAAAATTATTCGTAGTATTTAAAATATCGTAAGCTTCTTTCCAGCTTTTGCGATAAACCGCATCATTAAACTCCGGAATAACATTGCCGAGCGGGCAACCGCTATGGCTGTGGCAGAAAGGAACGCCACAATTCATACATCGTGCAGCCTGGTGGTTTAGTTCTGTATCACTAAACCGGCCCACAAATTCGTGGTAAGTTTTAAGCCTTTCCTGCACCGGTACCTTTGCCGGTGTTTCCCTTTCAAATTCTAAAAAACCTGTTGTCTTGCCCATAAGCACACTTTTCCTTTATGGAGAATACTGTTTAAAGTTGGTGATCAAAAATTTATTTAACAGCGGTTTCTGATTCAGACTCAGATTCGGCTTCAGCCATACGCTGGCTGAGCGCCTTCTTGTAATCTTTCGGAAATACTTTTATAAAATTCTTTACCTGATTTTCAAAATCTTCCAGCATAAACCTGGAAACCGTACTTCCTGTATTGAGATAATGTTTATGAATGAGTTCTTTTAAACCAATCTCATCTTTTTCATCCACCGGGTCAAGGTCAACCATTTCCACATTGCAGTTTTCAATAAAACTTCCATTCACATCATACACAAATGCAATACCACCGCTCATGCCTGCAGCAAAGTTTTTGCCCGTGCCGCCCAGTATAACCGCAACACCGCCGGTCATATATTCACAGCCATGGTCGCCCACGCCTTCCACTACAACCGATGCGCCTGAATTTCTTACGCAGAAACGTTCGCCCGCTTTACCGCGAATGAAAACCTCGCCATCTGTTGCACCATACAAAGCCACATTACCTATGATAATATTTTCTTCCGGAACATAGGTTGCTTCCTGTGCCGGGTAAACAATCAGCCTTGCACCGCTCAGGCCTTTCCCGAAATAATCATTGGCATCGCCTTCCAGTTCAAGCGTAACGCCTTTTGTATTAAAGGCGCCAAAACTTTGGCCTGCCGTTCCTTTAAATTTAAAATGAATAGTATCATCGGGTAAGCCGGCAGCTTTATGCGCTTTTGTTATTTCGTTTGAAACAATAGTGCCTGTAGTGCGGTCTGTATTCTTTATATCAAACTCTGCATATATCTTTTCTTTACGGTGAATGGCCGGTTGCGCTTTTTCCAGCAGCTTCCAGTCGAGCACACCTTCCAGCACATCATCCTGGCTTTCACTGCAATACACGGCAGCATTTAAAGGCGCCGGCGCTTTAAATAATATTGCAGAAGCATCAATATTTTTAAATTTCCAGTGGTTAATATTATCCCGCATTTCAAGGCAATCTGCCTGGCCAATCATTTCATTCACCGTCCTGAATCCAAGCTCAGCCATTATCTCTCTTAATTCCTGCGTAATAAACCTGAAGAAATTAATAACATGTTCAGGATCGCCGGTAAACTTTTTGCGCAAATTCTCATCCTGCGTGGCCACCCCAACCGGGCAGGTATTCAAGTGGCATTTGCGCATCATAATACAACCTTCCACAATTAAAGCTGCCGTTGCCACACCCCATTCTTCTGCGCCCAATAAAGCAGCAATAGCAATGTCACGGCCGGTTTTCATTTGCCCATCAGCCTGCACCACCACCCTGTCGCGCAGCCTGTTCATTACCAGTGTCTGGTGCGTTTCTGCCAAACCGAGTTCCCAGGGCAAACCGGTATGCCTGATAGAGCTAACCGGCGAAGCGCCTGTACCGCCATCGTGGCCGGAAATCAACACCACATCGGCTTTGGCTTTTGTAACACCGGCAGCAATGGTTCCAACACCTGCTTTACTCACCAGTTTTACATTTACCCTTGCTTTACGGTTGGCATTCTTCAGGTCAAATATTAATTGCGCTAGATCTTCAATGGAATAAATATCATGGTGTGGCGGTGGTGAAATTAAACCTACACCCGGCGTTGCATGGCGGATGCGGCCGATCCACTTATCCACTTTATGGCCGGGTAACTGACCGCCTTCGCCAGGCTTGGCGCCCTGTGCCATTTTTATCTGCAACTCATCGGCTTCCGTTAAATAATAGCTGGTTACGCCAAAACGGGCAGAAGCAATTTGCTTGATGGAACTCCGCATAGAGTCGCCGTTTGGTAATGGTGTATAACGCACATCATCTTCCCCACCTTCGCCGGTATTGCTTTTTCCACCAAGGCGGTTCATGGCAATAGCCAGCGTTGTATGCGCTTCCCATGAAATAGAGCCAAAACTCATGGCGCCGGTTGCAAAACGTCTATAAATATTTTCAGCAGGTTCTACTTCATCAATAGAAATAGATGACCTCTTTTTTTTGAATTTAAAAAGGCTGCGCAAGGTGCAGGCTTTTTCACTTTGATCGTTAACAGCCGCTGAGTATTTTTTAAACAGGCTGTAATCATTCTTTCTTGTTGAATACTGCAGCAGGTGAATGGTGGTGGGATTGAATAAATGGAATTCTCCCCTTGCCCGCCATTGATAAACACCGCCAACCGGTAACCGCTCGCTTGAATTTTCTTTCTTGCTGAAGGCATAAAAATGCTTGGCCAGCGCTTCATTCGCAATCTCGTCAAGGCCCATGCCTTCTATGCGGGAAATGGCATTGGTGAAATATTCATCAACCACTGTTTTGTTTATGCCAAGAATTTCAAAAATCTGGGCGCCCTGGTAAGATTGCAGGGTGGAGATACCCATTTTTGAGAACACTTTTAATAAGCCGTTATTAACAGCCTTTATATAATTTTTCTTTAACTGATCTTCGGATAATTCCTGTGATATTCTGCCGCTTTCGCGTAAATCCTTTATGGTCGCCAGGGCCAGGTAGGGATTAATGGCGGTTGCTCCAAAACCAATTAAACAGGCAAAATGGTGCACTTCCCAAACGTCGCCGGCTTCTACAATAATACCTACATTGCCGCGCAGGCCTTTTTTAGTTAAATGATGATGCACCGCAGAGCAGGCCAGCAAAGATGGAATAGATGCATGTTCTGAATCTATAGCCCTATCCTGCAAAATCAATACTTTAAAATCATCTTTTACGGCATCTTCCGCATAACGGCAAAGCCTGCTTAAACCGGCTTCGAGCGAACCCGGATTACCATCGGCCCTGAAATAACATTGTAATGTTTTGGCCTGGAACATACCTGTATCAATGCTGCGTATCTGTTCCAGTTCATAATCGGTAAGAACCGGTTGTTTTAAAGAAACGCTGTGGCAGGCAAGCGGGTTTTCAACCAATATATTTCCAATATTGCCTGCAAAAGTATGCAAAGACATCACCAGCCTTTCGCGGATTGGATCGATTGGCGGATTGGTTACCTGTGCAAATAGCTGTTTAAAATAAGAACTCAAATGCTGCGGCTGATCGCTTAAGATTGCCAGCGGAATATCGGTTCCCATGGAGCCGATAGGTTCCTTGCCGTCAACCGCCATGGGTATAATTATATTATCTACTTCCTCCGATGTATAACCAAATGCTTTCTGGTATTTAAAAACCTGCTCATTTTTTAATTGGGAGAAAGTAATCCTCGGTTCCGGCAATTCTTCCAGGCGGATCTTGTATTTATTCAACCAGTCGGCATAAGGTTGCTGCGAACAGATTTCCTGTTTCAGTTCTTCATCGCTGATGATCCTGCCCTGCTTCATATCAACCACAAACATTTTGCCCGGCTGCAATCTTCCTTTCTCAATTATCAATGACTGGTCAACGGGCAAAACTCCTGTTTCTGAACCCATGATAACACGGCCATCGGAAGTAACACAGTAGCGTGAAGGGCGAAGGCCGTTACGGTCTAATGTGGCACCTATAATATTACCATCTGTAAAAGTGATGGATGCCGGGCCGTCCCATGGCTCCATAAAGGCGGAATGAAATTCATAAAATGCTTTTTTGGCCGCATCCATTTTTTCATCCTGGTCCCACGCTTCGGGAATCAGCATCATCATTACATGCGGTAATGAACGGCCGCAAAGCGTGAGCAGTTCAATCATATTATCCAAACATGCAGAATCACTTTGACCGGGCGTTACGATGGGCAATAATAAATTCATTTCCTCCGGGGAAAAATAGGGGGATGTGAATGATTTATTGCTGGAACGCAGCCAGTTTAAATTACCCTGCAAAGTGTTGATCTCACCGTTATGCGCCATAAAGCGGAATGGCTGGGCGAGTTTCCATGAAGGAAAAGTATTGGTAGCAAACCTGGAATGCACCAGCCCGAATGCGCTCACTAATTTCGGGTTTTTAAGATCGGTAAAATAATTACGCACCTGCGCACTGGTTAGCTGCCCTTTATATACAATTGTTTTATGAGAAAGCGAGGCTATATAAAAGCCAACCTCGTCTTCTCCAATGCTTTTATTAATGAGATGGGAAGCATAATTACGCAGCACAAAAAGCTTGCGCTCGAATGTTTCGGGGTCATAAATATGATTGGGGCATTTAATAAAAACATGCTCGATGTGTGGTTCAACACTCAGGGCGCTAAAACCAATCTCCGTATCATCTACCGGCACCTTCCGGTAGCCAAGCACTTTCAGGTTTAACGCATCGGCACATTTGCTAAACAGCATGCGCGACTCTTCGTAATGTTCTTTATCTTTTGGAAAAAAGATAACACCTACGCCATACCTGCCATACTCCGGCAATGTAAACCCAAGCTTTGAACATTCTTCCTTAAAGAATGCATGCGGCATTTGTATCATGATGCCAGCGCCATCGCCGGTATTATTTTCACAACCGCAGGCTCCCCGATGCTCCATATTTTCAAGCACAGTAAGCGCATCAGCAATTGTTTGATGGCTTTTTTTGCCCTTGATATCTGCAACAAAACCAATACCGCAGGAGTCGCGGTCAAAAGAAGGGTCATATAACCCATAATTACTTGCCATAGGCATGTACTTTTACAATTTCAGTTTAATTTATTAATAAGTTTTTTTCGTATGGCAGGCGAGCGTTTCAAGGTAAGCAAATCGCCAATTAACAGGTGTTAGTTTAATAAATAAACTTTACTTTCCAGGCTAAAGCAAATGAAAATTTGGTTATTTTTTATGATTAACCCAGCATGGTTTAGCCGGTGATCATTTCCCTGGCATTTTCAACTGCCGCCGCCGTTGGTTTTTCGCCGGAAAGCATTTGTGCGATGGCCTGTATGCGTTCGTTTGTATTTAACTGGCGGATATTTGTATTGACCTTATCGTTTTTAACCTCTTTATACACGTAAAAATGGGCATCGGCTTTACCCGCAATCTGTGGCTGGTGCGTGATGGAAATAACCTGTCTTTGCCTGGCCAGTTGTTTTAAGATTACACCCACCTGTTTTGCTGCTTCGCCGGAAATGCCGGTATCAATTTCATCAAATATTAAAGTGGGGAGATTTATTTTTTCTGCCACCAGCGATTTTATACAAAGCATCAACCTGCTTAATTCGCCGCCGCTGGCCACTTTGCGCAAGGCTTCAAAGCGGTTGCTTTTATTGGCATCGAATAAAAATTCAATTGCATTTTTTCCAAACTGGTGCAAAGCTGTATCATTGATTGCCACTTTAATTTTTGCATTAGGCATGCCCACCTGTGCAAGCAAATTGTTTACATTCTTTTCAAATGCATCCACCACTTTTTTTCTTTTGGCTGATAGTGTTTCCGCCAATGCTTCGAGCTGCTTTAATTGCTGATCAAATGTATTTTGGGTTGAACTGATAGCTTCATCAATATTCAAAACAGCATCTAATTTTTGCTGCAATTCTTTTTTAATATCCAGCAATTCATTCGTTGACTGAACGCCATGTTTTTTTTGCAATTTATAACCCACCGCCAACCGGTCATTGATAAAAGTGATGCGCTGTTCATCGTAGTTTACATCGCCGTTTAAACTCTCCAGTTCATTGCTGATGTCGGCCAGTTCAATCTGTGTGCTTTGCAGGCGTTTAATTATTTCTTCAAGATTTGAATTGAAAGAAGCAAAAGCACTTAGTTTATTTACCAGTTGTTTTAATGTTTGAACAACAGGTTGCTCACTTTCCTTTAATTCGTACACCGAAGCATCCAAAGCCGTTTTAATTTCTTCTGCATTACTTAATAACTGCAGTTCATTATCCAAATCTTCCAGTTCATTTTCGCCGAAATTTGCTTCATGCAGTTCATCAAATAAAAACCGGTTGTAATCAAGTTCTTTCTGAAAATTATTTTTTGATGCAGTTAGCGCTTCTAATTGTTGTTGTGTTTGCTTCCATGCATTAAATAAAGAAATGTATTCGCTTAATGTCTGCTCATTACCGGCAAGTGCGTCCAATACTTCGCGCTGAAAATCGCTGTCGCCTAATTCGAGTGTATCAAACTGCTGATGCAAATCGACCAGCATGGAAGCCAGTTGTTTTAACTGCTGAATATTGGCAGGTGTATCATTTATAAAACCACGGCTTTTTCCATTAGCAGCAATTTCGCGGCGCAGTACCAGTTCGTCATCTTCGCCAAACTCATTATCGTTTAAAAACTTTATAACATTCTTTCGCTTCTTGATATTGAAAATGCCTTCAACAAAACATTTTTTTTCTTTGTTTAATAAGGAAGATGAATCGGCGCGTTCACCTAAAATCAAACTTAAAGCGCCCACCAGAATACTTTTGCCAGCGCCTGTTTCGCCGGTGATGATATTGAAGTGTTCGGAAAAATTTATTTCTATGGAATCTATGATAGCATAGTTCTGTATAACAAGCTTTGAAAGCATAAGGCAAATTAATATAAAAACTCAGAGACTTTGCGCATAAGAACTGCGAAGTCAGGGGACTTCCCAGAGCGTGACTGTTAATTTCCGGATGTGCTTTCAAATAAAAAGGCCTGAGAACTTTAAGATTGCCAGGCCTTCTTTCTATCAAATTAAATCAATCAATTATTTATACATTTCTTCCCTCAGCGCATGTACCCTTGCATCTTCCATATATTCATCAAAATCCATCAAACGGTCGATAGTGCCGTTGGGCGTTATTTCAATTATTCGGTTGGCCACCGTTTGTATAAACGTATGGTCATGCGATGTAATTAATACAATGCCCGGGAAAACCTGGCAACCTTCGTTAAATGCCTGTATGCTTTCCAGGTCAAGATGGTTGGTGGGCTGGTCAAGTGTGATCAGGTTGGGATTTTGCAGCATCATGCGGCTGATCATACAACGCACTTTTTCGCCACCGCTTAAAACATTTGTTTTCTTTAAAATATCATCGCCGCTAAATAACATTTTGCCTAAAAATCCACGCAGAAAAGGTTCATCTGCATCGGTTACATGCGATGGTACATACTGGCGCAGCCATTCTATCAGCGTTAAACCTTCCGTAAAGAATTCACTGTTTTCCAATGGCAGGTAAGCTTTGGTAATGGTGGTGCCCCATTCAAACTTTCCGCCATCGGCATTTTCATTGCCGTTGATTATTTCGAAGAAATTGGTAATGGCCAGCGGGTCTTTACTTAAAAAAGCAATTTTCTCGCCTTTGTTTACACTGAAACTTATTTTATCAAACAGCTTTCTGCCATCAACCTTTTTGCTAAGGTTTTCAACATTTAATATCTGGTTGCCCACTTCACGCAACGGCTGGAAAATAATGCCGGGATAACGGCGGTTACTGGGTTCAATTTCTTCAATCGTTAATTTCTCCAGTGCTTTCTTTCTTGATGTTGCCTGCTTGCTTTTAGAAGCATTGGCAGAGAACCGTGCAATAAATTCCAGCAAGGCGGCACGCTTTTCTTCTGTTTTTTTGTTTTTATCATTTATCTGGCGGCTCATTAACTGCGAGCTTTCATACCAGAAAGTATAATTGCCGGTGAAGATTTTAATTTTCTGACGGTCAACATCGGCCACATGTGTACAAACGGCGTCGAGGAAGTGACGGTCGTGGCTCACCACCAGCACTATATTTTGATAATCAGCCAAAAAGTTCTCCAGCCAGCCGATGGTTTCAATGTCCAAACCGTTGGTAGGTTCATCCAGCAACAATATATCAGGATTGCCAAACAGCGCTTGTGCCAGCAATACACGCACTTTTAAATTACCCGGAATATCCTGCATCAGGCTGTTATGAAATTCTTCGGTAACGCCCAAACTGCTTAATAAACTGGCGGCGCCACTTTCGGCTTCATAGCCACCCATTTCGCCAAAATCTGCTTCCAGTTCCGCGGCACGCATACCGTCTTCTTCGTCAAAATCGGCTTTGGCATAAATGGTTTCCCGTTCATGCATGAGCTTCCAGAGTTTGGCGTGGCCGATCAATACCGTATTCAAAACAGTTTGTTCATCAAACTCAAACTGGTTTTGCTTTAACACGGCCATGCGCTCGCCGGGCGTAATTTCAACAACGCCCTTATTAGGCTCAATCTCTCCGCTTAATATTTTTAAAAAGGTTGATTTGCCGGCACCGTTAGCGCCAATAATGCCATAGCAATTCCCCTTCGTAAAACTCAGGTTAACTTCATCGAACAAAACACGCTTGCCATAAGCCAGCGTAACATTTCTTACACTAATCATTACTTGCCCTTAATTTTTTTTGAAGGCGCAAAAGTAAAGCAAGCGGGCCAATTCATCAAGCCAGGCTAATTTTTAAATACATTAGTTTGCTAATCAGGAAATTAAATAATTTTTTTTGTTGCGATTTCCTTTTGTTTTCAAAATGAATGTTTTACATTTAGGGTTGTTTTTACATTCATCTTTAAAATCAATCACCATGCGCAAATCTGATCTCATTAATAACATATCAGATAAAACAGGCATCCCCAAGGTTGACGTGCTGGTAACCGTAGAAACACTGATCAAGGAAATTAAAGGGAATATTGCCAAAGGAGAAAACATTTACATCCGCGGTTTCGGAAGTTTCATTACCAAAAAAAGAGCTGCTAAAATTGGGCGCAACATTAAAAAGAATATTGCCGTTCACATTCCGGAGCATTACATCCCTGCTTTTAAGCCTTCTAAAGAATTTGTGAATGAAGTGAAGCAAATGCCCGCGGGACAGTAAATTTGCAGCCTTAATAATTCTTCGTGCGAAAACAACAATGGATTTTAGGTTTATCAGGTTTGGCAGTGCTGCTGCTGCTGTTTTTTTTCGGTAACACAATTCCACCGGGTAAGAGCACACCTGCTGCTGCGGCCACAGCCAATGCACCCGCGCATTTAAATACCGATGAAGTTATCTCTCAATTTAAAAGAGGGCTTGATACCCAGCAGATTCAAAAAATAATACAGCTTGAAAACAGTGTAGTGCGTGGTGATGTGCGTGACCAGCAGATTCATGTGTACCACCAGTTATCCTCTTACTGGGCAGATACGCTGCATAATGCCATAATGGGCGCTTACTATGCCGGCGAAGCAGCTAAGTTGGAAAATTCTGAAAAAAATCTCACATTTGCAGCCCATTTGCTGTTAGATGACATGATGTCGGCAACAGATGCCTCTCAGCAGCACTGGCTGGCGGAACAAGCCAAAGAGTTATTTGATAAAGCGCTTGTAATAAATCCCAACAACGATTCCTCAAAAGTTGGCGTTGGTGTTTGTTATATGTTTGGTAATATTTCTGACAATCCCATGCAAGGCATTCTTGCCATACGGGAGATTGCGGATAAAAACCCTGATAACCTTTATGCGCAAATGATGCTGGGCCTTGGCGGTATTCAAAGTGGCCAATACGATAAGGCGGCAGAACGCTTTCTCACCGTAGTAAAAAAACAACCGGATAATATTGAAGCTATTTTAAACCTCGCCAGCATTTACGAACATTTGGGGAATAAGCCTGAAGCGGCAAAATGGTATAAAAATGCTTTAAACTACATTCAGGTACCACGAGCCAGGAAAGAGATTGAGGATAGAATTAAATCATTACAATAATTTAAATCACTAAAACAAAAATTATTTATATGCCTTGTGGTAAAAAAAGAAAACGTCATAAAATAGCAACGCATAAGCGTAAAAAAAGATTAAGAAAGAACCGTCATAAAAAGAAAAACAGATAAATTTGGTTACCGGCGCAATTCACATGCCCTTGCGCCGGTATTTTTCCCTATACTCTGCCTTACCTTTCCTTCCTGGTATTAATGCTGTGTGTACATGCTTGCTGTACAGGCATTTTTTGTAATTATAATTATGGCATAATAAAGAATGAATTTGTGAACAAAGAAATGATAATTAACGCCACCACCAATGGCGTTGAAATTGCCTTGCTTGAAGATAAAAAGCTGGTAGAACTGCATCACGAGAAAGTGGATGCCAGTTTCGCTGTTGGTGATCTGTACCTTGGCAAAGTAAAAAAGTTAATTCCCGGTTTAAATGCGGCTTTTATTGATGTAGGCTTTGAAAAAGATGCCTTCCTGCATTATACTGATCTGAGTCCTTACGCCCGGTCTGTTTTAAAATTTACGCAACTGGCTATCCAGCAAAAAGATAATGAAGTTTTGGATTTTTCAAAATTTGAGGTGGAACCGGAAATAGTAAAAACCGGAAAAATAAGCGAAGTAATAAAAGGCAAACCGGAAATACTGGTGCAGATTTTAAAAGAACCTATTGCTGCCAAAGGCCCCAGGCTAAGCTGTGAAATTTCACTGCCCGGGCGTTTTGTGGTAATAACTCCTTTTAATGATATTGTAGCCGTTTCAAAAAAAATACACAGTTCGGAAGAAAGAAAACGCCTTCAGAAGATTATTGACTCCATCAAACCCAAAAATTTTGGCGTTATTGTGCGCACGGCCGCAGAAGGAAAAAATACAGCAGAATTGCACGAAGACCTTTCCCAGCTTATTCAAACCTGGAAAAGCATTCAGCACAACCTGAAAGCTGCCAAGGCGCCGGCCAAGATTTTGAGCGAGCAGGATAAAACCACCAGCATTCTGCGCGACCTGCTGACGGAAGATTTTAACCGCATTGTTATTAACGACCGTAATGTTTATAACGACACCCGTTCTTACATACAAAAAATAGCGCCTGAAAAAGCGGATATTGTAACCAACCATGTAAATGGCGTACCTGTCTTCGACCAGTTTGGCGTAACCAAACAGGTGAAGGCAGCATTTGGCAAGACCGTTAACCTTCCCAGCGGTGCTTATTTAATTATTGAGCATACTGAAGCGCTGCATGTAATTGATGTGAACAGCGGTTATAAAAGCGTGAGCAATAACCAGGAGGAAAATGCGCTGGCAACCAATCTTGAGGCGGCTGAAGAAATAGCCAGGCAATTACGCTTACGTGATATCGGCGGTATTATCGTGGTTGATTTTATTGACATGAAGCTTCCTGATAACAAGAAGAAATTACAGGAGGCAATGGATGGCTTTATGAGGCCTGACAGGGCAAAACATGCGGTGTTGCCTATTTCAAAGTTTGGGCTGATGCAGATAACGAGGCAGCGCATGCGGCCGGAGATGAGCATTAATACTTCTGAAATTTGCCCTTGCTGCAATGGAACCGGTAAAGTAGCGCCCACATTATTATTGGTGGATGAAATTGAAAACCGTCTTAATTACCTGGTAACCCATCAGCATAAAAACCTTACCATAAACGTTCATCCTTATCTGTATTCGCATTTAACAAAAGGCTTTTTTTCCATCGCCTGGAAGTGGAACCGCAAATACAAAACCCGCATTCGCGTAAAACCCAACCCTGATTATTACTTAACAGAATTTCACTTCTTTGATGCGCAGGAAGAAGAAATAAAATTTTAAGCGCATAATTTCAAGATATTAATCCCCCCGCAAAACGGGGGGATTTTTTATGCATTAAAGGCTTATTAAAAATATTGCCAAATTCAGCTTACCAGTTTAATACTCTCGCCGATGCTTTACATTCGCCATCACAAAAATTCTTGCATGAAAGTTTTCCAATCACTACTGCTGATTGTCGGCGTTTGTTTTTCCCTAGTAACAGTTGCACAGCCGCCCCGCGGCATTCACTGGGCTGCCGATGGCAACAGCTATTATGAGGCTTCCACCGAAGGCATTACAAAAATTGAAATGCCCTCATTTGCAGCAACCTCCATTGTTACTGCCCAACAGTTAACGCCGGACGGTGCAGCACAACCTTTGCCGGTACGTAACTTTTTCTTTTCTGATGATGGCAAAAAACTGCTTATTTATACCAACAGTAAAAAAGTTTGGCGTTATGATACCCGTGGTGATTACTGGATTTTAAATACGTCCAACCAATCGTTAAAGCAGGTTGGAAAATCACTGCCGCCATCTTCACTTATGTATGCAAAATTTTCTCCTGATGGCAACAAAATCGCCTATGTAAGCAATCATAATCTATATGTTGAAGATTTGAATTCAGGCACAATAAAACAGCTTACTACAGATGGCACAGACCGCCTGATAAACGGCACTTTCGATTGGGTATATGAAGAAGAATTTGATTGCCGCGATGGTTTCCGCTGGAGCCCCGACAGCAAAACAATCGCTTACTGGAAAGTGGATGCCACAAAAATTCCCAACTTTTTAATGATCAATAATACCGATTCAACCTATCCTTTTATAAAGCCGGTTGAATATCCTGTTGCCGGCGTTGACCCTTCGCCTTGTTATGTGTATACGGTGAATGTTGCCACCGGCAATTCCGTTAAAATGAATATTCCCGGCGATCCGCAGCAGCATTATATTCCGCGCATGGAGTGGGCGCCTAATTCCTCACGGCTCATCATACAGCAATTTAACCGCAAGCAAAATGAAATAAAGCTGATGTACTGCGATGCTGCTACAGGCGCAGCCAGCGAAATTTATACAGAAACCGGCAAGGCATGGATTGATAATAAAAATGCATGGGCTTATAACAATTTCAAAACCGGATGGGAATGGGTAAAGAAGGGAAGCGCATTTTTATGGGTGAGCGAAAAAGACGGATGGCGGCACATTTATTTAATCAGCAACGATGGCAAAAAAGAAACGCTTTTAACCAATGGCAACTACGACATCATAACATTAAACGGCTACGATGATAAAAGCGGTTATGTGTATTTTATGGCTTCGCCGGATAATGCTACACAGCAATATCTCTACCGCGTAACTATGGATGGTAAAGGCAAGGCCGAGCGTTTATCGCCTGCCAATGAAAGCGGCACGCATGATTATGATCTTTCTCCCAACGGGCTTTACGCTTCGCACGAATTTTCCAACATCAACACACCACCTGTTGAAAACTGGGTAAGCCTGCCGCAGCATAAAATAATTAAACAGGAAGATAATACAGGTTATGGGCGCAGTTTGCCACATGCAGAAATGTTCCAGGTTACCACAGATGACGGCGTTACAATGGACGGCTGGATGGTAAAGCCCACAAATTTTGATTCAACAAAAAAATACCCCGTTGTTTTTTATGTTTATACAGAGCCGGCTTCGCAAACCGTAACCGACAAATATGGCGCTGCATTTAATTTCTTATATAATGGCAACATGGCCGATGATGGTTATATTTATATAAGCCTTGATGGCCGTGGTACCCCTGCACCAAAAGGCGCTCAATGGCGCAAAGCTATTTACAGGAACATTGGCCGCATTAATATCCGCGACCAGGGAATGGCGGCGAGGAAAATTATGCAATGGCCGTTTGTTGATACCAGCCGGGTTGCTATATGGGGCTGGAGCGGCGGCGGTTCTACCACGCTTAACTGCATGTTCCAGTTTCCCGATGTTTATAAAACGGGTATTTCCATTGCGGCTGTTGATTACCAGCTTACATACGATAATATTTACCAGGAACGTTACATGGGTTTGCCGCAGGAAAACAAGGAAGATTTTATTGCAGGTTCACCCGTAACCTATGCAAAAAATTTACAGGGGCATTTACTAATCATTCATGGTACAGGCGACGACAATGTGCATTATAAAAATGCAGAGCTGATGATAAACGAGCTTATAAAATACAATAAAATATTCCAGTTTATGCCTTATCCAAACCGTACACACAGCATAAATGAAGGCGAAGGCACTACAAAGCATTTACGCAATCTTTATACTACCTTTTTACAGCAGTATTGCCCGCCGGGAGGAAGATAAGAAAGACGGGAGATAACGGATGACAGAAAGCGCATTGTGAGCCGTTTAAATTTATTGATAGAGAACACTGAGCAAACAGAGGACATGATCCTCTGTTTGCTTTTTACCCTATGGTAAAAACCATTAAACTTAATTTCATCTGCTTTACTTTGCGTGCATGAGTTCAATAAAAAACCTCCGCATTGTTTTTATGGGCACACCAGATTTTGCTGTTGCTTCATTAGATGCTTTGGTATCGGCGGGCTGCAATATTGTTGGTGTAATTACAGCACCGGATAAACCTGCCGGCCGAGGCATGCAGCTGCAGCAAAGTGCCGTTAAGAAATATGCCGTTGAAAAAAGCCTCACCGTTCTTCAGCCGGAAAAATTAAAGAACCTTGCGTTTATTGAACAGTTAAAATCACTGCAGGCAGATGTGCAGGTAGTAGTTGCCTTTCGCATGCTGCCCGAAATTGTATGGAATATGCCGCCGCTCGGAACCATTAATGTGCATGCATCACTGCTGCCGCAGTATCGTGGCGCAGCACCTATAAACTGGGCTATTATAAATGGCGAAACAGAAACCGGCATTACCACATTTAAACTGCAGCATGAAATTGATACCGGCAATATTTTAATGCAGGAAAAAATACCTATCGGCGAAAAAGAAACAGCAGGAGAATTGCATGACAAGTTGAAAGAACTGGGTGCATCGTTAATTGTAAAAACGATAGAAGCAATAGCAGGCGGCAGTATTCAGGAGAAAAAGCAATCAACCATCAGCCATGAGCTATCGGTTATCAAACATGCGCCTAAACTAAACACGGAAACCTGTAAAATAGACTGGAACAATAATGCATCAGATATATACAATTTAATTCGCGGCTTATCGCCTTACCCGGCTGCTTTTACATACCTGCATGATAAAGTGCTTAAAATTTTCTCTGCGGAAAAAGAAATAGCACCACACAATTTTCCGAATGGTTCGTTTTATACTGATAATAAAACTTATTTAAAATTTGCATGCGCGGATGGTTTTATTTATTGCCGGGATGTGCAGTTGCAGGGTAAGAAGCGAATGCCTATAGAAGAATTTTTACGGGGTTACAGGTTTAACTAGCAAATTTCAGATTGCAGGTTTTCAGTTACAAGTTACCGCCTGCACCTGGTAACGGTTATTCATCACCGCTAAGGGGCACTGTAAAAGCAATTATATTTTCATCGCCAATCCTTTCAAACAAGATACTTCCTTTTAATAAAATAATGCGGTTTTGGATATTCTTTAAGCCAAGCCCTTTCTTTTCGTAACGCAGCTTTTCAAACTCCTGCTGCGTTAGGCCAACGCCATTATGTTTAATAACGAAGCGAAGCCTGCCGCCCGAAAGGAAAGATTGAATATTTAATTCGGTGGCAGCACTATGCTTGATAATGTTACCACATAACTCCTGCAAAATCCTGTAAATGCTGATAGCGCCTTCCGGGTTTTTTGATTCATACGATTCATCTAACAGTGTTGTTATATTTAACTTGCCCGGCTGGTTTAATTTTTGGGTGAAGCTGTAAATGGCTTCATTTAAACCAAATTCTCTTAAAACATTTGAATGCAGGTTATGCGATATAAAACGCACTTTCTGAATGGATTCATTTAATAATTCAATCGACTTCTGAAAAATTTCATTTTCATTCTCTCCCATTTTTTGGGGATGCAGGTTATACAGGTACAACCTTGTTGCCGAAAGCAATGCACCCACTTCACCATGTAACTGGTCTGAAATGCGGTGCCGCTCGGTTTCCTCGCTCATTACCGCAGCTCTTATCAGTTCATTCTGCTGTTCTTCTTTTAAGTGCAGCAGGCTTTGCTGGTACTGGAATTTTTTACGCTGACTGGTATTGAATGCAATTAAAAAACTTATAATAAGCAACAGCATTGCAGCAATAGCCACAGTAACAAATACTGTAATATTAATTGCCGGTATGTTTAGAATTTCCATAAAATGCCCTTGCTATAAATAAACAAAATAGAAGATAGTTGATGTTTTGAACAATATTCCAAACGTATGCAGCATAATGGTTGTTACTATTAATAAGTGCATTATAAAACAGGAACAGCGGAAAACAAACTGCCTCATAAACTGCAAGGCCCGTTACAATAAAAGAAGACATATCAGCCCGTTTGGAAACTTCATCCGTTTTAAGCTTTTTCAAAAAATACAATATGCATAATACCAGCAAAATTAAAGCTTCCAGACTAAAGGTGGTTGAGCTGAATACCGTTAGAAAATCTTCAATGAATATAAAATTGAGCAGCATTAAAATAATAGCCGTGCCGTAAACAACTGGTATAATTTTTTTATTTGGCAATAATTCTAACCGGACAAAAAACCATGTGAAGCAACTGAGCCTGCACACAGAAATGAGTGTGTAATAAAAATGATTGTTATCTATTATTTTAAAGTAAACAGCATAAGAACATACATACAGGCATAGTATTAATGCGAGGTAAATCTTAACCGGTTTTAAATAATAACCCTGCGGCTTTTTAATAAGCCAAACAATTATGGGTAACAAAGTTGCCCATAATTCCGTCCATTGTAAAATGTAAAGAATAAACAAGGTTATGGAAGCAGGCTTGGAGGAACCGGGTTAAAACTTCTGGCCGCTGCGAGCTTGTTATAAATTTCTCCAAGCACTTTTCTCCGGGTGGCGGCATCGAGCTCATTCAGCATCTCGAAGGTCAAATTTTCATAGCCGTCTACTTTTACATTCTTCAGCAATGTTTTTGGGCTTTGCGCTGAAAACTTATACAGCACATAAGGAGATTCATAAAACGGAATTAAGTAATAGGTCTTGGAAGTGTCTAACCCTCCGGGAATGGAATCAAGTGAATAGCTCCATTTTAATGTGGACAGTATAAATGTATCAACTGGAAAATTTACGTTGGACAGCTTTTGTAAAGCTATACTGGTAAACGGCGGGTTAATGTTTGAATTATAAGCTGAAGCATCTGCATAAAAATGCGAAGCATCGTCGGTTTTAAACTGTAAAACAATTATACCACTTGTATAACTGCTCAGCACTCTTTTTATTTCGGCGCCTTTAACAGACATAACAGCCACGGAAACCTGGGCACCGGCATTAAAACATAGATTAGCAGTTATAAAAAAACAAATAATAAAAGGTAGTTTTCTTGTCATAACGGGGCGTTTAACGGCCAAAGATAGCGTCTTCAATTCATTTCTTTTACATGCAGCCAAACCCTCCAAACCTGTTTTAATAAAGTTTGCAATGGCACTGTAAAATCAGCTATCAACTTACACTTATCTTTACCAACTTCTATGCAACTCGCAACATTTTTAGCTAAGCGTATAGCATTTAATAAACAGCATTCCTTTTCAAGGTTTATTATAAAATTAGCCACCGCTGCAACTGCCTTAAGCGTGGCGGCCATGATCATTACACTGGCTTTTGTAAACGGGTTTCAATATGCTGTAAGCAATAAAATATTTAACTTCTGGGGACACTTGCGCGTGCAGGAATATGAGCCTGATAAAGCCATGATTGCTGAAGAAACACCATGGCAGCCCAACGATACAACACTGCAGATACTGCATATTTTTCCACAGGTAAAACAGGTGCAGGCTTTCGCCACAAAGAGCGCTGTAATTGAAAAGAATAAAGAAATAGAAGGCGTGCTGTTTAAAGGTGTTGACACAGGTTATGATTTTAATAACCTTAAAACATTTTTAAAGCAGGGCCGCTTTCCAAAATTTGATACAGCCGGCTACAGCCGGGAAATCTTAATTTCAGAACCTGTTGCCCACGAGCTGCAGATAAAATTGAATGATTCGGTAAATGTTTATTTTATTAACCAGCAGGAAGGCCGGGCAAACGTAAGACGGCTGCAGGTATGCGGCATATTTAAAACCGGTATTGAAGAATACGATAAAACCTTTGCCATAGGCGATATACGCCTGCTGCGCCGCGTGTATAACTGGGATCATGGCGAAATAGGCGGCTATGAAATTTTCCTGAGCGATTATAAACAAATGGACACCATTAATTCCATGCTCTATGAAATGCTGCCGCAGGCATGGATAAGCCGCACCATTAAAGAAATCTATCCTAATATATTCGACTGGCTGCAGATACAGGATGTGAACCGCAACGTAATTTTTACGGTTATGGCCATTGTGGCCATCATTAACCTGGTAACCTGTTTGCTTATATTAATTCTTGAACGCACAAGAATGACGGGCGTTTTAAAAGCGCTCGGCTGCCGCGACTGGGTAATACAGAAAATATTCCTTTATCATGCAGGCATCATAGCAGTACGGGGTATCCTTATTGGCCTTTTATTTGGCTTGGGCATTTGTATTTTACAGCAACAAACCGGTTTTATAAAAATGAATGAAGCGGCGTATTATGTTTCGGAAGCGCCTGTTTATATCATCTGGTGGCAGGTAATTGCGGTTTGTGCAGCCACCTTGCTGGTTTGCTTTCTGGCATTGCTGATTCCAACATGGCTGGTTAAAACCATCAGGCCGGTCAAGGCAATTCAGTTCCGGTAATTTATTTTTTAAGGTGTTATAATTTTTTTGTTTATCAGCTGCAGCATTTCATGGCATCACGGTTGCCTGTCTGCCGTCAGCAGGTGTCACTCCCTTGTACAGTATATCGTTTAGCAGCATTGGCATTATTATTCAAAAAGCTTTACCAGGTTTTACAGTAATATGATACAGGCATTAAACATGTACAAGTACATTTGCAGCAAAGCAAACTTATAACCATGCGCACCGCCAAAGATATCTTACAGCAAAAAGGCACCCAGTTTAATTACATCGATCAAAATGAAAATGTTTTAAATGCGATTGGCCAGTTAAAATCAAAAAATATCAGCTATCTTATCGTTACAGACGATGACAATAAATACATAGGCATATTTTCAGAGCGGGATTATACCCACAAGGTAATACTTGAAAACAGGCATTCCGAAACAACGAAAGTAAAGGAGATCATGACGGCCAATCTTGTAAATGCTTCCCCGGAAGATTCCACCAGCAAGCTTATGCTGCTGATGAACAGTTCAAAAGCAAGATATATTCCTGTTTTTGATGCAGGCAAATTTGTTGGCATTATTACCATCCACGATCTTATGCGGGAAGCCATGGCCGATTATGAACAGGGCAGAAAAGAACTGGAAGCACACCAGATAGAATTCTTAAAATCCAGCAGTTAAACCCTCCGGTATTTCTACAACCCGCTTGGTTATTTCGCCGGTGTAATTACAATATTCCTGTACTCAATCGGCCCGTGATCACCCTGCAATAAAATAGGACCGGGCTCGCCTTCGCGGCTGTTAATAGCGCCGCCGGTAATGCCGGGGATTTCGCGGTTGCAGATAACTGTTTTACCATTGGCCGCAACGGTTACCATTCTTCCTACCAGCGTTATATCGTAGCTCTGCCATTCGCCGGGCTGTTTGGCAGCTATTTCGGTGGGCTCAATAAAACCATAAATAGCGCTGAATACATTTTTAAAAGGTTCATTGCCATTGCTGGCTTCAATCTGCACTTCATACCTGCCGCGCAGGTAAACGCCGCTGTTGCTGCCTTCGGGATAACGGAATTCAATATGCAGTTTAAAGTCTTTAAATGTTTGATCGGTTACCAGGTTTGCACCGGAATGCGGGCTTTGTAATACGCCGTTATTTACTACCCATTGATTGGTGCGGCCCATAGCATGCCAGCCGGATAAATCTTTGCTATTGAATAAAGTAATTGGCTTTTGCCAGGAAGGTGTTGCTGTTGCAGTTAAAGCAGGTGCACGCACGGCGCCAAAGCTCATCGCCTTTCCATTGGGCATGGTTATTTTACCGGCAAGCGTATCTGCATTTAGTTCTGCTTCCACAGAAAGATCGTTTGAACCCTGCTCCCATTGCGGCGGAATGGAAAAGCTTAATTTGTTATTACTGAAATTCACTTTTGATACAGGTCTTGCACTCCCGCCGGTGCCCACAAATTCTCCAATTAATGTGCTCGTACCGGAACGCTGCACCATAAGCCAGGATGGATATTCTTTTCCATTGTCATAAATAGTAATATCCCACCTGCCAATAATGGCAGCTGAATTATCAGTTTGAGTACTGCCGGGTATCGTTCCGCCTAAAAAAATAATAAAGGCAAGGTATATCCTGAAATTCTTTACAAATACATTCTTCATATAGGTTAAATAATTATGGCTAAATGTAGTGGAAAATAGGATAACTGCAAGACCATATACTTTCTTTGTTGTTTTGTAATTGCATTTTATATAATGTACATAATCATTATAAAACACAGGCAGCAATAAAGTTGCGTAACTTACATTTTATTAAAACTAACCTATGAGTATAAAAAAAAGAGTATACATCAGCATGCCTGCTGATCGCTGGCTTACAGCTAACCAAAACAGATTGAAATGGAAAATTGTGGAGCAAATTGAGCTGCAGGGATACATTCCTGAAATTTTTTCAAACACTATCCGCTATATAAAAAACAGTATTGCCAGCCCCAAAGCCTGGAGTGCAGATGCAGCATACGAAATAGCCAGCCAATGCATGGGCGCCGTTATTATCGGGCTGCCAAGATGGTCGGCTGATATTAATAATCAAACACTGCTTTTCGCTTCTGATTTTTGTCAGTACGAAGGCGCTATTTTTAAATCTCTCCAATTACCGGTATTAATTGTGGCCCAATCAAATCTTTTCATGCGTGGCGTTTTCGATTACACCTTCGGGCCAACTATTGGAATATTTGAGGAGCACGAAGATGAAACATGGGTAATAAAAGAACAATTCATGATTGTATTTGATTATTGGAAAAATGAAATGTTCCAAAGGCGCGATATTTTTTTAGGTTATTGCACCCGCTCCGAATCAACGGCTCATCAAATAAGAAATTATCTTGAAACTGAATTAAAAGTAAGCGTTATGGATTGGCAAAGAGATTTCTTGCCTGGAAGCAATATTCTGTTCCAGATACAGGAAGCTGCCAAAAATTGTTTCGCAGGTATTTTTTTATTTACAAAAGATGACTTCCTGGAAGAAAACCAACAGGCTCAAAAAGCCGTGCCAAGAGATAATGTTGTTTTCGAAGCTGGTTATTTTATAAAAGCAAAAGGTAAAGGACGTGTACTGATTATATTGGAAAAAGGCGCTAAAATGCCAGCAGACTTGGGCGGAGACATTTATTCATCGCTTGAAAACATTGAAGATATTTCAACTGTAAAAAACGACATTTTTAAATTTATAGATAAATTGTAATACACCCTATCCAATTTCCGGCTGCAAATGCCTATACACTTTTAGCTGAAAAATCTTAGATAAGTGTATGCTGTATGGAACCTCTTTTAATAGAGCACCCCCAAACTGCCCTCATCTCCTTGTCAAACTTTATCTTTGCGCTCCTTTTATAAAGCGTATGTTTAACAAGAGAACGAAAATTAAAGAGCTGCTGGCAACAGAACCGGCAGGCCGGGAAGTTACCGTAATGGGTTGGGTGCGCACCTTTCGCAACAACCAGTTTATAGCTTTAAACGACGGCAGCACTAACCAGAATTTACAGGTAGTTGCCACCCTGGGTTTATTGAATGACGAAACGCTGAAACGCATTACAACCGGCGCCTCTTTAAAAGTTATTGGGGAAGTAGTGCCAAGTTCGGGTAAAGGTCAGAAGATTGAATTAAAAGCGGCATCAATAGAAATACTCGGCGACAGCGATCCTGAAAAATATCCGCTTCAGCCCAAGAAGCATAGTCTTGAATTTTTAAGGGAGATTGCGCACCTGCGTTTTCGCACTAATACATTTGGCGCTGTATTCCGCATTCGTCATTCATTGGCCTTTGCTATTCATAAATTCTTTAATGACAAAGGTTTTGTTTACCTGCACACACCCATTATCACAGCCAGCGATGCAGAAGGCGCCGGCGAAATGTTTCGCGTAACCACGTTGCCTTTTGATAACCCGCCGCGTAACGATGACGGTAGCATTAATTTCAAAGAAGATTTCTTTGGCAAAAGCACCAATCTTACAGTAAGCGGACAATTAGAGGGTGAGCTGGCAGCTATGGCATTCAGTGATATTTACACGTTTGGCCCAACGTTCCGTGCAGAAAATTCGAATACAACAAGGCATCTTGCAGAATTCTGGATGATAGAGCCTGAAATGGCTTTTTATGATATTGAAGACAATATGAACCTTGCGGAAGAATTCATCAAATATATTATTCAATATGCGATGGATAATAACCGTGATGACCTGGAATTTCTTGCGCAGCGCCTGGCCGATGAAGAAAAACAACTGCCGCAGGATAAACGCAGTGAACTTGGATTGATTGAAAAACTGGAGTTTGTTTTAAATAATGCTTTCGAAAGGATAACCTATACAGAAGCCATTGATATTTTATTAAACAGCAGTCATTATAAAAAGAAAAAATTCCAGTACGAAGTAAAATGGGGCATTGATTTGCAAAGTGAACATGAACGTTACCTTGTAGAAAAACATTTCAAAAAGCCGGTTATCGTTACAGGCTATCCTGCCGCTATCAAGGCCTTTTATATGCGCATGAATGATGATGGCAAAACCGTTGCCGCGATGGATATTCTTGCGCCGGGAATTGGTGAAATTGTGGGCGGCTCGCAACGTGAAGAACGTTATGATAAGCTAACAGAAAGAATGGAAGCCATGCACGTGCCGGTTGAAGAAATGCAATGGTATTTGGATACACGCCGCTTTGGCTCTGTACCGCATGCGGGCTTTGGTTTAGGTTTTGAGCGCATGGTGCAGTTTGTAACCGGTATGACAAACATTCGCGACGTTATTCCTTTTGCAAGAACGCCAAAGAACTGCGAGTTTTAGACAGATTTTGGGCGGCTTCGTTAAGGTAGCTTCTTTTAAAAAAACCTGCCCAAAGTATTGAAGCAAAGAACGTGTTTTGATGAACCGAAATTCGAAACACCCCGTGTTTATGTTTACAAATTAATTACCTGCGCAGCCTGTTTATAAGTTTTGCATGTTTTGGAAAGGCCTGTAATAATTCTTTCTTATCCGCCATTTCAAAGTCAGCAAAATCAAACCCGGGTGCCACTGTACAGCCGTTTAAAATAAAACTGCTTGTTGCCGCACACTCAGCAGCAAACCAGGCGTAAGCAGGCACAATAAACTGAAAAGTTTCCCCTTCGTTAATGGCAGCACCTAATGAGATGCATTCATATTGCCCATCACTGTGCAAAATATGAATATGCAAGGTATCGCCTGCATAATAATGCCAGCATTCATCACTTTTTATGCGGTGAAAAGCTGAAAAATCGCCTTGTTCCAGCAAATAGTAAATAGCAGTAGAAAAATGCCTGCCACCACTAAAACCTTCTAACGCTGTTGCAGGAATAATACCTTTGCTTCTGTACGTTTCAGCATAATAACCACCTTCGGGATGTGGCTGAAGGTTTAATTGCTGTATATAAAAATCAGCGTTATTCATTATTCAAATTTATTTATCTATAGCTAACAGATATGGGGCTTGAAATATTGTACTTGTTGAATAGCCAAATGGAATATATTTAAATATCCATCAAGGCATAAATTCTTTATTATGCAAATATCAGCATCTGTAAAAAGCAGCTTTAACCAGCATACGGTTTTTGTTGAAACGAATGGTGATTCAAAAGCAATTGGCATAAAAGCAAAAGCAAACGGTTATGGATCTTCAATAAATGGCGGTGAATTATTGTTACTTGCATTAGCCACCTGCTTCTGTAATGATATTTACCGTGAAGCCGTTAAAAGAAAAATAGCCGTTTCTGAAGTGGAAGTTATTTGCCGCGGGGAATTTGGCAGCGAAGGAGAACCAGGTAAAAACTTTATTTATAAAGCAAAGGTTATTGCAGATGCGCCTGATGAAATAATTGATGAAATGATCAGGTATGTTGACAGTATTGCCGAAGTGCACAATACATTGAGGAAAGGGATTAACGTAAAACTAAAAAATTAAACTTCATCGGGCTTATTCTCTTCAAGGTCGCCGTTTTCATTCACACTTAAATCAGTACTATCTGACGAAGTCACTTCCGTTGCTTCGGGTTCAGGTGTTTCAACCGTATCAGTTATTGCTTCCCCGGCAACAACAGTTTCTTCAACAACTTCTTCCTCTGCTTCAGCCGTTTTAAAGTCATTTTCATTCATTAAAGTGGGCTGGGCCATCTGTTCTGCAAATACTTCTTTTATTTTTGGAAGGTCTTCAGAAGAGTTAATGCCGAAATAATCCATAAAGCTTTTGGAGGTTGCATATATAAGCGGCTTGCCGGGCAGGTTTTCACTGCGGCCGGTGATCACGATCAGTTCTTTTTCCAGCAGTTTCTGAATACTATAATCGCTGTTTACACCGCGAATGCTTTCTATTTCACCTTTGGTTATGGGTTGCTTATAGGAAATAATAGCCAGCGTTTCCATGGCAGCGGTAGAAAGGCGTTTTAAAAACTTATCCCCGTTAAGCTGTGCTATGGTTTTATGGTAATCTTTTTTGGTGAGGAACTGCCAGCCGCCGCCGCTTTCCTTCATTTCAAAAGGATAAAATTCGCTCTGGTATTTTTCACGAATGCCTTCAATGCAGCTTTCCACCTGGTCTAAATTGATTCGCTCTTCCAGAAAGCCTAAGGCATTATTGATCAGTTCAACAATATCCAAAGCCGTCAATGGTTTTTCACTGGCAAAAATTAAGGCTTCTATATGGGGAATAATTGCTTTAAGTTCCATAGTAAATGCGCCAATTTGATAATGTACTGATTTGCTAATGTAAGGTAACCCGGGAATGAATTAGCACATTTGCTAATTGGCATATTAGCAAATTAACCCTGCAATGCTGCTGCGCCGCTTACAATTTCAGTAAGCTCGGTTGTAATGGCAGCCTGGCGTGCACGGTTATAAGAAATACGCAGGCTTTTCAGCAATTCATTGGCGTTATCACTAGCTTTATCCATCGCCGTCATGCGGGCGCCATGCTCGCTGGCGCTGGCATCAAGCACAGCTTTATATAATTGGGTGTTGAGAATTTTAGGCATTAGTTCAGCCACCAGCCTGTCCTGTTCGGGTTCAAAAATAAAGTCTGCTTTTTTAGCGCCTTTTTTCTGCTGCACTTTGGGAATAGGCAAAAACTGTTCTGCCACAAAACGCTGGGTGGCGGCATTTTTAAATTCGCTGTAAATAATATCAACAGCATCAAATTCTTTATTCTCAAAAGCCTTTACAGCTGCCTGTGCAATCTCCTGCACATTTTCAAATTTCAGGTTAAGAAAAATATCCCTGTAAGTGCTATTGGTTTTATAACCGGTGCGGGTAAGGCTTTCATAACCCTTTTTCCCAAGGTTCCAGATGGTTACATTGCCTTTGGCAAACTGGCTGGCATATTTATCAGCAACAAGCTGTCTTGCCAGTTTTACTATATTAGCGTTATAACCACCGCAAAGGCCACGGTCGCTGGTAATAACTATCAGCAATACTTTTTCAACAGGTCTTTCAGCAGCCAGTTTTATATCGGCGCCACCTTCAATATTACTTACAATATTGCTCAGCATTTCCTGCAGCTTTTGGGCGTAAGGGCGCATTTGCAAAATAGCATCCTGTGCACGGCGCAGTTTAGCGGCGCTCACCATTTTCATTGCCTTCGTAATTTGCTGTGTACTTTGTACGGATGAAATTCTGTTGCGTACTTCTTTTAATTGACCGGGCATATTGCATTTAATTGTTTAAGTTTCAAGGCCTGCGCTCATTTTTAAAACATCAAACCCTAAAACGTGAACTTAATTTTGGGCGCAAAAGTAAGTAATGTTGAGGAGTTAATAATACTTGTTTTTGCCGGCGCCTTCCCTGCCTAATCTTTCCCTGATACCGATGCTGAAAATGCCGCTTTTGGAATAACCATATTCAGCGAAAAACGATTTCCAGTAACCGGCAACAAATGCCATATTTACCCAGCCGTTTTTGTAACTGTCATATTTATCGGTGCTATACGCTTCGTAATATCTTCCATAACCCAGTTCCAAAAACCTGAAAGTATAGCTAATCCTGCTGCCAAAATGTACCGGGGCATCATTGCCGGGAAATATAACCAATTCAGGTGTTAAGCTAAATCCATATAGGCTGTAAGAAATGGCAGGCGCTATTAATACCCGTCTTGGATTTGCCTGCAGGCCGCCTCTCATCTGGATGTAAAACTGGGCGGAGCTTCTGTAAGATAATAAACAGATACAGGCGCATATGGCAGCACGCAAGGCCATGTACAGGCATCGGCTTCTCATAAGATTGGAATTTGCGTAAATTTAAAAAATTCACATAATATTCAGAACCTCAATTTTTTTATGCGCAAATCTGTATGAGTAAAAACTTGTATACCTAATTGATAATTTTTAAGATTTATGTTAATAACTTCTGTTGCCATTACTAAAGTATTACCTTGCAACCCTTTAAATTCTGCCAGTTTGGCTTTAAAAAACCGGCGCACAGTTTTTGACAACAAAAAATTTTTATTGCAAACAGCCAACTTGATATATGCTCAAATTTTTAAATAAGATTTTAGGTGGTAATAAGAGCGAAAAAGATGTAAAAAAGATAGAACCGCAGATTGAAAAAATCAACAACTTTTTTAATCAGTACCAATCGCTTACTAACGACGAACTGCGTGGAAAAACGACAGAATTCAGGCAGCGCATCCAGGATCATTTAAAGGAAATTAATGATACAATTGCGGCAAAAAAAACCGAAGCCGAAGCCCTACCGGAAGATGAAATGATCACCCGCGATACTTTATATAAAGAGGTGGATGATCTGAAAAAAGACCGCGATAAAAAAATTGAAGAAGCGCTGGATGACATTCTTCCCGAAGCTTTTGCCGTGGTAAAGGAAACCGCACGAAGGTTTAAGGAAAACGAACAGATTATTTCGACAGCTACTCAGCTTGACCGCGATTTAAGCGTTAAAAAGCAATATATTA
>NZ_JBQCIT010000053.1:0-150877 GCF_051953455.1 Parafilimonas sp. | reverse complement strand
GTTACACCTTGTGTGGTGATGAATGCAGTCAATAAATAAAATTTTCAAAGAATCCTGCTGATAATTTAATCCTGTAAATCCCCGTCCAGCTATTAATCCAAATGCACATCTACATATACATTCATACCAGCTTTCAATTGCTTTACCAATGAATCCTGCGGGTTAGTGAATTCAATTCTAACCGGTAAACGCTGAACTGTTTTTACAAAGTTTCCGCTGGCGTTATCCGGCGGCAACAAAGCAAAGCGCGAACCCGTTGCGGGTGAGAACGAAGCAAGCTTTGCTTCAAACTCATGGCCCGGAAGCGCATCTGCTTCTATAATAACTTTCTGCCCGATTTTAAGGTCGTCAAACTGTGTTTCTTTAAAGTTGGCAACTACCCAAATATCATTATCCTGTACAATGCTGAAAGTGGCCTGGCCGGCTGAAAGAAACTGGCCCTCCTGCACATTCACTTTGGAAATAATGCCATCAGCAGGCGCGGTGATAACGGTGTAGGAAAGATTAAGCTTTGCATCATCCACATCCACCTGACGTTGTTTGATGGTTGAGCTGGCAAGCCCTATCTGTGTTGATGTAGCATTGCTTTGTGAGCTAATTGCATTGGTTTGCCTTGCGGCCTGTGCTTTCTGCTGCTGTAATACGAGCAATTGTTTTTCTGCTGTTTCTTTTGCAGCCAGCACTTGCTCATATTGTTGCTGCGTTACCGAATGATCTCTTATAAGATTGGCATATCGGTTATAATCCTGCGTGGTGCGCCATACATTTACTTTGGCTGCTTCTATTTGCGCATCCACTGCGCCTATTGCAGCCTGCGATGTAGCAATATTTGCGGCGGAGGCATTTGTGCTTGCTTTTGCTGATGTAAGGTTACTTTCAGCAGTAGTTAAGGCAGCTTCTGCCTGTTCCAGTTTGAGTTTAAAATCACGGTCGTCGAGCACAAGTAAGGTATCTCCTTTCTTTACGCGCTGGTTGTCTTTTATCCGCACCTCCGTTACATATCCTGAAATTTTTGGAATTACAGGATTAATGTGTGCCTCCACCTGTGCATCATCTGTTTCTTCATGGTGCAGGGAGTGTATGTATTTGCTTACACCAAAGCTGCCGCCAGCAAGCACCAGCAGTATAAGCACAATTAAAAATGCCTTACTTCTTTTTTTGGGAGCAGCGTTGCTGCCGGTTTCCTGTGTTGCCATAATTATATCAGTGTTGAATAGTTATCTTATTTAAGTAATCCTGCTGTTTGCTGTAATGTATAATAGTCAAGTGCTGCATCAGCCTTTGATACCTCAAGGTCGAGATTGGCGCGTAGCTGTTCAACGTTGGCATCAAGCAGGTCTGTTAATAAAAGCAGGCTGTTATCATATTTGTTTTTACTGATCCGGTAATTTTCATTTGCCTGCAACACTGCTTTATTATTTACTTCTATCTTTTTAATATCGGTTAAATATGTTTGATAAGCCTGGTTAATGGCTAGATGAATGTTATCCGTCATCATATCCCTGGTTATCTGCAATTGCTGCGCCTGGGCTTCAGCCTGCTGCACTTTTGATTTTGTTTTCCATAATGAGCCGATGTCATACTTCACGCCAAGACCAAACGTAACAGCATTGGTTATTGTAAGCAATTTTGGAACATGTGCAGCCACATAGCCGCCTGTTAAAGCAAGGCTCGGGTAATAATCGCCTTTGGCTATTTTCACGGCTGCATCTGCGGCTTTGCTGCGGTAATTGAGTGCCTGCACATCGTTACGGCCTGTGTCTGCAGATTGTTCATACGCTTCAATTGACTGCAGCCCAGTAGGGTTTGTTATGCCTGAAGAATCTACTATTAGTACAGTTGATTCAGGAAGGCCTAATAATATGTTCATATTAACGGTGGCAAGCTGTATGCTGTTCTGTGCATCCACAAGTGCCAGTTCAAAATTGGATGTTTGCAACTGTGCCCTGAGCATATCATTTCTTGCAAGCAAACCGTTTCTTTCAAGGCTTGCGAAATTGCTGTCGCGCAACCTTGATTGTTCAAGATTTTCTTCTACTACTTTCGCTGAAGCACTGGCTTTGTATAAATTGATATAGGCCGCAATTATATTAAGCGTTACTGCTTCCTTATCATGTTCGGCATCAAGCCTTGTGGCCTGTTCAAGATATTTTGCAGATTCAATGCCATACTTAATTTTTGAACCTGCATAAATGGGTAATGAAGCATTGGCTGATCCATATAATGCCTGTGAAATAGTTGGGGACGTAAAACCGCCGCTGCTATCGCTGCCAAAGCCTTTTAAATTAACGTTGGGCTTGGTTAATCGTAAATATGAGCCGCTTATGCTTGCATCAGGCAATCTTGCTTCTGCTGCCTGTTTTGTAGCTGCAACTGCCTCATCAATTTTTGACTGGCTTAGTTTTAACTGTTTGCTGTTTTTAATACCTAATTCAATAGCTTCATTTAAAGTAAGTGTTTTACTTTCCTGCGCATTTATTTTAATGAAAGAAAACAAAACAAGCACCAATGCCAGCCGTATATATTTTTTATGCTTCATATATTATATTAACAATGAATATAAATTCAGTTTAAATAAAAAAAATTACGCTTTAATGCCATCCCAGCATAATTGAAAATTCAGGTCTATTACTTCGGGATTAAGTTTTTTATTATAATAATTTACCCTCCTGGATATTTCGTTGATGCTTCCAATCATAAAAGCGGTGAGCCAGAAATTATCAACATCTTTTACGAGGTGTTCTTTTTTTCCGCGGGCTAATAGTTCTTTTAAAGGTTCAAACATTTTTTTAGCTTCAACTTTTATCTGTTCATCTATATAAGGGGAATGAAAAGCCTGTTCTATAAAAAGGCTTTCTTCAAACCGTAAAAGCCTGTGGTGCAATATATTAAGCCAAATGGTATGAAACCCAACCTTAAAAGGTGCTTTGGCATCATAATTTTTAAAAAAGCTGCCTTGTGAATTTTTTATGCACTCGTGGAAAACGCTTGCAATTAATGTTTCTTTATTCTGAAAATAAATATATAGTGTGCCCGTTGCAATTTTAGCTTCCTTAGCCACAGCCTGCATCGTTATGCCTGAAAGGCCTGTTGCTTTAACGAGTTTTAAGGTTGCCTTGTAAATGCGGGCTATTTTATTTTCATCTTTTAATTTCACGCTGCAAAATTAAATGAATTTATATTCATTTATAAAAATGTCTTCTAAGCATTTAACATTTTAGAATAAAACTTACGTTTGTTTTTGCACGGATATTCGTTTGAAATTTGGTAAAAACAATTTGGTTATGGATTATATTGAAATAAGCTTTAAAGCCTTATCCGAAGAACAAAAAGAAATATTAATTGCGTTGCTTTCTGAAATGCATTTTGAAGGCTTTGAAGAGCAGGCGCGCCAGTTAAAAGCATTTATTTCGCTTGATTTGTACGATGAAGAAATGTTACACACTCTCGCTGAAAAAATGCAATTAAATTATTCAGCAACCGAATTGCCCGATGTAAACTGGAACCACGTATGGGAGTCGAATTTTCAACCGGTGATAATTGGTGACTGCGCTTTAAGGGCTTCATTTCATCAACCCATAAAAAATATACAGTATGAAATTATTGTAACGCCAAAAATGAGTTTTGGCACCGGGCATCATGCCACTACGTTTATGATGATACAACAAATGCAGGCCATTGATTTTAAGGATACAATTGTTTTGGATTTTGGCACCGGCACCGGCATACTCGCTATTCTTGCATATAAGCTCGGTGCAGCAAAAATTGTTGCCATTGATAACGACAGTTTCAGTATAGAAAATGCAGCAGAGAATTTTATTAATAACAACATTGATGGCATAGAATTGAAAATGGCTGACAATGCAAATGCTGAAGGCGTGTTTGATATTATTCTTGCTAATATTACACGTAATATTATACAGGAGAATTTCCGGCTGTTTAATCTTCAACTGGCGCAAGGCGGGCTTCTTTTATTAAGCGGCCTTTTAAAAGAAGATGAAAAAATTATTACGGCAACTGCTGGCAGCGCAAAATTTGAATTGAAGCATAAACTTGAAAAAGATAACTGGATATGCTTGCTTTTTGCAAAAACCAATGAAGGGTATTTATTCTGACTGAGTGAAAATATTATATGAATGGGTTGCATATTTACGGCTGCTAATTTTTGAGAAAGTTGATATAACTTCGCACTTGTTTATTTGATTTTGCGGGTTTAGTTTTTTAATGTTATTATACTGAATAATGAGCCGGATAATTTTTTATATCCGGCTTATTTGTAAATTATGTTTTGCTAATTATGTTTTAAGAAACCGTAATTAGCAGTGATAAAAAAGAAGAAAAACCCTGCCTAACAAGAAAAATGATGAAACTTACCATATATCGCATATTGAGCTTTTTGCTGTTGCCGATGGCTATTTTGTTTTCTATAGCAATATTGTTGTTAATCCGGGCCGCATTTGCCAACCCTGCTATGCTTCTTCCGCTTTTTCTAATTGCCTGTATTGCCATTTACACATTCGCTTCGCTTAATTTTTTAATAAGAGGCTTTGATGGCAAAAAATTTCTGGGAAAATCATCTAAGGACTGGCTTAGGGTAAATGCAATTGCCAGCACTGTATTTTCTTTATTAATGATAACACAGTGTACAATTTTTTTAATGCATCCGGAAATGCTGCAACAAATTACAGCTCAGGCTAAGGAGAATGCAGGTGCTGAATTTAAAATGAATAAAGCTGACTTTGAGAATTACATCAGGATAACATCTTATTTCTTTCTCGTGTATGCAATTGTTTTATTTATACACATAATGTTGAGTTTTCAGTATTTAAAAAAATACGCATATCTTTTTCAGAACGAAAAAAAATAAAAAATATCCCTTTTATAAAATTGCCGGATTTTAAGTTTTGTGGCGAATGTGTATTAATTTGCTAATGTTAAGAAATTATTACCAATTCAAATATTGCGGACAGGATGATATGTATTCCTTCATTTTTGCAAAAACTGAGCTATGGCATTTAATTCCTTCATGAAAATTTTTCAGCCTAAGGACAGGATTTTTTATTCACTTTTTGAAGAAGTTGTTGATACGGTTTATGAAATGAGCGAGCTGTTGAAGAAACTTATTATTGAAAGAGAACGGGATAAGCGGTTTGCGATATTAAGTGAAATTGAAAATGCAGAGCATAAAAACGATGACATTACACATCGTGTTTATACAGAGCTCGGCAGAACATTTATAACTCCTTTTGACCGGGAAGACATCCATTTTTTAGCCACCGCACTTGACGATGTTGCCGATTACATTTACGCTTCAGCAAAGCGTATGACATTCTATAATATAACAAACGACGATGAAGGCATAATTAAACTGGCCAACCTTATTTCGTTTGGCGTGCAGGAATTAAAAACCGCTGTGCGGGGTTTACGAAATATGCGGGACCTGCAGGCTATGACAACAGCATTGGTTAAAATAAACAGCATAGAAAACCAGGCAGATGATATTTATGATTTGAGCGTTGAGCGTCTTTTCGATCTTGAACAGGATATAAAAATGCTTATAAAGAAAAGGGAAGTTTATCATGCTATGGAAACTGCAACTGATAAATGTGAAGATGCAGGCAATGCGATAGAAACCATCATTATCAAGTATTCTTAGCCATTTAAACGAAACTTATCCTATCGCATGTCTACATTATTAATTGTAATTATAATTCTTGCAGTAGTATTTGATTATATTAACGGGTTTCACGATGCGGCAAATTCCATTGCCACCATTGTATCCACCAAAGTGCTCACACCATTTCAGGCTGTGATATGGGCAGCATTTTTCAACTTTGTTGCCTATTTTATTTTTCGCGATCATGAAGTGGCTAACACCGTAGCAAAAACTGTAAATAGCGGCTCTTACGATTCAACGGTAGTACTGGCAGGTGTTATCGCATCTATTATATGGAATTTGCTTACCTGGTGGTATGGTATTCCCTCATCCTCATCCCACACATTAATCGGGGGGTTTGCCGGTGCTGCCATTGCCCATTCAGGTTTTGACAGCATTAACTGGTCGCTAAACGGTGGTATCAGCCTTACTATACTTTTTATTTTATTGGCGCCTGTAATTGGTATGGTTATTTCCATGTTTATAACGCTGGTAACCATACAAAGAAACTTCTGGCTTAAAATAACGATAATCGTTGCTACCTTAACAGTCTGCCTTGTCTTCATTGACTTTAAAAAGCCTTTTGAATTTTGGGGGTTATTGGCATTGGGCATTATTTTTCTTGCATCTTATTTTTATAATTATTTCAGGGGTGAAACCGCTGCCAGAACCACCAATATGTACAAACGGCTGCAATTGGTTTCTTCTGCCACTTTCAGTATTGGGCATGGCGGAAGTGATGCGCAAAAAGTTATTGGGATTATAGGAGCCGCCATGGTAGCTGAAAATGTAATTCCTGATATTAGCCAGATACCTTCATGGGTGCCTTTTATGTGTTATACGGCAATTGGCCTTGGCACCATGAGCGGTGGATGGAGAATTGTGAAAACAATGGGATCACGAATTACAAAAGTTACCCCGCTGGAAGGTGTAATGGCTGAAACTGCCGGCGCTATTACTTTATTTACGGCAGCCAATCTCGGGGCGCCTGTAAGTACCACGCATACAATTGCGGGCTCCATAGTAGGTGTTGGCGCCACCAAACGTTTAAGTGCCGTTCGCTGGGGTATAACTATAAACCTCGTCTGGGCCTGGATATTAACCATACCTGTAAGTGCACTGTTAGCGGCAGGATTATATTGGTTCTTCCATCTCTTTTCTGCTTAGTTTCCTTATTTTGCAACCATATTTTTTACTATGAAAAAAATACTGGTTACTGGAGGTTGCGGCTATATTGGTGCGCATACCGTGGTTGATTTACTGGAAAATGGCTATGAAGTAATTTCAATTGACGATAATTCACGTTCGGGTACTTACCTGCTTGATGGCATTGAAAAAATTACGGGCAGAAACATCAAAAATTATAATGTTGACCTTAAAAATTTTGATGAAACCCGTGCTGTTTTCCAGGAAAATGAAGATATACAGGGCATTATACATTTTGCAGCCTATAAAGCAGTTGGCGAAAGCGTTGCAGAACCATTAATGTATTATGAAAATAACCTGTTTTCTCTCGTAAATATCCTTAAATGTGCAAAGGAATTTAATATTCCGAATTTTGTGTTCTCTTCTTCCTGCACTGTATATGGAAACCCTGATAAAATACCAGTTACAGAATCTTCCCCCACCAAAAAAGCAGAATCTCCCTACGGCGCTACCAAGCAAATGGGTGAAACGATTGTTGAAGATTTTTCAAAAGTGCAGGCCTGCAATACCATATTGCTGCGTTATTTTAACCCGGTTGGTGCTCATCCTTCCATACAGATTGGCGAACTGCCTTTGGGAAGACCGCAGAATCTCGTTCCGGCCATTACACAATGTGCTATCGGTAAAATCCAGGAAATGACGGTTCATGGCTCAGATTACCCCACCCGTGATGGCAGTTGTGTCCGCGATTATATCCATGTTTGCGATATTGCCCATGCGCATACGCTTGCTTTGGAATTCCTCATCAATAAAAAGAATGAATCTGCCTGCGAGATCTTTAACCTGGGAAGCGGCAATGGCGTAACGGTGCTGGAAGCCATAGCAGCGTTTGAAAAAGTATCGGGCAGAAAGTTAAATTACAGGTTAGGCCCGAGAAGGCCTGGAGATGTGGTGGCTATTTATGCCAATAACGATCTTGCGAAATCAGCTTTGAACTGGGATATTACATATGATCTTGATGATATGATGCGTACTGCATGGGAATGGGAACTTAAGATTAAGGAAGATGAAGAGCTGATTAAAGCGCAAAATGCCGTTTTAAATTAATTAGCATTATTGTTATTAAACTTTTCAATTAAGGTATTATCAAAATAAACAGGTTAGATTTTTTATTTAAAATAACCCTGCATGCAAATTGAAGATAGGGATTTGTTACATCAGTTCAGGCAGCCGGATACAAAGGAAAGGGCATTTACAGCTATTATTAAAAAGTATCAGGAGAAATTATACTGGCATGTGCGCAGAATGGTAATAGATCATGATGATGCCAATGATGTGCTGCAAAACGTTTTTATAAAGGTGTGGAATGGCCTCGAAAATTTCAGGGAAGACAGCCAGCTTTATACATGGTTATATCGCATAGCAACTAATGAAAGCCTTACATTTCTTGAACAGCAGAAGAAAAAAAGTGCCGTCAGCCTCAGCGCTGTCGAAAGCGGGCTGGCCAATAAGGTTGTGGCTGATAAAAACTTTGACGCCAACCGCCTGGAATGGAAACTTCAATTGGCTATACAGCAATTGCCTGAAAAACAAAGACTTGTTTTTAATTTAAGATATTATGATGAAATGCCTTACGAGGAAATGAGCCGGATTTTAGAAACCAGCGAAGGTGCTTTGAAGGCGAGTTATCATCATGCAGTAAAAAAAATAGAGGAATTCATTAAAAATAATTAAACGGTTTAGCTATACAGGGGTCAAAAAAAAGTGATGCAGACAAATATTAATATATTGAATGAATTAAGAGAAGCCGGTGCTGCAACATTGATACAGGCAAACAACAAAAATTATTATTCGGTGCCGGAAGATTATTTTAGAAATCTTTCTTCCCATGCAATAGCTAATGTTTTTGTAAGCCAATTACCAGCAACTACTCCTTATGCCGCGCCTGAAAATTATTTTAAGAATTTTTCCGATATAGTTCTCGATAAAATAAATGCTCCTTCTCTGCAGTTACAAGGCCGCAAAGGAGGGGTTTTTGCAGTTCCCGGCGGATACTTTGATGAATTTGCAAACAATGTTATTGAAAGAATAAAAGCTGAAAAAAAGAATAATGTAAGGCAAGAGCTGGAAGAAATCGCTCCTTTATTAAATACCATATCAAAGGAAAATGTGTATTCGCTGCCCGCAAAATATTTTGATGAGCTTACTCCTTTAAGCCATGCTCGTAAAAACGAGCCATCAGCCAAAGTAATTTCTATTGGCAGCAAATCCCACAGATGGATAAATTATGCGGCTGCAGCCTGCATAGGCGCTGTTTTATTTGCAGGCGGATATTTTTTTATTTCAGGTAATAATACAAAACCTGTACAAACCACGCAGCCTGTTGCTGCAACAGTAAAAGCCAATATCCAGCAGCAATTGGCAGATATAAGCGATTCCGAAATTGAATCATACCTTAATGAAAACAGCAGTATGGCTGTTTTTACGGGTGTAGGTGCAGATTATCAGCCTCAAAATCAAAATACAGACATACAGATCCTTATAAAAGATATACCTGACGATGAAATACAGCAGTATTTAAATGAAGGAGAGAGTTTAAAAAAAGAGGAAGGTATATAAAGATGAGAATCATGAAAAAAAATTTTACATTATTGTTGTTTTTATGCTTTCATAGTTATTTTTGTCTTGCGCAGTCTTCTGATAGAGATGATAATAACAGGGTGGAAGTGGTAAAGATGGGTTATATGACCCGCGAATTAAATCTCACACCGCAGGAAGCGCAAAGTTTTTGGCCCGTATATAATAACTATGTTAGCGAGATCAGGCAGGCAAGAAGCCGGTACCCTGATGATGAAGTTGCATTCGAAAAGAAGGTTGTTGAAATCAAGGAGCGTTATAAAGGAAACTTTAAAAAAGTTTTGGGAAACAATAGTCAGCGTGTAAATAAAGTTTACACTACTGATAAGCAGTTTAACAACGCCCTGCGAAATGAGCTTAGAAACCGCCAGCAAAAGCAATCACAAGGTAAACCGGCTCAAAATCAGGTACAACGCCCAAAAAAGGAAAATAATTCCAGCAGTAAGCCAAATAAGCAGAGTAGTAAACGAAAACCCAATCAGCGGTTTTAATCATATTTAACTAGGTGTTTTTCATAGGTTAGCAACGGCCAGCTCTTTTTAGGGCAGGCCTTTTTTGTAAATATTTACTGTATTATGGTGCTTCCAGCTAAAACAACGCTTCTGTATCCTAAGTATAAGTTGGAGAGATAAATTTTGCTTTAAGATTAAGTGGAGGTTAACTTCAAAAGTTTTAATTGCCTTAAATGAATTTTTAATTATAATTTTTTTAACTTCGCGCATTCATTCCACATTTAAAATTTTACTTTCATTTTCAGTATTATACTTACCTTTGCCGTCCTTTTATTTGGGCGGTTGGCTAAAAGCGGCAGTAAGGTTAATTAATTGTTTGCTTTTTAATGCCTTAAGAACCCGTAAGTTCTGTCCCATTTTATTTTTCCGGAAAAACTATCAATTAAGATATGTCATCAACTAAATTGCAAAACAGAGTCAGCTTTGGTAAAACAAAAAACCTTGCTGGGTCTCCCGATTTATTAGATATTCAATTAGAGTCATTCAGAGATTTTTTCCAGTTAGAAACCACGCCTGATAAACGTAACAACGAAGGATTGTTCAAAGTGTTTAAGGAAAATTTTCCTATCACTGACACCCGCAACATCTTCGTGCTGGAATTCCTGGACTATTTTATCGATCCGCCACGTTATACCATCGAAGAGTGTATGGAACGTGGCCTCACCTATGCTGTTCCGCTTAAAGCAAAGCTGCGTTTAAGCTGTAACGATGAAGAGCACGTTGACTTCCAGACCATCGTTCAGGATGTGTTTCTTGGAAATATTCCTTATATGACGCCCCGCGGCACATTTGTTATCAATGGTGCTGAGCGCGTGGTGGTTTCCCAGCTGCACCGTTCACCCGGTGTATTCTTCGGCCAGTCTGTTCACCCCAACGGTACAAAAATTTACTCTGCAAGGGTAATCCCGTTTAAAGGTGCCTGGATGGAATTTGCTACAGACATTAACAATGTAATGTATGCTTATATCGACCGTAAGAAGAAATTCCCGGTTACAACTTTATTGCGTTCTATTGGTTATGAAACCGATAAAGACATTCTCGAACTTTTCGGAATGGCCGACGAAGTAAAGGCTGATAAGAAAACTTTACAGGCTTATGTTGGTAAAAAACTGGCAGCCCGTGTATTAAGGACCTGGGTAGAAGATTTTGTGGATGAAGATACCGGTGAAGTGGTTTCCATTGAACGTAACGAAATTGTGATGGAACGCGATACCGTGCTGGATGAAGATGCCATTGAAATGATTGCTGAACTCGACGTTAAAAGCATTTTTATTCAGAAAGAAGACGTGGGCGGCGATTACGCAATTATATATAATACCTTAAATAAAGATACCTCTAACAGTGAACTGGAAGCCGTTCAGCATATTTACCGCCAGTTGCGCGGCGCTGACGCTCCGGACAATGAAACAGCTCGTGGTATTATTGATAAATTATTCTTCAGCGATAAGCGTTACGATCTTGGTGAAGTTGGCCGTTACAAAATCAATCGTAAGCTTGATGTAACCACCAAACTTGAAACCAAGGTTTTAACCCGTGAAGACATTATCGAGATCATTAAATACCTGGTTCGCCTAACTAATGCGAAAGCAGAAATTGATGATATTGATCACCTGAGCAACCGTCGCGTACGTACCGTAGGCGAGCAATTATATGCTCAGTTTGGCGTGGGTTTGGCCCGTATGGCACGTACCATTCGTGAAAGAATGAACGTACGTGATAATGAAGTATTTACTCCAGTTGATTTGATCAATGCAAGAACGCTTTCTTCGGTTATCAACTCATTCTTCGGTACATCACAGTTATCACAGTTCCTCGATCAAACTAACCCGCTTTCAGAAATTACCCATAAACGCCGTATTTCCGCCCTCGGTCCCGGTGGTTTAAGCCGTGAGCGTGCAGGCTTTGAAGTTCGTGACGTACACTACTCGCATTATGGCCGTTTGTGTACAATTGAAACTCCGGAAGGACCGAACATCGGTTTGATTTCTACGCTCTGTGTGCATGCGCGCATAAATGAAATGGGCTTTATTGAAACCCCTTACCATAAAGTAAATGATGGTAAAGTGGATATGAAAAAGCTCACTTACCTGAGCGCCGAAGAAGAAGATACTGCCAAGATTGCACAGAATAATGTACCCCTTGATGATAAAGGAAATTTTGTTGAAGACAGGATTGCAAGCCGTCAAACAGGTGATTTCCCTATTCTTGAAAAAGAAGAAGTTGAATATATGGATGTTGCACCAAACCAGATTGTTGGTCTAAGTGCTTCGCTGATTCCGTTCCTTGAACATGATGATGCCAACCGTGCATTGATGGGATCAAACATGCAGCGCCAGGCGGTTCCGTTGATCAATCCTGAAGCGCCAATTGTAGGTACGGGTTTGGAAGGCAAAGCCGCCCGTGATGCCCGTATCCAGATACATGCAGATGGTGATGGCGTGGTTGAATATGTTGATGCCAAAGAAATTCATGTTCGTTACAAACGTAATGATCTTGACAGGCTGGTAAGCTTTGAAGATGACCTGGTAAAATACCGGTTGACCAAATTCATCAAAACAAACCAGTCAACTTCCATTATTTTAAGGCCTGCTGTAAAGAAAGGCCAGGTAGTAAAAAACGGTGACTTTCTTACTGAAGGTTATGCTACAAAAGATGGGGAACTGGCGTTAGGCCGTAACCTGCAGGTAGCATTCATGCCGTGGAAAGGATACAATTTTGAGGATGCCATCGTTATAAACGAAAGAGTGGTTCGTGATGATATTTTCACTTCAATCCATATTGATGAGTTTGAACTGGAAGTACGCGATACCAAACTGGGTGAAGAAGAATTAACGCCTGATATTCCAAATGTTTCTGAAGAGGCTACAAAAGACCTTGATGAAAATGGTATTATCCGCATCGGCGCCCATGTGCGGGAAGGTGATATTTTAATCGGAAAGATTACACCCAAAGGTGAAAGTGATCCTACACCGGAAGAAAAACTGTTACGTGCCATCTTCGGTGATAAAGCCGGCGATGCTAAAGATGCTTCTTTAAAAGCGCCTAACGGAACAGAAGGTGTGGTGATTGATAAAAAGCTTTTCCAGCGCGCTAAAAAAGATAAAAATGGTAAAGTGCGTGAAAAAGCTTTGCTCGAAAAAGTAGAGAAAGTTCATGAGAAGAACGTTGACGATCAGAAAGAAGTGCTGCTGGAAAAACTGCAGACACTTTTGAAAGACAAGTCTTCTGCCGGTGTTACTAACAACTTTGGTGAAATGCTGGTTGGTAAAACAGCCAAATTCAATGCAAAGAATCTTGGTTCTATCGACTATCAGAATGTAAATCCATTGGGTTGGACTGGTGATGCAGATACAGATGAACTTATCAACCGCCTTTTGCACAATTATAATATAAAATACAACGAAGAGCTTGGCCGCTACAAACGCGAAAAGTTCAATATTTCTATAGGTGATGAATTGCCTGCAGGCGTATTGAAACTGGCTAAAGTTTACCTCGCTGTAAAACGTAAATTGAAAGTAGGAGATAAAATGGCGGGCCGCCATGGAAATAAAGGTATTGTTGCCAAAATCGTTCGCGATGAAGACATGCCGTTTATGGAAGATGGTACCCCGGTTGATATTGTGCTGAACCCGCTTGGCGTACCAAGCCGTATGAACCTCGGCCAGATTTATGAAACCATTTTAGGATGGGTTGGAAAGAAGATAGGCGCCAAATTTGCCACGCCGATATTCGACGGTGCCACAACCGATGAAATTGAGGAAAAATGTAAAGAGGCGGGTCTTCCGCCAATGGGCCATACTTACCTTTACGACGGGGAAACAGGTGAGCGTTTTCATCAGAAAGCCACAGTGGGTGTTATTTACATGCTTAAATTACACCACATGGTTGACGATAAGATGCACGCACGTTCCATCGGGCCTTACAGCTTAATTACACAGCAGCCGCTGGGTGGTAAAGCACAGTTTGGCGGCCAGCGTTTTGGTGAAATGGAGGTTTGGGCACTCGAAGCTTATGGTGCCGCCAATATTCTGCAGGAATTGCTCACTATCAAGTCTGATGATATTATTGGCCGTGCAAAAACCTACGAGGCAATTGTAAAAGGCGATAATATTACAAGGGCTGGTGTTCCTGAATCATTCAATGTATTGGTACATGAGTTACGCGGCTTAGGTTTGGATTTAAGGTTTGAATAAGTTTAAAACTTTTATATGCTTAAGGCTGTTTCTGAAAAGAAGCAGCCTTTTTTGTATTATTGCTTTTCTTAGCATAACCCTTAAACATGAACATTCTTTTGAGAGCTTTTTTAATATGCATTGTAAACTTGTTATCTGCAAGCTTATATTCTCAGGATATTAATATTTATAAAAGAGATAGGACCTTTATCAGCGCATCAGAAATTAAATTAATCGATATAAATACTAATGATGTAGCTCATAAGGATATTTTACCCTTCAAAAGTTTTGTTTTTATTGATGTGCGCGCAGATACAAGCTGTATCGGAACAAAAGTGAATAGAGCGGTACGAAACAAAAATAAGCGCTATGATAAAATAGCTTTATTGAATGGAACTGCAACAGCGCTCGGAGATTATATTAATACGCTGTTCTCACCCGGGCAGGACACAATGAATCTTGTTTGTTTTATAAAACAATTGCGGTTAACCGAGCTCGATACAGTTAAGAGGAATAGTAAAGGCCAAAACGGAGTATATCACAGGTTAAGGTTTTCGGTAGAATCCTATATTCAAAACAATAATACTTATTTCCCTGCCCTGCGCCTCGATACATCGATTACTTCATTTGATTTAAGAGGAAATGATTATAACATTCTATCTAACGTATTGCATATTTTGGTACAAAAAGCATCCTTACTCAATATAAAAAGATGTCTGGCAAAACATGCTTACAAATCGGATCAAATTCAGAATAGATATTCACAAAGATTTTACCTGCCTGTTTTAACAGATACGAAATTAAAAAAAGGAGTGTACAGATCTTTTGCTGAATTTATTAATAATAACCCTTCAGTTCCTGAATATGAATTTATTAAAGATAGAGTGGCTACTATATTATATACTAAAGACAACTCAGGAAAATTTGTGCCGGAGATGAGTGCAGTTGGTTTTTGCGATGGTAAAATAATCTGGTTAAATGTGAACAATACTTTGCGCCCCTTGATACGTCAACAAAACACATTTGCGTTTGTTTTTGAAAAGAATATTTCACAAAGCCGGCCACAAATTTATTCTATGGATATGAGTTCTGTCCAAGCTGCAAGTGTTTCTTTATTAGCGGCTGCATTATCGGAAATAATAGAAAACAACCAAACCCGAAGATTTGTATATGAACTTGATTTGGAAAGTGGGATTTGTTATTAGCGCGCATTCAGCTTTGCTGTATGTTTGAATATTTATGGAAATCTTATAACATCTTCATGTATTCAAAACAGCAGGCCGCTCAATTAAAACAACAGTTCTGGACAGCCTTGGGCCAGTATATGCAGCCTGTTCTATCTGCTGAAGGTGAACGGATAAACTGGATAAATTATAAAACCGGTGAGAAAGACATTTATTTCAGGATGCAGGCTGATAACAAAAAGGCTTTCATAGCAATTGAGTTAACACATAAAGATACCGGCCTCCAGGCTTTATATTTTGAGCAGTTTAAGCAATTGCGTTCCTTGCTGAATGAAGCATTAAATGAAGAATGGATATGGCAGTTACACACGCATGATGAACATGGCAAATACATCAGCCGTATTTATACTGAACTCAATGACGTAAGTATTTTTAAGCAGGAAGACTGGCCCCAACTCATTTCGTTCTTTAAACCCCGCATTACCGCATTGGATGAATTCTGGAGCACAGCAAAACACGTATTTGAAACATTGCGATAATTTACAAATCTATATAGCTTACATATTTGTATTGAACATTGAGTATTACACTGTTCCTGACTGCTAATTCAACCAGGATGGGAAATATGGAATATTGCAGATGCAGGAATCAGTGTTTACAAATTCTCAATAATGCCTGCAACACCCTGACCGCCGCCCACGCAGGCCGTAACCAGCCCGTATTTTTTATTGAGGCGTTTCATATCGTGCAATATCTGCACCGTTAATTTACAGCCGGTGCATCCCAAAGGATGCCCAAGTGCAATAGCGCCGCCATTTATATTTACAATATCCTGGTTTAATCCAAGCTCCCTTATTACGGCAAGTGATTGTGATGCAAACGCTTCATTCAGTTCAATCAAATCAATATCACTTAAATTCATGTTAGCCCGCTTCAAAACTTTTGGTACGGCTGCCACAGGGCCAATTCCCATAATCCGCGGATGCACGCCTGCCGAAACACAATTTTTTAAACGGCCCATTGGTTTCAGGCCTAATTCGTTCATCATTTTTTCGCCCATCACAATTACAAAAGCTGCACCGTCGCTGGTTTGAGAAGAGTTACCTGCGGTTACGCTGCCATTTTGCGCAAATGCCGGTTTAAGTTTAGCCAGCGCTTCCATGGTTGTATCGGCCCGAACGCCCTCATCTGTATCAACCGTATTCGTTTTTGTTTTGCGCTTGTTCTTTTCATCCACATATACCTGCTCAACATTAATGGGCAAAATGCCGCTCTTAAAATGACCTTCCTCAATTGCTTTCTTTGCTTTCTGGTGCGACCTGAGTGCGAATGCATCCTGGTCTTCACGGCTTACATTAAATTCTTTGGCAACCGCTTCTGCGGTTAAGCCCATGCCTAAATAATAATCCGGCTCATCTTTGGCTATGGAATAAGCAGGCACCGTTTTCCAGCCGGCGGTTGGCACCAGGCTCATACTTTCTGTACCACCGGCAATAATGCAATCGGCCATGCCTGTTCTTATTTTAGCGGTAGCGATGGCGATGGTTTCCAACCCGCTGGCGCAATAGCGGTTTACTGTGA
Organism: Parafilimonas sp.; assembly: GCF_051953455.1. Taxonomy (NCBI): domain Bacteria; kingdom Pseudomonadati; phylum Bacteroidota; class Chitinophagia; order Chitinophagales; family Chitinophagaceae; genus Parafilimonas; species Parafilimonas sp. The sequence continues at coordinate 133,989 of NZ_JBQCIT010000053.1, read as the reverse complement.
CGCCCGGCACTTCAATGCCCAACGCCCGTGCAGCAATGATACGCCCAAACTGTAAGCCCTGTTCAGCTTCCGGAACCGCGTTGCCGACAATTACATCATCAATACGCTGCGCTTCCAGTTGCGGAACGGCCGCCATCAATCCTTTTATTACATCAATAGCCAGGTCATCGGGCCTGTAAAATCTAAAACCGCCTCTTTTACTTTTTGTAACGGCTGTGCGATAACCAGCTATAATATAAGCTTCCTGCATAAAATACATTTGAGAATTCAAATGTAATAAAAGTTGTTTATGCAACTAAATACCTCCCATCAACATCACTTATTTTATCTTTTTACAAAATTCATCTTTACCATTATAGTGTGAGATAAAGCCAGTAATATTTCCTGATTCATCTTTTAAAAATTCAATCCTTGCAGTAATAACTTTAAGATAGAAATTAGTTTCATCCTGTGCAAACAAAGGCGATTTGGGCACACCGCCTTCGGGCGCTTCCATTTGCAGTTGTTTATTTTGGATGCTAACGTAAACGTGATGATCTTTATCGAACTCGTATTTTCCAACATATTTTTTCAGAATATCATCGGGCAGCCTTTTATTGTCATAATCTTTCAATAATTTATATGGTTTATTAAAAATAATGGCAGACAAGTCTCCATTTATGCCATTTAGTGCATCGCCAAATCCACCATAGTTATTCAATAAAATAATTGTAACATCTTCATCGGGATAATAACATAAATAAGCAATAAAACCGGGTATGCCACCACCGTGAGTAATTGCTTTTTTACCAAATGCAGAGTCAATCACCCAGCCATAACCATAATGCTGCAGGTGCGGCGTTGTGGCAGCTTTCCATGAGGTTGCCGAAATAATTCTTTTACTAGCTATAGCCTGCGCCCATTTATACATATCGCCCGTTGTGCTCCAGATGCCGCCAGCCGCATACGTAACGGTAGAATCCCACCTCCATACAGTTGCTTCAACCTGGCTCTTGTTAGAAATAGATTGATATCCTTTGGCTATATTGGTATCGGCAGAATGTGAGAAATCGAATAAAGAATGCTCCATTTGTAATGGTGTAAATACCAGGTCACGAATATTTTGTTCATAAGATTTACCGGTTACTTTTTCAATTATCAAACCAAGTAAATAATAACCCGAGTTGTTATAGCGGAACGTAGTGCCTGGTTTAAAATCGGGTTCATGCTTCTGCATTACTTCTATTGCCAGGTTTTTATTGATGGGATTACAAACAAGTGCTGCATCTCCGGCATCAATATCATTTGTGTAATTGTAAATGCCCGAAGTGTGCGTTAATAAATTTTCAATCGTTATCTCATCAGCATATTTAAATTCCGGAAAATATTTGCTGAGTTTATCATGTACGGATAGTTTTCCTTCTTCCTGTAATTTTAAAATAATTGTAGCAGTAAATTGTTTGGTGATCGAACCAATTTGGAAAATCGTATTGGAATCATTTAAAATATGCTCAGCAAAATTTTTATAACCATAACTCTTTTGTAAAACCACCTTCCCTTTTTGTACAATCAATGCATTGCCATTAAACTTATTCACTTTGTTTGCGGCAATAAGATATTCATCAAGCTTTTGGGCAAGTGTATCATTCGTATTTTGTGTTTGTGCTGCAAAATGGCTGAGAATAAAAACCGGTAAAATAATGATCAGTTTTTTCATATGGTGAATTATCATAGGGCAAACTTCATAATAATAAGGCCAATAAGAGAAAATGATAGTTCTCAAATCCGGATTTGAGAACTCTTTTAAACCTGGAATAAGAACTTAATTATTGTGTTTGTAAAATGGTACGGCGAAATTCAGAAGGTGATAAGCCCGTTACCTGTTTAAATGTTCTTTGAAATGTAGCCTGAGAACTAAAGCCACATTCCAAAGCAATGCCTGCAATTGTAAGATTGTCTGTTTCAGGTTGTCTAATTTTTTCTTTAAAGGCTTCGATGCGATATTCATTCACAAATTCGCTGAAGCTTTTGTGCAGGCTTTGATTTAAAACAAACGAAATTGTTTTTTGTGGAATGGAAGTGTATTCGGAAAGAATAGTCAAATTAAGATTTGAGTGAAGAAACAATTTATCATCTGTCATGCTTTTTTTTAATAAAGCAATTGTTTGCGAAATTTTTTCGGCAGGTAAAGTTGAAATAACAGGTTGCGCTTTTTTAATAAGATTCATTTCTATTTGCGAAACAATGTATCCTTTTATACCAAGCCAGTAAATAATTACAGCAAGTGGAATATAGATGGGATACCAATCTACAGCATCTAATAATTTATAGGTAACCGAAGGAATAATATATGGAATAAGAAAAATAAGCCACCAAACCTGGAACAACATGAAAACATTAATAAACTGCTGCAGCCATTTAAGTTTTTTCTCAAAGCCGGCAGAGCTGTTTTGTTTTATTGAACGGAGATATTTTGCGGAAGCCAATACATAAAAACTCAAACTCAACCATCTTGGTACATCTGCATATACATTATACATATCAATAAAATTGCCCCAGCGGGCTGAGTTGTTTTTAAAAACGCCTGCAGATAATCCAATCATATACACAATTGCAATAAGTTGCGGAATAATATCTATTATTACTGTGTAAAAATGAGAAGCTTTTTTCCTGGTAAATCTAAAATCATCGTTTAGTGAAGATTGAATATAAAAATATATCAGCGGCCCTGTTGGCATAACGATGATCAGGGGAATAAAGTTGGTAAGAAATTGTAATGTTGAAGAATCAAACCAATCTGAATAAGATGCATATATATCAAAGCTCGCAAGAGCTATTAATAAAATTAATACAGCCAACAATCTGTTTGATTGCTTATTCTTCTTTGAAAAGAAAAGCATCGTGCTGATAATAAAACCTTGCACAGAACCAAGTAAAATAACTGTATTTAAAAATGATATATTCAACCGGTAATAATTATTTCAAACAAATATAAAGAAGCATAATACTTCATATGTTACAATATTATTACTGGTTTTTCTTTATCTTAATGTGGCTTTTAAGCAATAATGCCTATCATACACTAAACCTTTCTGTTTATGCTTGTGAAAACTTTTGGAAGCGCGGTTTATGGCGTTGAAGCAATCACCATAACAATTGAAGTAAATGTAAGCGCCGGTCAACACTATACGATTGTTGGCCTGCCTGATAATGCGGTGAAAGAAAGTCTGCAGCGCATGGAAAGCGCCATTAAAACCAACGACTGGTATATGCCACGCATAAAGATCGTGGTGAATCTTGCGCCTGCTGATATAAAAAAGAGCGGCTCTGCTTTTGATCTTCCCATTGCCATTGGCGTGCTGGGCGCCAGCGAACAAATTGAAGAACCCGAGCGGTTGGCTGAATATATAATAATGGGAGAACTGAGTTTGGATGGAACGGTTCGCCCTATAAAAGGTGCCTTGCCCATTGCCATTCAGGCGAGAAAAGAAGGCTTTAAAGGATTGATTGTTCCCAAAGCCAATGAGCGGGAAGCGGGCATGGTAAATAACTTAAAGGTTTATGGTGTAAATCATATAAAAGAAGTGGTGGGATTTTTTAAAGATGAAAGTTCTTTAAAGCCTGTTGAAGTAAATACGCGGGAAGAATTTTTTGATGCCCAGCAACAGTTTGATGTAGATTTTAATGATGTAAAAGGACAGGAAAATATAAAACGTGCTTTGGAAATTGCTGCGGCCGGTGGCCATAACGCTATATTGATTGGCCCGCCCGGCGCAGGCAAGACCATGCTGGCGCGAAGACTGCCAACCATTCTTCCGCCATTGAGTTTATATGAAGCGCTGGAAACAACAAAAATCCATAGCGTAGCGGGGAAGTTGCCGGAGAATAGTTCCTTAATAAGCCGGCGCCCATTCCGTTCGCCCCACCATACCATCAGTGATGTGGCACTGGTGGGCGGCGGTGGTATTCCGCAACCGGGTGAAATTTCTTTAGCGCACAATGGCGTTTTGTTTTTGGATGAGTTACCTGAATTCAAGCGCACGGTTTTAGAAGTAATGCGCCAGCCGATGGAAGAAAGAAAAGTAAGCATATCAAGGGCAAAAGTGGCTGTAGATTTCCCGGCGAGTTTTATGCTCATCGCCTCTATGAATCCCTGCCCCTGCGGGTTTTATAATCATCCCGACAGAGAGTGCACCTGCCCGCCCGGTGCTGTTCAGAAATATCTCAACAAAATATCCGGGCCATTATTGGACCGCATCGACCTGCATGTGGAAGTAACACCGGTTGCCTTCAGTGAATTAAGCAATATGCAGGCAAAAGGCGAATCTTCTTCAGTTATCCGGGAGCGGGTAATAAGAGCAAGGGAAATTCAGACGGAAAGATATAAGGGTATTGAAGGTATGTATGCCAATGCACAAATGAGCAGCAAGCAGCTAAGGGAAATTTGTGTAATCAATACAGCCGGTGAAAACCTGTTGAAACGCGCTATGGAAAAATTAAATTTATCTGCACGCGCTTATGACCGCATATTAAAAGTAAGTCGTACGGTTGCCGATCTTGCGGGTAGTGTTGATATAAAAGTGGAGCATCTCGCCGAAGCTATTCAATACCGGAGTCTGGACAGGGAAGGTTGGGCGGGGTAGCAAACAGTATCAGACAATACTTAATAACCCATTGCGAAGCTAAGTGCAAAGAGTAATAAGTAACTTGGTAAAAACCCGGTTACGGCACATACTTTATTTCCCTAATACTTTAATGATGCTATCTACAATAAGCTGTTTGCCGGTTTTTAAGCAATTATTTTTTCAGCCGTATCAATCATTTATCTTTAGCCCGTAAAATAGCTTTTGATTATAATTTTCAAATTATTGCTATGCTAAAAAAGATACTCATCATTACCGGAGATGCCGGTGAAAGCTTTGAAATCTTATATGCCAGCCACAGGTTGCGGGAAGCCGGTTATACGCCGGTTATTGCAGCACCCGCCGTAAAAAGAATGAATCTTGTAATGCATGACTTTGAACCGGGCTGGGATACTTATGTGGAAAGAAAAGGTTATTTAGTAATGGCTGATATTTCTTTTGATGACGTAAACACTGCTGATTATACAGCCGTGCTTATGCCCGGCGGGAGAGCGCCTGAATACCTGCGCAATGATGAACGTGTCATAAAAATTGTAAAAGAATTCTATACTACAGGTAAATATGTTTTTGCTATATGCCATGGCACACAAATATTGGTAACCGCTGGCCTTGTAGATAAAAAAAATATTGCCTGCTATGAACATGTAAAATCTGAAGTAGAAGCCTGTGGCGGCATATATGTAAAAAACGATGAAGCCGTACAGGATGGTAAAATTGTAACAGGCAAAACCTGGCAATCGCATCCTGAATTTTATAAAATAGTATTTAGCTGCCTGGAACATTAAAAACGCTGGAATATCATTTTTGTATGTCGCAGGGAGAAATTCATTCCACCCTGCCAGTTCTCCTGCTTTAAATAGAATTCCGCAGTTTATAATCTTAAGCAGAGACCTGCCGGCAAACGGATTTCTGTATAAGCTAAGTTTTTGTTGTTACAAATTATCCGGTTTTAGTTCCTTCTGCTTATTGCCTGTTACTATAACTTTGATATTCTGCAACTGCTTCTTATTATAATGCTGAAAGATGGGCCTGTTAAAACGTCGTTCTAACCTTTTTTATATATTATTACTACTTATAAACGCTTTCCATACAAAAGCTCAAGGATTGCAATTTAATGCTAATGACAGCCTGCTTATAAAACGTACATCCTATAATGTTTTTAATGGCAATGCCACTTTTAGCCATCATCTTTTAATAAGCTTTGATCTTTCTGTATGGGACAGATCCAACCTTGGATACATATTAAATGTGGCCGATAAAGAAAACTCTTACAGCCTTAGCTATCTTTTTAATAATGATACCGGTTATCTCAATTTTAATATTGATGCGAGGAGCAATAAAATTAAAATTCCGCTACAGCCGTCGCTTTTGGTAAGAAAGAAATGGATGAAAGTGGCAATAAATTTTAACCTGGGCAAAGATGAAGTGGCAATTGCCGTTAACAATAAAACTTATCAGACCAGCAAATTAGGATTACATGATAAAATAACAGCAAGGCTGGTATTTGGCAAAAATCCTTTATATACTGAAGTGCCGCATATCGCTATTAAAAACCTTTCGGTAAGTGACAATAAAAAAAATTACTTCTTTCCATTGAATGAATGGAGCGGCAACAATGTGCACGATGAAAAAGGCAATATTGTTGGTTACGTGGATAACCCGTTTTGGCTTACCCGCGAATCATATTTCTGGAAACCGGTTTTCAACCGTCCATTTAAACAGGTAGCAGGATTAAATTTCAACCCGCTTGATCAAAACCTTTCCATTTTTTCAAAAGATTCGCTCATAACTTATAATGCACAAAATAAAGACCTGGTGGCAAGGCAGTATAAAAACGCAATGCCCGTAAATATGGTGCTGGGCAAAAACATTCTTAATACCAAAGAAAGCAGGGCTTATATCTATGAATTGTTTGATGTGCAGGCAGGCCAGCCTTCCATAGCATCACTCAATCTCGACCTGAATAATCTTGAATGGCAAACGGTTGGTAAAGCAACGCTGCCAAACCAGTTGCATCATCATAATATTTTCTATGATGCCACCGGTGATACCATTTACCTTTTTGGCGGCTATGGAAATTATAAATATCACAACACGTTTTTGTACTACGATAAACGAACAGATACCTGGCAGCCGCAAACCTTTACCGGCGATAAAATAACGCCGCGTTTCTTTTCTGCCACCGGCCTTTCCGACAAGCCCAACGAAATATTTTTATTTGGTGGTTATGGAAATGAATCGGGCAACCAGGTTATTGGCGGCAAACAATATTATGACCTTTACAGGATCAATGTTCAAAATCACACAATAAAGAAGTGTTGGGAAATACAACCTGACAGCGGCGTGTTTGTTCCGGCCAACAACCTCATCCTGTCGCCCGACAAACAATATTTTTATGCGTTGTGCTATCCGCATGAGATGGCCAGAACAGCATTAGCACTGTATAAGTTTTCTATTAAAGATGGCAGCTATGAAATTGTAAGTGCGCCCATACCGGTTATTTCCGAGCGCATAGAATCTGACATCAATCTTTTTTTTGACGGCAATACGAATGAATTTTTTTGCACCGTACAAGAGTTTACCGACAGGCATAACTCTGCTATAAAAGTATTTTCACTGGAGGGGCCACCGTTAAGCAGGGCGCTTTACCTGCAATCCCTCGAGCCTGAAAAGCCTTCGCAGAATTTTATTCCCTACATCATTGCAGGTGTGTTTATTATTAGCGCTATAGCCGGAATTATATTATTGAGAAGAAAAAAAGGCCAAAGCCAGGCAGCAGTTGTTCGGCCATTAATGGTTCCTGAAATGGAGAATGAACCTGCGGAAACGGAGGCTGCAGTTAATCAGATTACCCAAAATGCAATTTATATATTAGGCGATTTCTTAGTATATGATGCAAAAGGGATGGATATAACCCATCTGTTCAGCCCAAAGATCAAACAGCTTTTTGCGCTGATATTACTCAACAGCATTAACGGTGAAGGCATCAGCTCAAGAAAAATCTCGTCTGCCTTATGGCCTGATAAAGAGTACGCAAAAACCAAAAACATACGCGGCGTAACGTTCAATCATTTAAGAAATGTTATTAGTAATATCAGTGGGCTTGAACTTAATTTTTCAGGTGATAATTATTTCTTTAAGCTGGATGAAACGGTTTTTTGTGATTATGCCTTTGTTTCCAAAATTTTAGACCACGGTGAATTTACTGATGTAAGCCTGCCTTTGATTTTACGGGGCGGCCTGCTACATGAAATGCATGATACCTGGCTGGAAAAGGTGAAGTATGAATATGAGCACAGGTTAATTAACCTCCTGATGCGCGAAGTAAAGCTGTTTTATGACGCCAATAATTTAAAACAAGCCCTGGAAATTTCGAGGTATATTTTAAAAACAGAGCCGTTTAATGAAGAAGCCCTCAAATACGAAATAGCCGTACTAAAGAAATTAAAAGGTGCGGATTATGCACGTAAGATTTTTGACCTGCACGCAGATGAATATAAACGCTCCCTGGGTGACGATTGCCCTTTAAAATTTGAAGACATCAATTTATAGTCCTCTTCATATTGTTTTTTTTAACAAAAAAAGGCCTAATTGTTAAGGTTAACTAAAAATATTTGACCATTAACCCGGCTTTTAACCCTTTTTTTAACACCCTGTCCAATAAAATTACACCGTTAAACGACGGCTTGCTTTATCCGAAAATAACTGAAAGCCAGAACTGTTATTGCCAATAGAATCATTGCCGGGAACCTATCCGGCATATTAATCATTTTGAAAAACAATTGCCTGATGAAATTTTACTTGCAAAAAAGAAAGTACAAACTGCTGCTCTTTCTATGTTTCATTTTATTGCTCGGCTCAACAAGCAGTGCCCAGCAAACAAAACAGGAGCTTACCATTACCGGTGTAGTGCATAACGAACTGAATAATTTGTTGCAGGGCGTTACAACCATAAACCTGAAAACGGGTAAAACCGTTGTAACAAATGAGAAGGGTGCATTTTCCATCAATGCCCAACAGGGAGATTCTATTTCTTTTTCTTATGTGGGTTACAGCACCCAAACAGTTGCCATTGGCGACCGTATTTACCTTGACATAATCCTGAATGCCCCAAGCGGCAGCATGGAAGATGTGGTGGTGGTGGGTTACGGCAAACAGAAAAAAGTTAGCCTTGTTGGCGCCCAGGCAACTATAAAAGCAGAAGATCTTCAGCATCCTGTTGCCAATATAAGTACCATGTTGGCCGGCCGTATTTCAGGCTTGATTGGTGTACAACGCTCTGGTTTGCCAGGTAGCAATACTGCGGATATATGGATAAGAGGAATACAAAGTTTTGGCAGGAGCAGCAGCGCCGCTCTGATAATTATTGATGGTGTACAGGGCCGCGACCTTAACAGTATTGACCCGGAAGATATAGCCACTTTTACCATTTTAAAAGATGCTGCGGCAACAGCCGTGTACGGATCATTGGGTGCAAATGGTGTTATTCTTATTACTACAAAACGAGGTAAACAAGGTAAAGTAAACCTTATGGTAAATTATAACCAGGGAATTACCGCTTTTACAAAAACGCCCGAAATGGCCGATGCAAAAACCTATATGAATTTAAAAAATGAAGCTATGGTTGCATCGGGACTGCAGCCGCAGTTTACACAGGATTATATAGATAGCACACTTTCACCTGCTGCAAACCACTATGTATATCCAAATGTTAACTGGCTGGATTACCTGTTTAAAAGTACTTCCTCCAACAAACGCCTGAATTTCAGCGCAACAGGTGGCTCTGAAAATACACAGTTTTATACCTCGCTTGCCTATTATGATGAATCTTCTTTATTAAAGACGTCGCCCGATGTTAATTATGATGCCGGTACACGTTTTCAACGGTATAATTTCACTTCTAACGTTGATATGAAATGGACTAAAACCACTAAATTTTTTCTTGGTCTCAGTGGCTATATCACTAATTTTAATCAGCCGGGCATATCTACGGATAATAATAATGAAAGTAACAAAGGAGCGAAACAAGCTTTTGTGCAAGCCATGAATGCCAGCCCTGTCTTCTATCCGCCAATGTACCCCGGCAACCTCGTTTCTGGTGTTGCCTATGGTTCTTCGCCTTCACCCAATCCATGGGCAGCGGTTACCCAAACTGGTTATTCTAAATACTTTACTTCTAAATTAAATGCCAATGCAAGCCTTAGCCAGGATTTAAGTTTTTGGGTGAAGGGCTTATCTGTAAGTGGTTTGTATTCTTTTGATGTTTGGAATTCTTCTACCCAGTACAGAATCCGCTCCAGAAGCATCTATTTTCTTAACCAGGTAGATCATTACAACGCTGATGGTTCTTTAAACCTTGAGCAAATGATTGCAGGTTCAGACAACCTGAATTTTGGTAATGCCAATGATGCTAACCGCCAGTTTACGGCACAAGGGCAGGTAACTTATGATAATACTTTTGGCGATCATCATATCTACTCCATGCTGGTGTATAACCAGCTAAGCCAGTTGTACCCTTTTGCCGGCAACCTCAGCGATTATATACCGCACCGCCAGCAGAACTATGCAGGCAAGGTTACTTATTCTTATAAGGATAAATATTTTGTTGAATTTAATGCAGGCTACAACGGGTCGGAAGATTATGCGCCATCAAAAAGATTTGGCTTCTTTCCTTCAGTTGGTTTAGGTTGGGTGCTGTCAAAAGAAAAATTCTTTGAGCCGCTTTCCAATGTGTTTCAATTCTTTAAAGTGCGTTATTCCAATGGTATTGCAGGCGCACCGGGTACGGGCTTGCGTTTTGGTTATTTAACGCTTATCACCACCGGAGCCCAGGGTATATGGTTTGGTACGCCAAACAACAATACCGGTTATATTTCCGGTATCAATATTTCCCAATACGGCGCAGATGTGTCGTGGGCCACTGCACATACACAAGACCTTGGCCTTGAGTTTAACGTGCTTAACAATAAACTTACTTTCGTATTGGATTATTTCAGGTCGAAAAGAACGGGTGTTTTTCTCGACAGGGCCGATTTCCCTGACTATGCAGGCCTGCAATACAACCCGGTTGGTAACTATGGTAAAGTTAATGCCTCGGGTTTTGATGGAACAGTAGAATTGCTTCCAATAAACCTGGGCAGGAAATCTTCTATTTCTTTCAGGGGAACTTTTTCCTACAACCAGGATGTGCTTTTGGAAAACAGGCAGGCGCCTTTTGCCGATCCTTACCAGGAAAGAAGGGGGCAGAATATTTTATCCCAATTTGGATATGTGGCAGATGGCCTGTTTCAAAGCCAGAAAGAGATTGATAACTGGGCCGATCAGACAGCATTGGGCAATCCTCGTGTAGGGGATATAAAATACAAAGACCTCAATGGAGACGGTGTTGTAAATATATATGATCAAACAAAAATAAGCAGGGGCGATGTGCCAAGCCTTACCTATGGTTTTGGTGTAAATCTTAATGTAGGCCAGTTTTATATCAGCGCTTTCTTCCAGGGGGTTTCAGGCGCGTACCGTACGCTTGACGGTATTGCCAGGGTACCCCTTTCTGCCAGCGGTAATGATGGTAATTCTTATTCCAATGTTGTTGATCGGTGGACAGAAGAAAATCATGCAGAAAACCCGTTTTATCCACGCCTTGGCGTAGGAACAACCGTTAATAACAACAATCAGCCCAGCACCTGGTGGGTGAAGGATATTAGTTTCATAAGGTTTAAAACACTTGATATAGGATACAATTTGCCAAGTGGTTCATTTAAAAGCATAGGGCTGAAAAATGCACGCATTTACCTGTCAGGAGTTAATTTATTGTATTGGAGTCCTTTCAAATTATGGGATCCGGAAATGAACACCGGAAGCGGCAGCGACTACCCCAATACAAGAAACCTGTCTGTTGGCCTGCAAATGAATTTCTAATCTGTAACAACTAATTTAATAGTAATGAAAAATAAAATAATACTTGTTGCATTTATATTCAGCATTGTTTTTTTAGGTTCCTGTAAAAAGTCGTTTTTAGACCAGATACCCGATAATATTTTGCAGGAAGAAGATATATTTCAATCGCTTGCAAATACCAATGCTTACCTCGCACAGATATACACCAATATACCTGACGAATTTTCAAGCAGGTTTGCACCCAGCCGGTATGCGGGCCCGTGGACAGGCGCTTCAGACGAGGCCAATTACTGGTCATTATCATGGGTTATGTCCAACAGCCTTAACCAAAGTACCTGGGACAATAACGTTGGCGGCACCTATTGGACAAACTGGTACAAACCGGTAAGAACAGCTACCGATTTTATTAGTAAAATAGACAATGCAAATCCTGATGAAGTTTCTGCGCTGCTCAGGATGCATTACAAAGGCGAGGCAAGGGCTTTACGTGCCATATTTTATTATTGGATGATGCGTTTGTACGGGCCCGTAATTATTCTTAAAGATGTGGTGCCGGTAAATGGAACAGGCGATGAAATATTCTTCCCCCGCACCTCATTCGATTCCTGCGTGCTGTATGTAACAACCCAGTTAGATAGTGCTTATGATGAAATAAAGCAATCTGTTGCAGGCAGCCCGCAGTCTCCTGCCATGCCGTTGGATAATGAATGGGGCCGTATAACCACCGGTGTTTGTAAAGCTTACAAATTTCAAACATTAATGCTGGCTGCAAGCCCTTTGTTTAATGGTAATACAGAATTATCAACACTTAAAAATAAAGATGGCCAGCAACTTATAAACCAGACATACGATCCTAACAAATGGAAACTTGCCGTGCAGGCCGGTAAAGATTTTTTAGATGAATTTGTTGATGGCGGCACATATGGTTTATATACAGAAAGCGATGCCGATCCTTATGTGGCGGCTTATAAATCTTGCAAAAATGTGATAACAAACGATTGGAACAAAGAATGGATATGGGGCAAGGCCATGTGCGATGGGGTTGGCGATTATCAATATGATATTACGCCGAAACTTGTTGGTTATGGCAGCTCTGTTTCAAAAGGCGCAGGCTTTCTTGCCGTAAACCAATCTATGGTGGATGCTTATTTTATGAGGAATGGTTATCCTATATCAAATCCAAATTCAGATTATCAAAGTTCAGGTTTTTCCGATTTTAAATCTCCCTCTGATGTAAAAGAAAGATCAACCTTTAACCAGTGGACAAACAGGGAAGCACGTTTTTACGTTGGCGTTACTTACAACAAAAGTTACTGGCAAAACCAGGGGCAGAGCGCAGATGAAGTAATTCCTGTTTTTGAACAAAGTGGTAATTCAGGCAGAATACAAAGTACATGGGATGTAACCTCTACTGGTTATATAATCCGCAAACAACTTACAAATGATGGCAGCAGGAGAGGCTGGGTTTATTTAAGGCTTGCGCAAATTTACCTCGACTATGCAGAAGCTTTAAATGAAACAGACCCCGGCAATCCCGATATTTTGAAATATGTAAACATGATAAGGCAAAGGGCTGGTATTCCGGTTTATGGCGGTGGTACGGGTGAAATTCCGGTACCAACAACCCAAACTGGTATAAGGGATATAATCAGGCACGAACGCCAGGTGGAACTTGCCTTTGAGAATGTACGTTATTTTGATTTACGCAGGTGGAAAATAGCACCGCAAACAATGGGACAGGATGTTTATGGTATGAATGTATTTGCTAACGGGGATGATTTTTATGAAAAAACCCTGATTCAGAAAAGGCGCTTTTTACAAAGGGATTATTTGTGGCCCATACCTAACAATGAAATATTAAAAGACCAATACCTCGTGCAAAACCCGGGATGGTAAATTCCTGAAATAATATTTTGTTCAATCACAAATAAAAATCAGATACATGAGTTGTTTAAATAAACAGGAAAAGTTGCCACACAACTTTTCCTTCAATACAATTATATTTTTCCTTTTTGCGCTGGTTATGGCAAGCTGTGTAAAAAACGACGACCTGGTTTCGCCGCAGGAAGGCACCATTTATATGCCGCAGGCTTACCAGGACCGGGCCACTATGACAATATATAAAGTTGATTCAATACAGGGCATAACTTTTGGCGCAGCTTATTCAGGGTTTAAATCCGCTTCATCTGACATTACAGTACAATTCCAGGTTGATACCTCACTGGTTACAGCATACAATGCAAGCAATGCTGCTTATTTAGGATATAGCTATCATGCAATACCTGCAGATGCCTACACCGTTACTTCCACCACCGGTATTATTCCGGCGGGCAAAACCAGCACCGATTCCATGCAGATAATGATTGATGGCAGCAAGCTCTCATTTGGTGTACGCTATTTGCTGCCTGTGCGGCTGGTTAGCGCATCTTCAGGTGCAATAGATTCGTCCTTATCCATTGCATATTTTAAGCTTGATACATTGTTAACCCGGTCGAGAGATCTTACATCAACCGGCACATTAACGGTGAGCGATGAAAATTCAGGTGGTGCAGATGCCGGTGAAGGTTCCAAAAAATTGGTAGATAATGATTATGGGACTAAGTTTTTATCATTCGATTATAATCCAAATTTCTGGACACAATTGCACCTGTCTTCTGCCCAGAAATTGGATGCTTACACAATTACATCCGGCAACGATGCACCGGAAAGAGATCCTAAAACCTGGCAGTTCCAGGGCTCTAATGATGGTGTAAACTGGACAACTTTGGATACGCGAACAAACGAAAGTTTTTCTGACAGGTTATTAACGCGCCGGTTTGATTTCAGTACAACTGAAGCCTATTCTTATTACAGGTTATACATCACCGAAAACGGTGGTTCTGACCTTATCCAGATAACAGAATGGAGATTGCTTCAGTATTATTAGCAGAAACTTTTTACACCTAAACAAATAGCAGTTTGGTTAAGTATTAATAAGGTCAGCAGTCATACATCAACCCTGCCCTTTTTTTATAATGGCTTTCTACAGTTTAGTATGAAGCCAACTTGATAGGAAGCTTAATACACCGGAGATAAACAGATGAGGAGGCCATTCGGCAAATAAAAAATCAAAGAATTTTTGGATGAAAAGAATATATATATTAATTGGTTGCATCGTTACTGTTTCATCGTTAATAGCGCAATCATATAATCCGGCAAAGGAAAATCCAAGGCAGAAAACAACCTTTCAAACGGCGCATGTTTGGATACCGGAAATAGATGTGCGGGCAGATGCTGCTATTGTTTATGGTGTGAGTGAAACAAACCAGGCGCCTTTTGAAGAACGTGTAAAATCGTGGAAGGAAAGAGGTTACCAGGTTGATTTTATGACGGGTATTGCATGGGGACAATACTTCGATTATTTCCTGGGCAAATGGGATGGCCAAAATCATCTCGGCGTGGGCCAGGTAACCTTAAAAGGCGATACCATCATGCACGGTCGTAACATGCCTTATGTGGTGCCGGTTCAGTCATTCATTGATTACATGAAAGAGAAAGTTATTAAGCGTGTTATTGATGCAGGTATTACAAACATCTTTTTAGAAGAGCCTGAGTTTTGGGCGCGTGCCGGTTATAGCGAACCATTTAAAAATGAATGGAAAAAATATTATGGTTTCGACTGGCGGCCTCAGGATGCATCGCCGGAGAATACCTATCTCTCCAATAAATTAAAATACCATTTGTTTTATAATGCCATAGACCAGGTTTCAGCGTATGCAAAGCAATATGGAAAAAGCAAGGCTAAAGAGGTGAAAGTATATATACCAACACATTCGCTGGTTAACTATTCATCCTGGCAGATTGTAAGCCCCGAAGCAAGCCTTGCATCATTGCCCGGCATTGATGGTTATATCGCACAGGTTTGGACGGGCACTTCGCGGGAGCCCGTTTATTTTAATGGAAAAAAAAGAGAGCGTGTTTTTGAAAATGCTTTCCTCGAATATGGTTCTATGCTTTCTATGACGGCGCCTACAAAAAGAAAATTATTTTTCTTAACTGACCCTATTGAAGACTGGCCAAGAGACTGGGCAGATTATAAAAAAAATTACCAGGCCACTTTCACGGCGCAAATATTATATCCCACTGTTGATAATTACGAAGTGATGCCCTGGCCCGAAAGAATATACACACGGCCTTATAAATTAGCTAACAGCGATTCTGCTGTGTTGATACCAAAATATTATTCAACACAAATGCAGGTGATGATAAATGTGCTGAACAAAATGCCGTTATCATCCAACAAAATAAATGGCGTAAATGATATTGGCGTACTGATGAGCAATTCATTAATGTTTCAGCGTTTTCCAACACATAATAGTTATGAAGACCCGCAGTTTTCTAATTTCTACGGACAAACTCTACCGCTTGTTAAACGCGGTATTGCCGTGCAAACCGTGCATGCTGAAAATCTTGCCTATGCTGCAACACTCGGCCATATAAAAGTATTGGTGATGAGTTACAGCAATATGAAACCAGATAAGCCTGAAGTGCACCAGCATATTGCAGACTGGGTAAAGAAAGGTGGCGTATTAATTTATGTTGGTAAAGATGATGACCCTTATCAATCTGTAATGGAATGGTGGAATACAAAAGGCAATCAATACAAAACACCGTCAGCGCACTTGTTTAAGTTATTGCATATTGATCCATTATCTGGCAAAGAAAAATTCACAGTTGGTAAGGGAACGGTGTATGTGATAAAAGAAAATCCAAAAGAATTTGTGTTGAAGCAAAATAACGACACTGCTTATATGAACATTATTAAGCAGGCTTATGAGGCTGATGCAAAAGCAGGAAAGCTTATAATAAAAAATAATTTTTATTTAGAGCGTGGCCCTTTCGATATTATTTCGGTGATGGATGAAAATGCGAATGCAGAGCCCTATCATATCAACGGTCCTGTAATTGATCTGTTCGATCCAAAATTGCCGGTGCTTGTATCCAAAGATGTGCAGCCTGGTGAGCAATCGTTGTTATTTAACATCAATCGCATTAAAGATAAAAATAAACCGCAGGTGCTGGCTTCCGCATCAAGAAATTACGATGAGAAGATTGAAGGAAGAACATATTCGTTCGTTGCAAAAAGCCCTGTTAATACAAACAACGTAATGCGCATTTTGTTGCCGGAGAATGCAAAGCAAATTATTGTTACAGACAATAAAGGCAAGGTGATAAACAACGCCCAATCTTCCTGGGATGAAAGCTCCAAAACATTATTCCTTCAATTTGATAACAACCCTGATGGCGTAAAAGTTCAGCTTAAGTGGTAACACAAAATTTAAATGCAAGCTATGGTAAAGAAGATTTTGTTTATTGTTCTATGTTTTATTGCTGTGCAAACATTTGGTCAAAACCTGTCGAAAGATACTGTTCCCGCTGAGTTGTATGGCGAATGGTACAATAAGAAAAACGGAGATTTGCTATACGGGTTTTACAATAAAGCTGTTGTGTACCGCGAACAGGTTTGGAAGTACGCTGCCGTTAGAAAGAAAGGCACAGAGGCATTTATTGAAATTATTAATAATAGTGGGCAAAAGATTGCGCTGAATATTAAAATAAAAAAATCAACAATTGTAGTCAACCCTTCTGATGGTGAATCGGCAGCTTGTACAAATAAATTATCCGGTTGTTATGTTGCACATGATCTGCCGGAATTTACTGCGCCGGTTTTCAAAGAAGGCCTTATATATTTTTCCGGGTTGATTGCCGATTATGATGGCGATGCAAAAAACTTCATTGTTACTTCAGATCAGTTATTTGAAGGCCAGCAAAAACTTTATCTTGTAACCATTCAGCCGGATGGTTATTTTTCTGTTGAAATACCGCAAACGAACCCAACAGTTTTACTGGCGTTTACGCCTGTTCAACCAGTGTTTCCTTATGTTATGCCGGGCGGCCATCTTTTTGTCATTATAAAATCTAATCATGAAATTGTTTTTGGCGGTAACGGTGCAGCATTAGCCAGAGAAGATCAATTTCTTAGAGAAACAAAGCAGGTTTACTTGTCTGATCCGGCAGATTATTTAGGGGAGATTAAAGGAGCGCCGCCCGAACAGTATAAAAAATATTTCCTCGCAGGGCAAAGAAAAGCGGAGGCAGTGCTTGATTCTATTTATGCAACAAAAACAATTAGCCCGGCAATCTATCAGATGCATAAGCTGGATATAAAATATGCAACATATCAATACCTGCTTAGCTATAATATTTATATGAAACAAGCAGATCAGCAATTTAAATCCGTTGAACTGCCTGTATCTTATTTTGATTTTTTACACGGGTTGCAAGACGGCGAAACGGCTTCCATAGCGCAGGCATATCCAAGTTATTTAAATGTTTTAAATGCGGATGATAACCTGAACCAATTGTTCGCGCCTCTTTTGCACGATAAGCAATTTCAGGATTCCTTAAATCGTATAGGCGGTACAATTGAGACCATTGCATTGGTTTATCATTCTTTATATAATAAGTGGGAAGATGTTAATGAGCGGCAGGCATCGTTGTTAAAAAATATTTATGAGGAAAGAAATAATCACGCGCAGCTAAAAAGTATTATTACTAATAATCAAAAAGAAGTTGATGAAATCCTGAATAAATACAAGGATATTTCAATGTGTTATATCCTGGTCCCGGTATTTACAAAATATCTTAATGATGCTCTGGGCTGGCAACGTGGTGTAACAACCGATTTGGTAATTCCTGCAAATATTGCCCGTAAACTTATTAATGAGAATATCAAAATACCTGATGGATATTTCGATGTGAGAGATGCTATGTTCGCAGATCCTTTTGTCGCACGTTATATGAAAAAGATAAACGACACGCACGTGCCCACTCCAACTACACAAACCAAACAGCCAGACTTTGTAAATGACTGGTCGTACATAAGTAAAGAAGGAATTGTCTCAAATGATACGATTCATAAAAATGGGTACAAGCTGATATTTATAAATAAATATCAAACCTTCCCGGATAGCACGAAGGAAAAAATGATCGATGCTTTCTTTAAGGTTTATCCTGAAGAAGTAGCCATATATAATCCCCTTGCCCCGAAGCAGGTAACCTTTGTGATCGATCCTGAATATACGGGTGTTGCGGCTTCCGGAGACAGCCTTACACGTTTCAATCCAAAATGGTACGAACAAAATCCAAATGATATAGATGTGGTTACACACGAAGTCATGCATATTGTACAAGCATACAGGAACCATTCTCTGCCCTCGTGGGTTACGGAAGGCATCGCTGATTTTGTGCGTTATACATTAGGCGTTAATAATGCATCAGCGAACTGGTCGTTAACGCCGTTTAATGCCGGTCAGTCTTATACAAATAGTTATCGCATCACAGCGCGTTTCTTTGTGTGGATTGTAAATAAATATGATAAGGACTTTGTAAAAAAGCTTAATACAGCAATGCGTGATAATATTTATGACAATACTTTCTGGGAAAAAATAACCGGTAAAACAGTGGATGAATTGTGGTCGCAATATGCTGCAAGCCCGGCTATTCAGGAACTTAGATAAACCTGGTTTTAAAACACGTGTCTTATTGACTTTGCAGCAAACATTAATTTTAAACAGCTTCGTATTACAGGAGTCCGTGTCAGAACATATCATGCAGCACAAATTTTTTTATACACTCAATTATTTTAATGAAGAGAATTATTACCAGCCTCCTGTTCCTCTTTGCATGTAAAGCGGCAACGGCGCAGGCAATTGATAATGCCACAAGCCTTGTTGACTATGTAAACCCGCTTATGGGTACGCAATCAAATTTCCAGTTATCAAATGGCAACACTTACCCGGCAGTGGCCTTGCCATGGGGGATGAATTTCTGGACGCCCCAAACCGGCGAGAACGGTAATGGCTGGCAATACACGTATGATGCTATTAAAATAAGAGGTTTTAAGCAAACGCATCAGCCATCGCCATGGATGAATGATTATGGTGTATTCAGTATTATGCCGGTTACGGGAAGTATTAAAGTTGACCAGGATAAAAGGGCAAGCTGGTTTTCACATAAAACAGAAGTGTCAACATCTTATTACTATAAAGTTTATTTGGCAGATGCTGATGTTACCACTGAAATTGTTCCAACGGAACGCAGCGCACAATTCAGGATTACATTTCCGTCAGGCGATAGCTCAACCCTTGTAATTGATGCTTTCGATAAAGGTTCTTATATCAAAATAATTCCCGGTGAAAAAAAGATTATCGGCTATTCCACAAAATATGCAAGGGGGCCTTTAAAAAATTTCAGAAATTATTTTGTTATATATGTTGATAAACCCATCACCATTGCACAAACCTATAATGACAGCGTTTTAAATAAGGGCCTTGAAACAACAACCAATCACGCATTAGGTGTTGTTGGATTTAAAACAAACAAAGGTGAAGTGGTACATGTAAAAATAGCATCATCATTCATCAGCTTTGAACAGGCAGAGTTAAACCTGCGGCGTGAACAGGGGAATGATGATTTTAATACGCTCAAATCAAAAGCAAAAGATATATGGAATAAAACATTGGGCCGTATACAAATAAGTGGTGGCACTATAGATGAAACAAGAACATTTTATTCCTGCCTGTACCGCATGCTATTTTTCCCAAACAAATTGTATGAAATCAATAAAGATAACAAAATCATTCACTGGAGTCCATATACCGGTGAAACGCTTGATGGCTATATGTTTGCCGGCACTGGCTTCTGGGATACATTTCGTGCATTATATCCTTTCTTAAATTTAATGTATCCATCTATTGTAAAAGAAATGCAGGAAGGTTTGATCAATGATTATAAAGAAGGCGGATGGCTGCCTGAATGGAGCAGCCCCGGCTATGCTGCCGTAATGGTGGGTAATAACTCTGCATCAGTTGTGGCCGAAGCTTATTTAAAAGGCTTACGTGGTTATGATATTGAAACTTTGTTTGAGGCGCTTGTGCACGGCGCCAATGCTGAAGGCCCGAGAGCTACCGGCAGAACCGGCGTTGAATATTATAATACTTTAGGCTATGTGCCTTACAATGTGGGCATTAATGAAAATGCAGCAAGAACACTGGAATATGCTTATGATGATTTTTCTATTTATCAATTGGCAAAAGCTTTGAACAAACCAGACTCTGTTGTTAATCTTTATAAGCAAAGAAGCATGAACTATAAAAATTTGTTTGATGCTTCATCAGGGCTGATGCGTGGCAAGAATAAAGACGGTTCTTTTCAATCGCCATTCAGCCCTTTTAAATGGGGCGATGCTTTCACCGAAGGCAATAGCTGGCATTATAGCTGGAGTGTTTTTCACGATGTGCAGGGCTTGGTTAATTTAATGGGCGGTGCAAAAAAGTTTACGCAAACACTTGATTCCATCTTCTCTATGCCACCGGTTTTTGATGATAGTTATTATGGTGGCGTAATACATGAAATACGTGAAATGCAGATAGCCGGTATGGGTCAGTATGCACATGGCAACCAGCCTATCCAGCACATGATTTATTTATATAATTATGCAGGTGAGCCATGGAAAACACAATATTGGGCCCGCGAAACCATGAAGAAATTATATAAAGCCACACCCGACGGTTATTGCGGCGATGAAGATAATGGCCAGACTTCTGCGTGGTACGTGTTTTCAGCGTTAGGCTTTTATCCGGTTTGTCCAACGAGTGCACAATATGTTATTGGCGCGCCCTTATTTAAGAAGGCAACATTGCATCTTGAAAATGGAAAAGATGTTGTAATTAATGCACCGGCCAACAGCGCTAAGAATATATATGTAAGCAACATTACATTAAATGGCAAACCTTATAATTACAACTGGTTTGATCATGCCGCTTTAATGCAGGGCGCAACTATTAATTTTAATATGCAGGCCGCGCCTGATAAACAACGGGGAACGCATAAAGAGAGCTTTCCGTTTTCATTATCAAAAGAGAAATAAAAAGATTACTCTTTATCTACTGAAAATATTTCTGATAGCTTTTTGTCCATGCCCTCATCCGTTGTATTATCATACAAGGAATACCGGCCAATTATTATTCCATCCTTATCAATTAATATCTGTGCAGGTATAGGCATAGGGTTATATAATTTTCTCAATTCGCCCTTAAAACTTGCTTCCATTCTATTGTCATGGGTTTTTAAAAACTCCATGTCACTGTTTGTAAAAGCAAGGATATTGTGGAATGATTCAATGCTGTCCTGTTTAATTGCTTTATGCCAGGCATCATATTTTGCATCACAGGAAACAACAATAATTTCTAAACCTTTGGAATGATATTGTTTATAAATATTTTTAATATGCGGTGTTTGTTTTCTGCAAGGCACGCACCAGCTTGCCCAAAAATCAAGTAATACATATTTACCTTTAAAATCAGATAAACGCAGCTTCTTGCTATTTGCATCTTGACGTGTAAAGTCAGGAGCTGCATGGTTTATTCCGGAATTAATTGCATACCGGATATTTTGTTTTAATGTTTGAAATGAATAGGTTTTCTTTATAGAGGTATCAAGATTGTCTAATAAATGTAAAATGGAGTCATTAGAAACCTGTACAAGACTTACAGCTGAAATGGCTTTGACCGCTATTATTGAACGTGGATTTTTTTTAGAAAAATTAATGTTTATACCAGCTATTTTTTTGCTGTACAGGTCAAGCGAATCTTTCTGTTTTTCAGATAAGTCTTCAGCGAATGCATTCTTAAGTTTATAAAACTTGCTGTACAATTCGTCAGTTTTCTCTGATAAAAGAAGCCAGTCATCATTTGTTTTGCTTCCGGTTAACTTAGCATTTTTAAAATCATTGGCAATAAGTATAATTGTCATTGCCGCGGGATCCATATAAAATCCTTTATAAGCATTTTGCCTGCCGTCAATTGTTTGTTTATTATCAGTAATTGATGCCAATACGGGTTCTGATATAAACCCATTGAATTGAAATTGCCCATTTTGAATTCTGGCAGTTTCAACATTCCTTATCCCTGCATCAAAATATCTAAGGTAAATTGTTCCTGTATCTTCTCCTTTAATCTCTCCTGATAAAGAGTATTTTTTTAAAGGCTGGGCTTGTAAAGAGTGAGCTATAACAAATGTAATGAATGTGAATAGAGATACTTTCATAGCAAGCTTTTTAGGTGTCAAAACTTCTATGATGCAATTTTTTTAATAATCCATAAGCGTATTATTTTTTTGATAATGAACTGAAATAACATGATGCTTTGCAAAGCCCGGTTTAGAAAATTGAAAATCATTTATTCAATAACATTTCAATTCTTTCTTTTACTTTTTCTGCTGTTGGCAACATGGCTTTTTCAAGGTTTATATTGATAGGCACTGCCGGTAAATCCAAAGCGCCAAATGCTTCAACAGGCGCATCCAGCCAGGTAAAGCAATTATGATTAATGCGGTGTGCAAGTGCTTCTGCGAAAGAATTGGTTTGCTGCTCTTCAGTAAGCACGAGGCATTTACCATGTTTTTTTACCGTTGAGAAAACGAGTGCCTCATCCATAGGATATAATGTTCTCAAATCAATTATTTCAACATTGCCTTTAAAATATTTTGCTGCAGCTTTAGCCCAGTAAACACCCATTCCATAAGTGATGATGCAAACAGATTCGCCATTGTTTACCATTTCTTCATCAGCCTGTAAAATAATGTTGCCCTTGCCAAGCGGCAGTATATAATCTTTTGCAGGCTCCAGGGTTTTAGCATCTTCTGTACCGGGCACTTTACTCCAGTACAAGCCTTTATGTTCAAGTATAACAACAGGATTGGGATCGTAATAAGCAGCCTTCATCAAGCCTTTCATATCTGCTGCATTGGACGGATAGCAAACTTTTATGCCTTTAATGGAAAGCAGCGTTGATTCCACGCAGCCGCTGTGATATGGACCGCCGCCGCCATAAGCGCCCACCGGCACACGCAATACCATACTTACCGGGTATTTGCCATTGGTTAAGTAATTTGATTTTGCAATTTCGCATACCAGTTGGTTTAAACCGGGGTAGATATAATCGCCAAACTGTACTTCAACAATAGGCCTTAAGCCCACAGCGCTCATGCCTGCGGTTGAACCGATAATATAAGCTTCTTGTATAGCGGTATTAAAAACGCGGTGCATACCAAATTTATCTGCCAGCGTTGCGGTTTCGCGAAATACACCGCCCAATCTTTTGCCAACATCTTGGCCGTATAAAAGGCAACGTTCATCATCCTGCATTAATTCTTCAATAGCATGCAAACCTGCATCAACCATTAATATCTTTTCACTATTCGCAGGTTCACGTGTGCCGCGTTCGTCTTTAACGGGTGTTTCCGCAAAAACATTCAATGTAACGGAAAGAGGAGCGGGGTCTTCCGCCTGTTTTGCTTTTTCAAAAGCCTGTTGCACTTCTTCAAAAACTTCTTTTTCCATTTGCCCGATATGGCTTTCAACAAAACCATTTTCAAGGAGATAATTTTTAAACTTTAAATAAGGGTCGTGCGCCTGGTGGCGTTCAAGGTCTTCTTTGCTGCGGTAAAACTCTTTGCGCACGCCGCTGGTATGGTGGTTAAGCAATGGCACTTTTGCATGCACCAAAATGGGCTTGCGTTCCCTGCGCACAAAATCAATAGCATAGTTCATAGCGCCATAGGCATATTCAAAAACGCTGCCGTCAACCTTTAACCGTTCAAGGCCTTTATAACCCATTGCAAAATCAAAAGCATTCATAGCGCGGCCTTCCCTTGCCGTAGTGCTGATGCCCCACTCGTTATCCTGCACGAGATAAATAACAGGTAAATGTTTCAGCGCGGCAAACTGCAAAGCTTCACTTACCTCACCTTCTGTAATACTGTAATCGCCAAAGCTGCAAACCACAACAGGGTTTTCGTTATTGCTGCCTTTTTGCAAAAGATGCGGCAGGTATTGTTCGAGATGTTTAACGCCTTGTGCAATGCCGGTGGTGGGTATGGCCTGCATGCCGGTAGCGCTGCTTTGATGGATAATTTTAGGTTTATCTGCAACATTGCTGCTGGCATGCGCATAATAAGAACGGCCGCCGGAGAAAGGATCATCAGCTTTGGCCAGTAACTGCAACATTAACTGGTGTGGTGTGAAACCAAGCGAAAGCAATAAACTGTCATCTCGGTAATACGGGCTTACAAAATCACAGGGCATCAGTTGCAGGCCGGTTGCAATTTGCAATGCTTCATGACCTTTTGATGTAGAGTGAACGTATTTACAAACCTGCCTGTTGGCCTCATAAATATCGGCCATACAGCGTGCAGTTACCATTAGCCTGAAGGCTTTGGCAAGAATCGCATTGTCGAGCATAGCACAAATATCAAATTACTGCAGAAAATATGACAGGAAGGGGCTATTAATTATTTTATTTCAAACTCAAATACTTTCTCATTGCCAAGATGGCCAATCAGCACATCGCCAACCACACATTCCCCCACGCCGGCTGGCGTGCCGGTAAAAATAAGATCTCCTATGTTTAGGGCGAAGTATTGCGATATATCTGCAATAATACGGTCAAAGGAAAAGAGCATATCGTTGCTATTGCCCTGCTGAACAAGTTCGTTATTCACTTCTAAAGAAAATTCAATAGGTTTTTTCAGCATATCGGCTGTTAATTCGTGCATTCGTCCAACCACCGCAGAACCATCCCATGCTTTGGCTTTTTCCCAGGGCAGCCCTTTTTTCTTTAATTCAGCCTGGATATCCCTGGCTGTAAAATCTATTCCCACCGAAATACGGTCATAATACCTAGTCGCCTGTTCTTCCGGAATATACTTGCCGTTTTTTGAAATATATAAAACCAGTTCGGCTTCATAGTGTAGTTCATTGGTGAATTCTGGATAATAAAACTGGAAACCGGGCGTTAGCAAAGCGCTCTTGGGTTTAAGAAAAATAACAGGTTCCGGAGGAACTTCGTTCTTTAACTCTCTGGCATGCTCTGCATAATTTCTTCCAACGCAAAAGATTTTCATATATGCAAGTTTGGTTTATAGGGAATGAATTTGTTTTAGTGATTGATCTTTATCTGCCTAAAAATAGTAAAATAGATTTACTATTCTTCAATAGAAAATTTTTTTCCGTTCACCATATTCATGGCCTTTTCAATGCCGATGGTTGAAAAACTTTCAATCACTTCTGTGCAATATTCTATCTTCTTCCATATAAGTTTCAGTTCTTCCGGAAACCATTTTGCCAGCACAAAATCTGCCTGCATGCCCTTGGGATAATTATTGCCGATGCCAAACCGCAGCTTGGGATATTTATCTGTGCCCAGCATTAGCTGAATATCTCTTAAACCATTATGGCCGCCATCGCTGCCGCCTGATCTTAACCGCAGGCTGTCTACCGGAAGCGCCAGGTCATCAACAATGGTGAGCGTGTTTTCCAGCGGGATTTTCTCTGCATCAAGCCAGTATTTAAAAGCTTTTCCGCTCAGGTTCATATAAGTGGTGGGCTTTATGCAAATAAATAATTTGCCCTTCCATTTCACTTCTGCTTTTTCTGCCAGCCGCACCGTTTGAAACATGCCGTTATGTTTCAGCGCAAATGCAGATACTACGTCAAAACCAATATTATGGCGGGTATGGCGATATTCATTACCCGGGTTGCCCAGGCCAACAATTAAAAACTTCTGCATAACTGAAAATAAATAAAAAGTCCCGCAGCAAGGCGGGACTCTGATAGAATATTGAAAAAATTACTTTTTCTTTTCTTCTCCTTTTGGCGCTGCTTTTTCAGCAGCAGCTTCTTCCTGCTTCAACTGGCGTGTAAGCACTACAGATGCAATGGGAATTCTGGGCGAATTCATAATCTCTATATTATCTGCTTTTACATCTTCCACGCGGATGTTTTCATTCAGTTTAAGCTCGCTTATGTCAACCTCAATGTTTTCCCTTAAATGTTTGGGAAGGGTTTTTACTTTCAGCGATTTCATTTTTGTAATAAGCTTACCACCTTCTTTTACACCTATGGGCGTACCGTCAAATTTAAGCGGCAGGTTGGCTATTACTTTTTTGTTTTCAACCAGTTCCAGCAGGTCAATGTGGATCAGGTTGTCTTTAACCTTATCAAACTGCAAATCCTTTAAAATGCAGGTATAAGATTTGCCATCCACTTTTACTTCTGCCAACTGGAATTCTGATGTGTAAACAAGAGGCTTGAAAGCCTTTGCCGGAGCAGAGAAATTTACTTCCTGCGCACCCCCGTAAATTACACCAGGCACCAGTTCCTGAGAGCGAAGCTGGCGGGTGGCTTTTTTGCCAATTTCGGTCCTCAGTTGTCCTTCGATTGTAATTGTCTTCATTTTTTGAGATTTAATTATTAAAGCGCTAATGCAAAACCAATGGTTTTTGCATGATATTTTTTCTAATCAGCTTTTGTATTTCAAGGCATTCCACCGCGGCGGATCACTCCCTCATGCTGCATATTTCATGGCAGCACTCCCAACTATTTATCCCTCATCTGCGAGTGTATAAACAGGCTGGTGATGCTCTTGTTTTCGTAAGCGTTCCTTATTGCAATGGCAAAAAGATCGGCCACAGAAATAACCTTTATTTTGGAAGAAGCATTTTCTTTAAGCTGAATCGTATCGCAAACAACCAGTTCTTCCAGCACACTGTTTTCAATATTCTGGTAAGCGTTGCCGCTTAAAACCGGGTGTGTGCATAATGCCCTTACGCTTCTTGCACCATTTTCTTTTAAAAGAGCTGCGGCTTTCGCCAGTGTACCGCCGGTATCAATAATATCGTCAATCAAAACAATATCTTTATCCTGCACATCGCCTATCAGCACCATGCTGGCTATTTCATTTGCGCGTTTGCGATGCTTGTCGCAAATAACCATTTCTGCATTAAAATAGCTGGCAATTTCCCTTACACGGTTGGTACTTCCCACGTCGGGGGCGGCAAAGGTAAGGTTTGGCAGGTTAAGTTTCTCTATATAAGGTATAAAAATTGCCGAACTGTCGAGGTGATCCACCGGTATATCAAAGAAACCCTGTATTTGCGGCGCATGCAAATCCATGGTAATCACACGGGTAGCGCCGGCTTTTTCCAGCAGCGAAGCAACCAGTTTGGAGCCTATGGCCACACGAGGCCGGTCTTTCCTGTCTTGCCTGGCATAACCATAATACGGAATAACGGCAATTATTTTATAAGCGCTGGCGCGTTTGGCGGCATCAATCATCAGTAATAATTCCATTAAATTATCTGTGGGTGCGCAGGTGCTTTGTACCAAAAACACGTAATCGCCACGAATGCTTTCAAGGAATATTGGCTGAAACTCGCCGTCGCTGAACTTTTGAATAATTACTTTACCGGATGCAGCGCCAAAACACTTTGTGATTTTAGCACAGAGTGCCTGCGAACCGGTACCTGAAAAAATCTTTACTGAAGGGCCCATAGTATAGCTTAATAGGGGGCGAAGATAAAAATTCAAAAAAGAAATACTAATTTGAAGTTTCATATTTTTTACAATGCCTGAATCTTCCATTAAAAACTGGGCAGTTGACGACCGTCCCCGCGAAAAACTACTGCTAAAAGGTTATCATGTATTAAGTAATGCAGAACTGATAGCCATCCTCATTAACAACGGAACAAAAGATAAAAGCGCGGTGGATGTTTCCAAAAGCCTGCTAAATGCCGTGGATAACGATTTACAAAAGCTTGGAAAACTATCTGTAAAAGAAATTTTAAAATTAAAAGTAAAAGGCATTGGCGAGGCAAAAGCCATTGCCATTACTGCTGCTTTGGAACTTGGGTTGCGGCGTGATGTTGCAGCAAAGAAATTAGATATCGTTATTCATAGCCGCGACGTTGCGGCTTACCTGAGGGCGCAGTTTCAATATAAGCAGCACGAAATTTTTGCCGTGGTATATTTAAACCGCGCCAATAAAATAAAACATTCTGAGATTGTAAGTGAAGGCGGGATTACCGGAACGGTTGCTGATCCGCGTATTATTTTAAAGAAGGCCCTGGAAAACGATGCCACAAGTATTATTCTCTGCCATAACCACCCGAGCGGCAGTTTAAAACCCAGCCGCGCCGATGAAGAACTGACGAAGAAAATAAACGAGGCTGCTGCTTATTTTGATATAAAAGTGTTAGACCATATTATTGTAAGCGAAGATGGTTATTACAGCTTTGCAGATGAAGGACTGCTGTAAATGGCTATTATATTCAATCGTTATAAAATCCCCATTTTGTTATTTACCTGCAATGATTTTGTAGATATTTGCAGACTGAATATTAAACTTTCACCATGCAAAAAAATAAACTGAGCAGTTTAGAAAAAATAGTTTTAAGTATTGTTTTTGTGCTGATGGTTATAGGAATTATTGCCGCCTGGGTAAATAAAACGTGGTTTCTTGAAACCTATGTGGTGGAAGATGGGTTTATTGAAGATGTTACTTTAATCCCGCTTGCAATCCTAACATTAACCTGCCTCATTTTGTTGTTTAAATATGCCCGCAAAAAAAATGTATGGTTTTTTTTCACTTACCTCTTTATTGCTGTAGGCAGTTTTTTTATTTTGGGTGAAGAGATAAGCTGGGGCCAGCGCATTTTTGGTTTTGAAACCTCTGAATATTTCCGTGAACATAATTCACAGGATGAAGAAAATATTCATAACCTGATTATAGGCGGCGAAAAGCTTAATAAAATAATTTTTACCGATGTGCTTGTTGCCGGTGTTGCCATATATCTTATTGTTATTCCCTGGTTGTATAATAAGAAACCAGGCTTTAAAAATTTTATTGACAGAGCAGCTTTCCCTGTGGCGAGGCTTTATCAAATTATCGGTTGCCTGCTTGTTTTTGGTTTATCATTTTTAACGTTCGATAGCAAGGGCGCCGAGTTGCTGGAATTTGGCGGCAGTGCTATGTTTATGCTGATTGTTTTAAATCCTTTAAACAAAGAATCCCGCTCTTTAAAGTTATAAAAAGTTTAGCTTAAACCAGTTTAATTGTTGCTGCACACCTTCCTTCAAACTTGTTTGAGGATTGTAATAAAGCAACCGTGCTGCTTTATCTATAACAGCTTTTGTGGTGGTTTGATCGCCGGTACGTGGCGGTATAATTTCAAATTTTATTGCATTGCCTGTTAATGCTTCAACCGTATCAATTCCCTGTTGAGTTGTGTATTGCATGCTGTTTCCAATGTTTATGATCTCATTGTTTACGGCTTCTTCTTTGCCTATAACTGCTGCAATACCATTGATAATATCGCCAACAAAACTAAAGCTGCGTTTGTGCTGCAGGCTACCCTGAATCAATGTAAATGGTTCATTTGTTAATGCAGAACGAATGAGTTTTGTATAAAGCTTATCCGGCCTTTCCCTTGGCCCATAAACAGAGTAAAGCCTGAGTGAACAGGCATTCAGCGTTTGCTTTCTGCTTTCAGCCAATACTAATTGTTCGGCTGCAAGTTTTGTAATGCCATAATAAGAAACAGGTTCGGGAACAGCCGTTTCATTCTTGGTGGCATCTAACCCGTAAACAGAAGAAGTAGAAATATTAACAAAAAATTTCAGGCGCTTTAACTGCTTTGAAAATTCTATAAGATTGTAAGTAGCAGTTACATTATTTGAAAGATATTCAGCAAATCCCGATTTTTCAGATAAGCCAGGTTGTGCCGCAAAATGGAAAATATATTCTATGTCTGTGGGTAATAATTTGTAGTCATCGTGTTTAACAAGATCTGCTTCAATAAATGCAACTTTATCCTGCATGGATTGAAGGTTGAGCATTTTGAGATCTTTCGGGTAAAAAGAAGATAAATTATCAACACCAATTACTTCGTGCTGCATATCGGCAAGTTTCTCAGACATATGCGAGCCTATAAATCCGGCCGCCCCTGTAACAAGTATTTTCATCTTAAAAATAAAAGCCGCAAGTTAGTTATGTTTTAATTTTGCCGGTCATAATAAGTTGAATGAAACCGGGCATGGTAATTTTATCATTATAAAAGGATGCATAACGAGGTTACATGAGACCATATAAAAACAAACCTGAATGAAACAACCGGAATTGGCTATAATTATTCCTGTATATAATGAAGCAGAAAACTTGCTACGCCTGCAAGAGGTTTTCGAAGCTTATTTTCCTTTGGCAAAAATTCCTTCCAAAGTGCTGTTTGTAGACGATGGATCGAAAGATAACAGCCTGCAGATGATTCGTGATATATGTAATGCTAATCCTCTTTTTACTTATATATCATTTGAAAAAAACTGTGGCCTGAGCGCCGCTATTAAAGCCGGCTTTGATTGCGCTGATACAAAATGGGTGGGTTATATTGATGCCGACCTGCAAACCACGCCTGAAGACTTTAATATACTGACAGATTACTGCAATGAATATGACCTGGTAACCGGCGTGCGCACCGGCAGAAAAGATTCTTTTGTTAAAAATGCATCTTCAAAAATTGCTAATGGCATAAGGCGCAGTTTTACGCATGATGGCATGGATGATACCGGCTGCCCCTTAAAAATCATTAAAGCCGATAAGGCAAAAGCTATTCCCATGTTCAACGGCCTGCATCGTTTTTTACCGGCCATGATCTTATTGCAAAAAGGTAAGATTATGCAAATCCCGGTGCGTGCTTTTCCAAGGGTTGCGGGCAAATCGAATTTTCATTTATGGAACAGGCTTATTGGCCCGCTAAGCGACTGCTTTGCGTATTTATGGATGAAAAGAAAATATATTAATTACACCATTGCCGAGAAGAAATTATGAGCAACTGGATCGTGATTGGTATAGGAGCCCTGGCGCAGATATTATTTTCAAGCCGCCTTTTACTGCAATGGATTTTGTC
The DNA here is from genome assembly GCF_051953455.1 of Parafilimonas sp. Lineage (NCBI taxonomy): Bacteria > Pseudomonadati > Bacteroidota > Chitinophagia > Chitinophagales > Chitinophagaceae > Parafilimonas > Parafilimonas sp. Next base: position 102,631 of record NZ_JBQCIT010000053.1, on the reverse strand, counting down.
TGAAAAACAGAAGAAAGTATTAACGCCGGTTTTATTCTGGGAGTTTAGCCTGCTGGCTTCGTTCCTGTTGTTTGTATATGGATATTTAAGAGATGATTTTGCTATTATGCTTGGCCAAACCATCACTTATTATATTTATATACGTAATATGCAGTTGCAGCACCAGTGGGAAAAGTTTTCAAAAATTTTACGCCTGTTTATTTACCTGTTTCCTGTTATCATTTTAATATACGGTTATAATAATACGGTTGAAGACCGCATAAATCTTTTTCACAATGAAAATATTCCTGCATGGTTATTTATACTTGGCATTGTTTCGCAATTGCTGTTTACATGCAGATTTATTTACCAATGGATATATTCAGAGAAACGAAAGGAGTCGCATTTACCTTTAGGTTTCTGGATCATAAGCCTTGCCGGCTCTTTCCTTATATTAACGTATGCCGTGTTTAGAAAAGATATTGTTTTATTTGCCGGGCAGCTTACGGGCTTTATCGTTTACTTCCGCAACATTGTAATTATTAAAAAACATTCATGAAATCATTTGCTGAAAAATACCCGATGCTTGTACTGCTGGCCGTTTCAGTACTGATGTTGTTTGTGCATCTTGGGTTGGTGCAAACAAATATCATGGAGGCAAGGAACCTCATAACAGCAAGAGAAATGGTAAATGATGGCCACTGGATATTTACAACCATGAATGGTTTGCCCCGTTATGAAAAACCGCCGTTGCCAACATGGCTAACTGCAATTTTTATGCTGATAGGCGGTATGCAAAACATGTTTGTATTGCGTTTGCCGGTTGTGTTGGTATGCGTGCTGCTTGTATACTTTTTTTATAAGCTGGTAAAACGTTTTCAACCGGAAAACAACCAGCCTTTGCATGCATCGCTGATTCTTATCACCTCTTTTTATATATTTTTTTCAGGCAGGGATAACCAGTGGGATATATATACGCATGCATTTATGATAGCAGGCATTTATTTTCTGTATAAAGTAATGAATGAGCCTAAAAATGTTTTTTTAAATGTTATACTGTCTTCATTATTTATAGGCTGTTCCTTTCTCAGCAAAGGCCCTGTTTCATTGTATGGGTTATTTCTTTCTTTCCTGATTGCTTATTTTATTGTTTACCGGCAAAAAGCAGGTAAAAATTTATTACTGAGTTTGATTGTTCTTGCAGCCGGTTTGGCCGTTGGCCTTTCATGGCCGCTCTATGTAAAATATTTTGATCCTTATGCCGGAACAGCTTTGTCAAAGCAAACTCAAAACTGGGGCAATTATGAGATAAAACCTTTTTACTATTACTGGAGCTTCTTTACGCAAAGCGGGCTGTGGACGATTCCTTCTTTCATTTCGCTCATGTATTTCTATATGCGTAAGCGTGTGAATAATGTAAAAGTTTATACGTTTTCTTTTTTGTGGACGATATCGTCGCTGCTGCTTTTATCATTCATTCCTGAAAAAAAAGTGCGTTATATAATGCCTGTTTTAATTCCGCTGGCAATGAACACGAGCTTTTATATTCAATACCTGATGCTTTCTTTTAAACAAATAACAGGCAGATATGAAAAAGCGGTTGTTTATTTCAGTTTTGGATTGATTGCGCTCATAGGATTGGCCGTTCCGTTCGTTAGCTTTTTTTTATTGAAAGCGAAGCTGGGAAATTATATCGGTTGGTACATACTGCTTGTTGTGATTTCTTTTGCCTGCTCATTTGTAATTATAAAAGGATTGAAACGAAAACATTTTATACAGGTGTTTTATGCTGCTGTTTTTTTTATGTGCGGTATTGTAGCCACACTTATTCCCATATCAAAAATATTTTACACGAACAGCAATTATTTTGACGCAGCCAGGCTGCATGGCATTGAAAAAAAGTATAACATACAAACGTATGAGGGAGATAATTTCGTGCCTGAAATAATTTGGAGCTATGGAAAACCGATGTTAAATATATCCGATAACAATTCAGTTAAAATGCCTGCTGATACTAGGTTTGGATTGCTGGTTTACCCTAATAAAGCAAATGAATTAATGCACAGTTTTAATAATTACAGCTTTAAGCAGCTTGCTACGGTTGACTTAAATGAAGTGCCTGCCGAAAGTAAACAACATAATAAGCGAATTGTAAAAAATTATTACCTCGTTAAAAGGATAGAATAACAGGTTTGCCAAATTACTGCGTAACGGGATAACCTTTATTTATCCAATCTATTTTAAGATTGTCAGGAAGGTTTAAAAGATAAAAATTTGTAAACTTCATTTGTTTTAAAACATCAATTGCCGGCCGCACATTAGGGCAATGTTCATAAGGGCAACAGCCGCAGTAAACAACAACCTTTGCGTCTTTCTTTAAAGTGCTTAATTGTGTTTTAAATTTATCCATATTTTCTTCCTCGCTTACCATGCCAACATTTATTGCATCCGGTATGGTGTTAAAAGGGCCTACACTGATGATGGTAACCTGATTTGTTTTATTTTTTATAATGCTTGCCAGTTCCGATGGCTGCATCAATTGTTTGTCTGTCCAGTTTACCGGTTTCTGTGCGCTTACATGAAATGTGCAGAATGAAATAAACAACAGCAGGGATACTTTTACAAACAATAATTTTTTCATCACAATAATTTAATTCAACCTAACATACTTTTAGTACAGCAAATGTATTGCCTTTGTTTAATTATCTGCATCTTTAATTGAAGGCCTTATATCATTAGGATTGCGTTTTTCATATTGAATTATAAAATCGCTCAAATCAGATTTGTATTTTCTTTTGCGTTTTAATTCATAGTTATAAATGGTTTGTCCAAGCTGGTAAAGAAACGGATGCCCAATTGTTTCATAATCATATTTATTATCATTTAAAATGCCATCGCTGTTTACATATAGTGTTGCAGCCAGCATAAACTCAACATTATTATTAAAATCTGCCACGTAAGAGGCATCTGTTAAAAAACCGTAAGCCCAGCCTACTTTATTAAATACACGAATGTTTGATGGCATTGAGTGATGAAGGCTGTCCTGAAAGAAGAATTTCACATAGCTGTCGTAATACTGTGATGTATCATATTTGGGATAATTTGTTTCAGACGGAAATTGCGATAAAAATTGTTTTAGAAAAGCATAATCATCCTTTAGCAGATTGAAACGTTGTTTTTCAGTAACCGATAAAGGAAATAAAATAGATTGCAATATTTGCTGCAGGTCTTCTAAAGGAAGATTATTCACCCTTGTAAAATCTATCGGCTCGTTTATTAAACTATCATTACTGTTAAGATGCGCTTTGCCAATTTTCACCGTATGCGAATAATCGAATGAATCTGTATTGTATTGCATAGGCTGGTGATAAATAGCCTTTCCGCCTTTATCAATAAAATCAATTGGATTGGTATGCCGGTTTTCATCATCCGTGTATCCCATGAACTGTCTTGTAATTCTTGTATGCTTATAGCCCTTTGCGTGCAGTTTCCGGTTAATGTTTTGCTGGCCAATAAACTGGTACATACGGTTATAAGCATCGTTATCACTTATCAAAAATGCTTTTCTTATAAACTGTGCTATAGAAGGATAATTATTTTCAGATGTACTGTCGTACAATTCTTTTTCCTGCCGTGGGTAAGCGCTGTCAAATTGCATGGATGTAAACTTATTAATGCCCGGCTTTTTCATTTCATTCATCTTTTCCAGCGATAAAGCTGCCAAAGGAAGTTTTACGGTTGATGCAGGATTGAAATAGAATAAGGGATCAACATTAAAATAATAATTGGTAAAAGAAGGTTTGTTGTTTTTATCCCTGTTGATTTGTGTGTAGATTATTTGTAAACGGTATTCATCAGGATGAGATAAAACAGCTTGAAAAAGACTATCTGTATTTTTTGATAAAATGTTCTGAAGCTGTGCATCTGTTTTATGCTGTGCATGAAGTGCGCAGGAAACGGTAATGAAAATAAAAAGAAATATTTTTTTCATAATGAATAAATGTGGTTGCTAATGGTCTGACGCTGTATGCGTCTGACCGCGTTTAATATTTGAACTCCGCTTTATCTTTTTCTATTTTTTGCTTGAAGAATTTCCTGAAATTATCATCAGCACCTATAAAAACATAAATGTAATCTCCTTTCTCCCTGGCAAATTTATTTGTGATGCTATCCGTTTTTGTAACAGATGTAAATCCTTTCGCAAAATCATGTTGTTTTTCATCCGGGTCGTCTGAAACCAATATAAAATTTTTTATCTGCAAACCTGTGGGCAACCAATATAAAAAGCTTGCATTGTCACTGTAGGCTTCAGGTAAATTGTATTTACGTGCATAATAATTTATGGCGCCTGCCATGCCATAATTATTGCAAAATATAATTGTGTTTTTTCTGTCCCTGTCATCAAGTGCATGATAGGCTTTGGCAACTTTCTGCGCCATTTCTTCCCAGCCCAGCATATCTGCAAAGTCCTGCGGAAGAGGATGATCTTTTAAATCTTCCCATTTTAAAGTGCCGGTTTTTGCAATGTTCATCTTTACATATAAATCTGCAAGCGGTTGCGGCGGCAAAACCGGCAATAAAATTGGCACTACAAATAGACCAAAACCCACTGCAAAAAATACAAATACATAACGTAAGTATTTTCTTTTTGCTATGGTAAATTTTTCAAGCGCAGTTGCGCCCAAAGCAAATAATGGTGGATAAACACCGGCAGCATAATAACTTTTACCATGCTCCATCAACAATAAAATAATTACAAGCAAATAGGCAAGCCCAATAAAGCGATATTGTTTTGAGGATAATGCATTAAAAAATCCTGTGAGCCAAACAAAAAAGCAAGGAAGCATAAGCAACAATTGGTCGGTTAAAAAACCTGCCGGGTTTATGTATTTCAGTTGCGTTTGCTGCAGTTCTTTCATGTGTATAACAACAGGAAAATGATTCTGCCATTGCCAAATAATATTGGGCAGAAAAATAAGAAAGCCAATCAGCGAAGCATACCAAAAATGTTTATTAAAGAAAACAGTACGATGTTTTGTGAACAGCAATGCAAGCAGAATACTTGCGGTATAAAATGCAACGGAATATTTACTCAGCATGCCCAGGCTAACACTCACGCCAAATAAATACAACCATTTATTTTTTTTAGTTTGAACAAAGCGGATAAAACTAAAAGCTATCAGCGTCCAGAAAAATATTTCCGGCGCATTTGGCTGAAACAAAAAAAACATTCTTAAATAAGCGCCAAATAAAAAAGAAAAGAATAAGAGAATTAATGCAAACGATTTGCCGCCGAGTGATTGAATAATTTTACCGGCAATTATAAATGTTGCAGCGCCAAATAAAGACGGCCATAGCTTTACCCAAAACATGCCGCCGCCAAAAAAATTCGTAAGCCATGCAAAAATGGAAAGCATAGGCGGCACTTCCATAAAGCCAAAAGCAAGGTGATGGCCTTCTGCCAGGTATAAAAATTCATCGCGGTGCGGTTCGTAAACCGGATGTTGCAATAAATAAGGGATGATAATTCTAAGCAGTGCAAGCGTGTATAAAAGCGTATTGGTTTTTTTCATGCCGAATATAGTCTTGCTCAAAAATCGTTAATATTTTTTGAGCAGGAATACCGCTGAATAAAAAATACCACTTAGAAATTGCAGATTTGTCACAGCCAGCCACATTGCAAATGCAGCAAACAATTTTTATTACGATATATATATGCTGTTATAATACCAAAGGGTTCAATTCAGAATCAGCCAGGGAACCAACAGGTTTGCCGGCCAGCCATGTTTTCAAATCATTTTCCTGCCATTTATTTTTTGGCTTTGCAATTTTTGCATCATCAGCGAGATAAATGACAGTCATTACCTCACGCATGATATTAGAATTGTTGCCGGGCGCATTATGAATGGTAAAGCCATAATGCCAGGTTGCATCGCCGGCATTCATGGTTGTGGCACGGGATATTTCAAACTTATTATCCTTCACGTATTTATTAAACTCTTCTTCTGATTCATCTGATATTTCATAATTAAACACGCTGCCGTTTACATGTGAGCCGGAAGCAAACGTAAGCATGCCCATATCAACTGTTATGTCAACCAATGGCATCCACATAGTAATGGTGTTGGTTGTATCCACCGGCCAGTAATACTGATCCTGGTGCCAGGGCGTAGGGCCCCCGCCGGGCTCTTTGTATAAAGCCTGGTCGTGATAAATGCGCACATTTTTCACACCTAATAAATCAGCAGCCACTTTTGCAAAGCGTTTTGATAAAACGAATTTTTTAACTGCATCATCATTACGCCATAAATTCATAATCTGCAAAAAAGCTTTGCCATACGTATCGCGGTCTTCCATTTTACGCTTTTCCGTATTGTATTTTTCTGCGGCATTCCTTATTACGGCATGATAAACTTCAGCTTCTTCTTTGTTTAATAAATTTCTTGTAAGCGTATGCCCTTTTTTACGAAATTCTTTTATGGTTTCTTCAGAAATTTTTACCTCGTTATTTATATCGGGCAATGATGTGGTCGTAAGCATATCTTTATTTTTTATCAAATTTATCCATGATGATTATTTCTAAGGTTTGTAATTAAAATTAAAGATAAATGAACTGCGCATGGTAATTTTCCTCACACAAGCTGTTCTGAACAGTTCGCGGATAAATGTATATAGCGCGGTTTCAATGAAAAATTAAAACTTGGTTGATAAAAAGGGATTTGCCGTACCTTATCATTATAACCCTGCTTATAAAACATTTAAATCAAAAATGCAGTTAAGCCCGCTGCAATACAGGAAGAAGATTATGAATGTGTAGTTGGTTGATGGCTGACAGATAACAATTGATAGTACTCAGAACATCAATCTATCCATTAGGCTCACTGCTCTAATAACGATAATGTATGCTTTATACGATTGATGGTTTCTTCTTTTCCCAATGCTTCTGCAATGTTGAATACATGCGGGCCAAATTTGCCGCCCACTAACATTATACGCAATGGAAGTAATACATCGCCTGGTTTTATCTGGCTGGCGGCTGCAAGTTCCTTAAATGAATTTTCAAGTTCATCATGTTTCCACAATGCCGGCATTTCATAAACACGAATTAATTCTGCAAAAAATTGCTGTTTATGCTCATTCCATTTTGGTTTGATGGCATTAATATCAATTTCTTTTGGCGATTGAAAAAAGAAAGATGACTGCTGCACAAAATCGGGCAATAACGTACAACGGTCTTTAACCAGTTCAATAACGGTTTTTAATTTTTCATCATCGTTCACTTCAATGCCTGCCTGTGATAAGGTTTCTTTCACCGTCAACAGTAATTGGTCAACTGTCAACTTCTTTATCCATTCATGGTTGAACCATTTTGCTTTTTCATAATCGAACTTGGCGCCGGCTTTATGCACCCGTTCTATTGAAAAATTTTCAATTAGTTCATCCAGTGTAAAAATCTCTTTTTCAGTTCCATCGTTCCAACCCAATAATGCAAGAAAGTTGATGAATGCTTCAGGCAAAAAACCACGCTCACGAAAACCTGCTGTAAGTTCACCGGTTTTAGGATCGGTCCAGTTCATAGCAAATACCGGGAATCCTAAACGATCGCCATCGCGTTTACTTAATTTGCCTTTGCCATCGGGCTTTAATATCAATGGCAAATGCGCCCATTCAGGCATATTCTCCAAACCAAATAAATATTGCCACAACAAGATATGAACGGGAGCAGAGGGCAGCCATTCTTCGCCGCGAAAGGCATGCGTTATTTTCATTAAATAATCATCCACCACTACTGCAAGGTGATAAGTGGGCATGCCGTCGGCTTTCAATAAAACCTTATCATCCACCTGTGATGTATTAAAGTTTACTGCGCCGCGGATCATATCCACAAAACCTATTGTTTCATCATGCGGCATTTTTATGCGGATAACATGCGGAAAATTTTCAGCCAGTAATTTTTGTACTACACTTTCGTCGAGCGTTAATGAGTTTTTCATGTCGCTGCGGCTTGCCTGGTTATATTGAAAATTGGGTACAGTTTTCCTTTTTTCTTCCAGTTCCACAGGCGTATCAAATGCATAATAAGCTTTACCTTCTTTCACCAGTTGCTCCGCATATTGTTTATACAATTCTTTTCTTTCACTCTGGCGATAAGGAGCATATCCGCCGCCATGCAAAACGCTTTCATCAGGCTCAAGCCCGCACCATTTCAAACATTCAAAAATATATTCTTCGGCGCCGGGCACAAAACGGTTCTGGTCGGTGTCTTCAATGCGTAAAATAAAATCACCGTTATGATGTTTTGCAAAAAGATAATTGAATAATACGGTGCGCATGCCACCGATATGCAGGCCGCCTGTGGGTGAAGGCGCAAACCGCACCCTTACTTTTTTGTTCATGGCGCAAATGTACCTTACCGCAAAACCCTCTCCAAGGAGAACGGCAAAAACTTGCGGAAATTTATGGAAGAAAAAATGTACACCGCGGCCTGTACTTCAAACAATAACTGATCCTGCTGATTGTTTGAATTAAATAATGCAAATCATTTTTCCATTTGAATGCCATCTGTATCATCCAGCCGTGCGATAATGCCCCATCCATAAAAATAATTCGCAAGACCTATAAGTATTTCATTTTTTCCTTTCCTCAATGGTAATTTAATAGCTGCATTTTCTATCGTGCATCTTCCGGCATTTTTCTGTTGCGGTGTTCCGAAATAGTTTTTATCAACATATAAAACCTGGCCATTGACAAACACCCAAACTTCATCGCTAAAGCCAAGCCGAAAAATTTTATCCTGGTCTTTATCTGATTCAACTGTGGTTTTCAGCCATGCCGCCCTGCGTGCATCATTTTTTTCATGACCATATATTCTGCTGAGATTTATAATGCCGCGGCTTTCTGCTTTTATAGCCGTCCATTGAAGCGTACTGTCTGGCAGCGATGATCTGTTTAATGTGCCATACATGCTCGGCAACTGTATTACCAGGTCTTTGCCAAAAGGAAAGTCTATTGCGGGACCCACCCACCATTTTCTTAAATAACGTGAATCATTATAAGCAGAAATATAACCTGGCTTGCTACTTAATCCTTCTGTAGCATCAGGCTTTATTACAAGATTTGCATAAATAACATTTCCTGAAAGGGATATGCTGCCTGAATCACGCATGCTTTCCAGTTCAGGTATCACCAGCGCCGGTATGTTCATGTCGTTTACATAAGCTTTCATTTGCCTGCCTGAAATAACGAGTTTTATATGATTCCATTTATCCTGGTAAATAACAGCACCTGCCTGGTATTCATCAGAGAGGTCCCAAAGGCTCATGCCATCTGTTACTGCAGCATATTGCAGTGTTGTTCTTGTAGCCGGGCTCACCGGACCAAAAGAACGGATATAGAAATTATCCGCATTTTTTTTATCTCCCGACATTCTGAAATTTATACCCGGGAATCCCATACCACTCAACTCCACATCAAATTCTATAGTACCATTAGTGAACATATAATTTTTTAAAAATACCTGGTAGCCTTTGCCATCCTTTCCTCTTATTGCCTGTGTGTTTTTATAATTTACAAATTCAGTTACTGATGTATCATAATCCCAGTATGCCGGCTGCATAGGTATTTGTATGAGTTTATTTTGTTGCCCTGCATGCTTAGCTTTTGTGTTTTGCGCAAAAAGCTGCAGAGTAATCAATGCAAAGCATGTTACAGCAAATGTTTTTTTATTAATGATAGCGTGCAAATAGTTCATAATATTCTTTTAACTGTAAATAAGAAATGTGTTTAACCGTTAAAGCGTTAGCTATTGTATATTGATATTATAAAACTATTTTGCTGTTTTGCAATGCCGAAAGTATTTCGACGAATGTTGGGATATATTCGATGAATATTACAGATGGAATTAAGTGTGTTTGAATTGAAATCTTTATCCAGCAAAGGCAGAGCACTTTGGAACGTTGATAAAATCCTTCCGTAGAAATTATAAACCTATACTTTCAATAATACGTTTTTGCTGCCTGTTTGAATCATGTATCTTCTTTACCACACCTTGTGCCGCCTCAAAATATTCCCGAGATTTGCTGTATGATCGAGCTTAAAATATTCAGTAACCATAGTGAAATTGCCCATCCGCGCCGCGTTAGAAAATATGTGCTTATATGGTGCAGTAAAGGCGGGCTTACCATTATAGTGGATGAAAAAGAATTGCACTTAAAGCAGTATGATGTGCTCACCATTACGTCGGGGCAAATTCATTACATAAAAGAATGGCAGGATGCGGATGGCTTTATTCTTGAATTTACGCTTGATTTTTTTGGCAAAACTGATAATGACATAGAACTTATTTTTCAGAATGGTTTGTTCTGTCATTTTGATATGAATGAAGTTATTGCCATACCAAACCCCGTTGCTATTCAGTCAAACCTTTTACAGATACAGCAGGAACTGGAGGCGCAGCCTTTCCAATACCTTATTACTGTTCATTCCCGTATTGAATTAATTTTAGTAGAAATAAACCGCGTCAAAATTGAACGCGGTGATGAGATATGGAAACCCGATGCGCTGTTTCTTAAATTTCTCGAACTCGTACGCAGTAATTTTAAACATAACTATTCCCTAACTGAATTTGCCCGGATGTTGGGAACCACAGAAGCCAGGCTGAACGAGCAATCAAAATTGCATACCGGCAAAACGGCTCAGAATGTGATATATGGTTTAATTGCCTCAGAGGCTAAACGGTTACTTACCTATCAAGACCTCACCGTAAAAGAAGTAGCGTACGAATTGGGTTTTAATGACCCCTTTTACTTTTCCAACTTCTTTAAAAAATACACCAATATTTCTCCCAAACTATATCAGCAACAATTCTCAATTTAAAAAATTACATGCTTTTCCCGGAATTCTCTATTCCCTGCAAATGCTTTGTGCGAGAGCTTTGCATTGAATAAAACAATGAACATGGAATTTCAAAAAGCAACAATTATCCGGGCTGCAGATAAAGACGGTGTAAAAATGCCGCGCAGTGAATATGTATTCCACTTATCATCTTATCCTGCCCAACAAAACCTCGGTTTTTATGAAGGCTATTATCCAAATACAGCATTGGATTATAATACGCATTATCATAAAAGAATGACAGAAATATTTACGGTGCTTGAAGGAACATTTTCCTTTATGCTTAATGGTGCAGCAACAGTTTTTTATCGCGGAGATACAGCCATCATTCCGCCCATGTCGCCACATGGGTTCAGGCCCCTGGAACCGGGCAGCAGGCTCCAGTTTATTTTTACGGGCGCAGCCAACAGGGAAGCCTTTTTTAAAGGCCTCGGAAAGCTTGCCAGTGGCGAATTGCAGTTAAATGCAAAGGAACGCGAAGCTTTCTTCAACAGCCACGATCAATATTTTATCTGATTAATCCTAACAATTAAAATTTAACCATGAAACAAAGAATTAATTTTGGCAAGGTGCTGCCTGCTGCTTACAATGCAATGGAATCGCTGGATGCGCTTACAGATAATTCATCCATTAATAAAGAATACAGGGAATTGATAAAGATTCGGGCGTCACAAATAAATGGTTGTTCTTATTGCACAGACGCTCATTCGCACGACGCATTAAAAATAAATGTGCCATTGCAGAAAGTGTTGTTGGTAAGCGCCTGGCGTGAAGCAGGAAATATATTTACAGAAGAAGAAAAGCTACTGTTCAAAATAACAGAAGAAGTAACGCTGATTCACCAGGCCGGCTTAAGTGAGGAAACGTATACAAAGGCAATTGATGTATTTGGTGAACAATTAACGGTGGAAATTATTATGGCTGTTATTACCATCAATGCCTGGAACAGGATTGGTGTTGCTTCACAGCTTCATCCGGTTGTAAGAAAAATCAGCGCTGCATTAAACTAAATAAAACATTATGCTCAACACTGCAATAACACAGGCAGAAAAAGCAAAAAATTTGCATCACCTGCACCACTCAAGCAAATTATTGTTGCTGCCAAACGTGTGGGATGTACTTGGCGCCAGGCTTTTGGAAGACACAGGCTATAAAGCTATCGCTACCGCCAGTGCAGCTGTAGCTTATTCCAACGGATATAATGATGGCGAACAAATTCCTTTTGCGGAAGTGCTGCGCATTCTTACAGCCGTTGCAAACAGCGTGCATGTTCCCGTAACAGCCGATATTGAAAGTGGTTACGCTGAAGATGAAAAACAGCTTGAACATAACATCAGGCAACTTATTAAAACAGGAATTGCCGGTATTAATATAGAAGATACCGATAAGGAATCACATGCTTTATTAGCGGAAGAGGTTCAATGCAGGAGAATAAAGCTTATAAAAGAAATAGCGCTTGATATGGATGTGCCTTTATTTATAAATGCAAGAACAGACACCTTTATACATGCGAAGAACTTTCATTCGGCACAGCAACTCGTTGATGAAACCATAAGGAGAGGTAAGGCATATAAAGATGCAGGCGCAGATTGTTTTTATCCCATTCTTATCCATGAGCAGGCGCATATTAAAGCGGTTGTTGACGAACTGAAAATGCCCGTAAATATTTTAATGATAGCCGGTATTCCCAATTTGCAAACATTGGAACAAATGGGCGTGGCAAGAGTAAGCCTGGGGCCGGGTTATTTGAAATATGCTTTAAAAGCAATGAAGGATATTGCCCTGAAATTGTTACGCTTTGAAGGCATTGAAGAAATTACAGGAAACGATATTACAAGCGATTATCTCAAACACCTGGTTACAGGACTGTGATCAAATATTAGTGCTTTATCGCCCGAAAGTTCATAATAAAAATCACCGGCAATTTACCGGTGATTTTTATTATAAAAGGTATTATTGAATTATAGACGAAATGTTTACCAGATATAAATCCTGTCTTTTTCAGGAAGGTACATTTTGTCGCCGGGCTGCACATTAAAGGCATCATAAAAATGCGGGTTATTCATGAGCGGGCCGTTTACGCGCCACATGGGAAGTGAATGCGGATTATTGTTGGCCCATAAGCGCATAAATTCATCTTTCATTTTTACGCGCCAGATTCTGGCAACGGAAATAAAGAACCGCTGGTCTGGTGTAAAGCCGCCGATTTTTGTTGTATCATGCCCTTCTTTTGTCATTTTAAACGCGTCGTAAGCAACGGCAACGCCGCTTATATCGGCTGTATTTTCGCCAACAGTCATTGCACCTTTAATATGCACGGTGTCTAAAACAGTAAAGGTGTTATACAAGTCAATTACCTGTTGTGTTTTTGCTTTGAACTTGTCATAATCTTCTTTCGTCCACCAGTTTTTTACATTACCATCTTTATCAAATTGTGCGCCCTGGTCATCAAAAGTGTGCGTCATTTCATGGCCAATCACCATACCAATGCCGCCATAGTTAAGCGCATCATCAGCATTATTATCAAAATAAGGCGGTTGTAAAATAGCTGCCGGAAAAACAATTTCGTTGGCTGAAGGATTATTATACGCAGTAACAGTAGATGGTGTTGTAAACCATTCTGACTTGTCAACAGCTTTGTTCAATTTTGCAAGCTGGTATTGATAATTATTGGAAGCGGCTGCAACTACATTCTCAAAGTATTTATTCTTTGCCGTTGTTACATTACTGTAATCTCTCCATTTGTCGGGATAACCGATTTTTTTAGTGATAGCAAATAATTTTTCTTTTGCTTTTTCTTTAGTGCTGTCGCTCATCCAGTCAAGTTTATCTACTCTGGCTGCAAACGCTTTCTGCAAATTATTTACGAGTTCAAGTGCACGTTTCTTTGCATCTTCACTGAAATATTTTTTTACATATAACTGTCCAAGTGCTTCTCCCAACGACTGGTCGATAACGTTGGCTATTATTTCCCCACGTGCTTTTTGCACAGCCTGTCCGGATAATACTTTATTAAATTCAAATGCTGCATCTGTGAAAGGTTTGCTCAATATATCTGCATAATTATTCAGAGAATAAGCTTTTAGATAAATTTTCCAATCATTTATGGGAATCGTTTTTAAGGCTGTATTGAGTTTATCGTAATAAGCCGGCTGCGCTACATCAATGGAATCTGTTTTTGCACCCAACTCATCCAATACATTTGGCCATCCGATATCAGGCTGCCGTTTTGCAAGCGCTGCAACAGCCATCTTGTTATAGTTGGCATTTATATCACGTAATTCAATATTGGTTTTATGTGAAGCCGCCAGTTGTTTATCGATGTTATAAACAATGCCGGCATTCTTTGTTGCTGTTGCTGTATCGATGCCTGTAAGTTCAAATAGTTTGGAAAGATATGTTTTGTAAGCCTGCTGAATAGATAGGGTTGAAGGATCTGTGTTAAAATAATAATCTCTATCCGGCAGGCCAATGCCGGTTTGATAAAGATGGGCAATATTAAGGCTGCTGTTTTTGTTATCTGCACCTACATAAAAACCTATAACAGAATTGTTGTAAGCCTTTGCTTCGTTTGCAACAAACTGTATTAAAGAAGCAACATTAGTTATACTGTCAATGCGGGCAAGTATTGGTTTAACGGGATCGTAACCGCGTTTATTAATGGTATTTGTATCCATGCCCGAAGCATAGAAATCACCAAGCTTTTGTTCAATGCTCCCATCGGCATTGCTGGATTTTGAAACACTGTCTAATATGCCCTGCAACCGTAAGCGCTGCGGGTAATTCATAAACATGTAGGCACCCACACCCGACTGTGAAGGTGGTATCTGCGCTGTATCATACCACTTGCGGTTTACATACATGAAAAAATTATCGCCGGGTTTGAGGGAAGAATCGATGCCCTGTATATCCACCATATTTTTATCAGGAATATTATTACAGGCTGCTAATGCGAATACTGTTGCAATGAGGAATAATGATCTTTTCATAAACAGATGTTTTATGTAAGAAATGGCCGGATAAATCACGGCTTGCATTTATTACTGCAGATATTCATATTGATTTTATTCATCGAAGATAACTTTCAAGGTTCAATGTTTAAAGCTCACAGCTTCAAATACTAACAATCTTCTTGCTGCAACCAAAAACTATTCTTGAATATGTTATGGCGAAGTAAGAAAGTATTTTTATTTTACATGATAATAATTTCTTTTTTTCCAACGCTAATCTGAAACAGTATGGAAGAAAAACCCAAAGTATTTATTGCGTCTTCAAGTAAGGCATTGCCTTTTGCCGGCGCAGTACAACGCCTTATAAAAAATGATTTTAAAGCTTATGTTTGGAAAGATGTTCCTAAATATACATCCATAACATTGGTTGAATGGATATTGCATCTTCCTGAACGTTATGATTTTGGCATATTTATTTTCTCAGGCGATGATAACATTATCATGAATGATGAAAGGCATATTGTTGCCAGGGATAACGTGCTTTTTGAATTGGGTTTATTTGCTGGCAAGCTGGGCTTTGACAGGTGCAGTGTTTTAAGGCCCGATATACAGGGCTTTCACCTGCCTTCAGATCTTAATGGCATATTTGAAGAAACTTTCGAGAACCCGGCAGAAAATGATGATATCATTTCTAACCTCCGCACTGCCTGCGATGAAATAATGCTGAAATTTAAAGTGAAATGGAAACTGGTTCTTGAAGAAAGAAATAAAACAATTACCCCCGAGCGTGTAGCGGCCATTTGTTACAGGAAAAATGACAACGGTTTGTACGAATTTTTGCTGGTACGGTCTTCCAGTGGCAATCGTTTTGGGTTTCCCAAACAACCCTATGACAAAAGCGGTGCGCAAACACCTATTGAATCAGCCATTGAAATAGCAAGGAAAGAAGGCGGTGTGCTGGCACGAAAAGCAGAAGGCGCACCTAATCTTAAGCCGTTTAAATATAAAAAAGAAAGCGATGATAAAATTGTGAATTATACACCTTTTTTACTGGAAGTTTATAGTTCGAACCCCGCAACAGAAAGCGAAAAAAGGGTACCCGAATTTTTTACCCTGGGTGATGTTTTTAAACAATTACGCAGTAATCGTTTTGACGACGAGAGCATTAAAGCATTGGAGAAAATTATTTGCCAGTGCTATAACTGGCTGCTTGGGGAATGAATAATTTATGGCGCTGATATAAAAGGATGCAATATCAATGTATAAGATTAATTAAGTTGCGCACGTATATAATTGCGATTAACGCACCAGTTAAAATGTATAGAATTTTATTTGCCTTTTTAATATTGATGTTCATAGCCTATTCGTTTTAAAAAGCGGCATAGAGTTATGCTGATTGGCCGCTAATATTTTTCCTTGTCGAATGAACGTGAAATGTTATTGACCGTTTTGCTGCTTAAATCTTTCGATGCCACAATAATCCTGTAAGCAAATTTTGCGGACTGCCCTGGTGCAAGTACATAATTCAACTCTTCTTTTCCGTTACTGAATACTTTACGTCCCAGAGGGTTTAAGGCAAAAAGCCCGTAACCGCGGGCATGCCAGTAAGTAGGATATCCAACATTACCAGGATGATCGAACATAGCTATCGTAATTGGCTTCCCGTCTTTAATGCCCTTTAGCATAGTCCAGGGCGCCTTGCTGCTCCATACGCTGTCGCCCTTAACTCCAAAGCTGTTATAATACATGCCCGTAACTGAATTATCGCCTGAAGGATCAACTTTTGTTTCATTGCCATGCGCATCTACAAAAACACCTGGTTCTTTAGAAGGCATTTCCAGCTCCCGTGCTACCCGTATTGCAAAAAAGCCATCCTTAACATCTTTAAAAACAACTTTTTTATCCAAGGCGGTTAATGTAGTAATCCTGTCGATAATAAAAATATCATTCTCAACTTTAAAATGATAAGTTGTTTGTTCATTTAAGAAAACAACACCGGCATTATTTACCCATTTCGCTGTAGCTGTAAGCGACGCTTTATCGCCATACGCTTCATTGGATATAATTTTTTCATGTATGATGCTTCCATACTGATCTTTTTTTTCAGCCGGTATGGCGGTAGAATTATTCCAGAAATCAATGCCGTTCACCGATTCATAATTCATCCATATACCCACATGATGCGGATGGTCGGTTCTTTCGCCCGGCCTCGGTGTAACAGGATAGCCGCGGGTAACAGTAATGCCATCAACCGTGTTTACAGGAAAAAGCACGGGCTTGGCTACGGAATCATAATGACAATAAGCGGTAAGTAATTTCCCGTTATACAAAACATCAACCTGTTTTTTTTCAGGCTGTTCTTTAAATGTAAATCCCTGCTGGGCAAAAACTGGTATTGAAAAAAAACAAAAACCAAATATGGCAAACATGTTCTTCATTGTGCAATGTTTAATTCGTTTGTAGTGTCCGGATGAAGATACAGAATATAAAACGGCAAACAAAAAGGGCAACTCAGCTGCCCTTTTTGTTTGCCTGTAATTTAATAATTTATTTATGGAGGATTGTGGTGCCTGTTTCTGTTACATTACCTATTGATACCTGTACATTGTTATAAACAGTATCACTAAAATTATTGTTACCGTCAATTGCAACATTATAGCTGCCTGCTGCAAGGCCATGTATTAAAAATTCGCCGGTGATTGCATCGGGCATGGCGGATGCAATTGTATCTGCACCGCTAAGCACATACACCCAGGGGTCAGCTTCAGGAGGTAAAACAACGCCGTTTACAGAACCGGAAGCAGCCTTGGTATAAACACGGATAACAGGTTTAAGAATATATTGATTATTGCCTGTAACAACAATTGATTTGGAAGCGTCAAAATCCGTCCATATTGCATATTCAACGCCGGGTGTTAAAGTAGCATCTACATTGAGCTTTAACCCGGATTCCTGGGCTGAAGGGGTTTGTAATGGATAAGTTACACCATCTACTACAACAGTATTATTCTCACCTAAAATAAGCCGTATTTGTGTTATTTTCTTTGAAGCAATTTTTTCCCTTGCAAGAAGTGTATCTCTGCCATTTGTGAATTTTAAAAGATCATGTACGCCCGGCGAAACCATTTTAATATTGTGCCATGCATCACCCGCATCATCGCTGTAATGCACTTCAACACTTTGCACATCAAGGTTTACTTTGTCATATTCACCCGGATCATCTGTAAGATAAACACTGAAATCAGTTTGCCCCGATGTGCCGGCATCATCATTATTGTTTTTAGAACAGGAGCACAACAGCACAGCGGCAAGCAGGAATAACGAAACACTTTTCATAGAATAAATTTTTTCGGGAAATAGCAATATGCATGCCAGTACAACTATTCGTACCTCTTAGGCCGGATAAAAATTAATCCATATAATATTTCCAAATAATATGTGCTGAGATTTTACGTAACTTTAAAAGGTAATTTATTAATCACTGTTAAAGCTTAATCTTATGAAACTACCATCTTTACGCATTGGTAATTTTTTTAAGGTGCAATCTTTTTATGAAGATGACCTGCACCGAACCCGAAGGGTTACCGAAATCAGCAGGAACCAGGTTCAGGTAGATGGCAAATGGGTTAAACCAGACCATCTTATTCCCATCAGCATTACAAAACAAATTTTGCTGCATTCAGGCTTCACGCAATTTAGCTGGATTACAGACTCGTCTGTTTTTGAATGTGATCATTTTAAATGCACACTGAATGATAACGGCGTTAGCCTGTTTTGTGATAACCTGAAAAACCTGAGGCCGGTTAAGCATTTACATGAATTGCAAAACCTGTACTTCGATTTGACGGGCGAAGAGCTGCAAACGAATTTTAATGCGATTAAATCACCTTCTGAAAAAGAACCTGCATGAAGTAAAAAATTACACTTGAAAAAAGGCTGGCATCCCCAGCCTTTTTTATTACACAGGCATAAATCTTTCATTTAATACAAACAAAAAAATTGATTTTTTTATAGAACCTTATTTCAAATACAGGCCCTCAAACATTGCTAATTCATTTGCGCCATTCAAACAAAAAATTAATGCCGGCGGCATGTTAATTGGCACTAAATATGATTTCCGTGGTAAAGCTGATAAAGCTTCGGCATTACCATAAAAACCAACTTCCCTATTTTTGCCTTTTAAAATAAAGTTTATATGCAGGATGATATCCGTAACAATTGGTCAATAGAAGAGATTTACGAAATATACAATACACCCGTTCTTGAACTTATTTTAAGAGCGGCAAACGTTCACAAAAAATATAATGATACGGCTGAAGTGCAGGTGTGCACTTTGCTGAGTATTAAAACAGGCGGCTGCACAGAAGATTGCGCTTACTGCCCGCAGGCTGCCCGTTATAATACCGGTGTAAATGTGCATGCATTAATGAAAAAAGATGAAGTATTGGCTTATGCGCAAAAAGCAAAAGATGCTGGCAGCACCCGTTTTTGCATGGGCGCAGCCTGGCGCGAAGTTCGCGATAACCGCGACTTTGACCGTGTTTTGGAAATGGTGAAAGGGGTGAATGAAATGGGTATGGAAGTGTGTTGCACGCTTGGAATGTTAAGCGAAACACAGGCACAAAAACTGGCCGACGCCGGTTTGTATGCATACAACCATAACCTTGATACTTCTTCTGAATATTATGAGCATATTATTACAACGCGCACTTATGAAGATCGTTTGGATACTTTGGAGCATGTGCGTAAAGCCGGCGTGAGTGTTTGCTGCGGCGGCATAATTGGTTTGGGTGAAAAACATGAAGACCGCATAAAAATGCTGCATACATTATCTACTATGCCGGAGCATCCGGAAAGTGTGCCGATTAATGCATTGGTGCCGGTTGCCGGTACGCCATTGGAACATAACCAGCATGTGGATGTGTGGGATATGGTGCGCATGATTGCTACGGCGCGTATTCTTATGCCGAAGGCAATGGTGCGTTTAAGCGCAGGCCGCACCAGCATGAGTGTGAGTGAGCAGGCTTTATGTTTTATGGCCGGGGCTAACTCTATTTTTGCCGGCGATAAATTATTAACCACGCCTAATCCAAGCTTTGAAGAAGATGATGCCATGTTTAATTTACTTGGTTTAAAACCAAGAGTGGCATTTAAAGAAGAAAAAGAAGTTGCTGAAATTTTGGTGTAAATTACCGGTAATAAGGATTTGTTTTTCGTTTACCGAAACCCGGACACCGTGCACTCATAAGGTCCGGGTTTCTTGAATTAAGAAACGACCTGAAAGATAATGTGAGCTCAAAACCACCGCGGGCCTGCGATGCAACAACCAGCTTACTTACATTCACATCATAGCTTGCGCCGATTGTAAATTTTGAGAGCTCTAACTGCACAACAGGAATAAGCGCATCATTCCAGCGATATAACAATCCGCCGGTAATGGAAGCATCGCCATCAGATTCAAAAAAAGCGTGGTTATACATTATGCCAAACTGCGCGGTGCTGATGCCAATACGTTTAAAACCGCTTGTATATTGATCAAAATAATCGGCATATAAAATCAATTCATTGGCATCGCCGATAGCATTTGACAAACCTGCATTCAACGCTAATTTTTTATTGAGTATAATTTTGCTTCCATCAAAAAAACCAACAGAAGGATTGGTCAGATGGAATAAAGCCGCCCCAATATAATAATCAACATTTTCATTCAGCGAGCTTTTATAAGTAACGCCAAGAGATAAATCGAAATAATTTACATTGGTATTATTAAACACCTGGCTGGTATAAGGCAATACGCTAAAGCTACCATCACTATTGGCAACAAACTGGTCATTCAGTACTAATTTGGTTGGATCAAATCTCTGCTGCATTAAGCCGGCCATAAAACCACCCGATAAAAAAGAATTTTCACCGGTTCTTACGCTGATGTTACCCGCCGGTAAAATTTGCGTGGTACTGAATTCTGATGTGCCCGCAACATCCCTGAATATTTCTAAGCCCAAGGTGCCGGTAACATCATAATCCATTATCTGCATGGGAAATTTTAATTCGGAGCTTATACCAAATGTGCGGTAAGGAATGGTAACGCTTTGCCATTGATTTCTGTAAGATGCGGTAAGCCTCACATCACCATTGAAAATACCTGCCAGTGCCGGGTTACGCAGCAATGGCTGGTCATAGAATTGGGAGAAACCAATATCCTGTGCATTGCTGTTGCTGCAACACATCAATAATATATAAAGAAATAGTACCCGTTTTAAAATCTTTTCCATACAATTATTGAAGTAAGGTTACATTGCCTTTATACGTATAGGGCGTTCCGTTTTCACATATCACATCCACCGTGTAAACATAAACACCCATATCTGCCAGCCTGCCGTTTATATAACCGTCCCATCCATAACCGGCATCGTTTGGCGGGAAATTATTTTTCTCAAATACAACCCTTCCCCACCGGTTAAATACCCTGAACGATTTAACCGATGCAATGCCTGCGCCTCTCACCATAAATCTTGAATTGGCTGCCAAACCTTTGGGCGTAAATGCGTTTGGAATAAATACTTGCGCGTTGGTACAGAATGCAGTTATGCAAATAGTATCGCTGCCGCTGCATCCATAAATATTGGTTGCTTTAACGGTATAACAAATATTGTTTTTTACGGTTAATGTTGGCAGCGAACAGGCCGGATCATTACATTGAATATTATCAGCAGGCATCCATTCATATTTTGCTATTGGCAGAATATTCCTGTCTGATGCATTTGTAATGGCCGGTGTTATCTGCATGGTATAACCTGTTGGCACGTTAAATGAATCTTTGCTGAACTTAACAACGGGATAACCGCCCACTGCTATCATTGTATCAGCCGTTACACTGCAGCCTGTTTCAGGCGATGTAACAGTAATGGAATAAACGCCTGCGTCTTCAATTTTTACAGGTGATATACCGGCGCTGGCGCTGTTTACAGGGAAGCCAGTGCCCGGTCCGTTCCACACATAGTTCAATGTATTGTTGCCGGGAATGGAACTGGTGGCTGAAAGCGAAAGATCATCACCCACGCATAGCGGCGTTCTTGTTGTAATGACTGGCGTATTTGGTGATTGCTTTATTTCAACTGTAAAAGTTGCCGGCGTGGAAATGCAGTTGTTCTGCATGGCATATACAATATAAATTCCGTTATAGGAAGCCTGGGCATTTGGAAAAGAAACAACTGTGTTTTGAGATGTATCAGGTTCACTGCCAAATGCGGGGCCAACCCATACATAATTTAATGTGCCTGTTTGTGAGCTTGTGGGCGATGATGCTGATAAGTTTAAAACTGATCCGGAACATAAAGGCGCGTTATAGCCTGCAATGGGTTCTGCCGGTGGTGCGGGGTCTTTCAACACAAAGACATCGGGTATTTTTTGCGAAGGGCAGCCGAATGTTTCAACATAAAAATCAGCATATGTGCCTGCTGTTAGCGGGATTGTTATTTTGCCTGAAGCATCTGTGCTGGTTGCTGCACTATAACTGATTTGAAATTTTGTATAATGAACAGTAACCGGTAATGCAGGCATGGCATTGTTATTTAAATCAACAACATTCAAGGTAACTGAACCTGAAGGAATACCGCATGAAGTTGGGTTAGTGTAAGAAGTGCTTACAATTTTTGCAACAGGATGAACAACCGCCACAAATTTTGATGCCGGGCTTTCGCAGCCATAACCATTTGTTTGCGTGGCATAGAAATTATACTGCGCAGGGTTTTTTGTATTGATAACCGGCGCCTGGCCTAATAAAATATTATTTTCATCATACCATTTGACCATATTGCCAGCATCCGCGTTGGCGCTTAAAGGCATAGAAGGAGCATGCATACAGAATTCAGTGGTATCGCCCTGTAACCTGGCAGGTATCGGATTAACGGTTAATGTAAGCTCGTAAGGTGTACCTGAACATGGATTTGATGTTGGGTTTACAGGAATTACTTCAATCGTGATGCTTTCACTTGTTGTGCCTGTATTGGTGAATAATAAACTGATGGCTGCATTTTCACCCGAAGTCTTGCCAGAAGTTATACCGGTAATATTTGGCGGCAACGAGCCTTTTACATTCCAGTTATATACTGTGGTTGGAACGGTGGAGGTTGGTTTGAAAGCTGCTGCTTCGCCGGAGCATACAGATTGTTTGGAAACATCGAATGAAATGGCTGGACTTTCATTTATTGTAACTACCGTAGTGGTTGTAAAGCCGGGGCAAGGCGACGAAGGCGCAATCGTATAGGTAACGGTATATATGCCTGGTTTGCTCAGCGATGGATTGATGCCTCCTGTGCGGGCATCAACAGCTAAGCCGGGCGATGAAGTGAATGTACCTCCCTGCGTGCCTGTTACCGTAACCTGCTGAATGTTATTTGAACCGGTGCAGAACGGTGCACCGGCATAATTAATCGTTGCTGAAGGTGTTGCGTTTATAACCAGCGTTGTCGAAGTTGTATAGGTGGCACAACCGCCCCCGGCTTTGATGGTGTAGGCGATAGTGTAAGTGCCGGGCGTTGCGCCTGCAGGCATAATTGTTCCTGTAGTTGTATTGATTGATAAACCAGTTGATGGGCTTATACTATAAGTTCCACCTTTTGTTCCTGTTAAAATTACATCAACCGGCGGGTTACTGTTATTGCTATTAATTGTATTGCAGAAGCTGGTTTTGCTATAGCTTATATCCGCATTTGGTGCAGGTGTTATTGTAATATTTGTTGTGGCAGAAAAACCCGGGCATGGCGCTGAAGGTGCAATGGTGTAAGTAACAGCATAATTGCCGGGCTTGCTGTTTGCCGGTGTAATAATACCTGTTAATGAATTGATATCAAGACCTGCGGCAGAACTGTATGAGCCGCCGGTTGTTCCGTCAAACTGCGGGCTGACAGGCGCATCGGAAGAGCAGATTGATGGATATTGTATAGTTGCCGACGGGGTGCTGCTTACGGTTACTTTAGCCGATGTTGTGAAAACACCACAGCCGCCCGATGCCGGAATTGTATAAGTGATAGTATAATTGCCTGCCTGTGCTTCCGATGGATTAAGTGTGCCATCATTTCCCATATTTAGTCCGGTGGACGGTGTTATACTGTAAATGCCGCCGCCTATTCCGGTTAAGTTTACTTTAACAGGTGGGTTGGGTGTTTCGGCCGTATTCTTAACATTACAAAGATTGGTTAGATCATAGTTTATGCTTGCATCCGGCGCTTTGTTGATTGTAATACTTGTTTTTGTAGTGAAGCCCGGGCAAGGCGATGCTGCTGCAATGGTATAGGTAACGTCATAACTGCCGGGTGTGCTTTTAGCAGGAGAAATTACGCCGGTTGATGCATCAATAATTAAACCGGGCGCCGAAGTAAACGTGCCGCCTGTTGTTCCGTTAATTGTCGGGCTTACTTTGTCATCAGTGCTGCACATTAAAGGATAGCTTACATCAGCAGAAGGTGTGCTGTTGATGGTTACGGTAGTAGTGGTTGAAAAATCTGCACAGCCACTGCTGCTCCTTATAAAATATCTTATGGTATAAGTGCCTGCTGCTGCGCCTGATGGCATTATTGTTCCTGTTGATGGATTTATTGATAAACCGGAAGGGCTTACTGAGAATGTGCCGCCCTGGCTACCGGTTAATATTACGGGAACGGGTGGGTTAGGTGAGTTGGCATCATCATCAACATTACACAAAACGCTCTTGCTATAGTTTATAGTAGCCGACGGGCCAGCGAATACGTTTACTTCAATTTTGATTCTCTGGCTTTCCCCGCAATGATTGGATGCGCTTACGTAATAAAATGTTTTGCCCGGTGTGGAAGTAGAGGGCGTTGGCGCTGCAGGATTCCCGGTACCGCCTGTGGCAGTTGTGTACCAAAGCAAACCTGTTCCATTTGCCATTAAAGGCAAGGCCGGTTGATTCTGACAATAGCTGACCGGCGAAGTTACTGTTGGTGCAGATGGAATATCTTCCACTATAACTTCTATCCTGGCCCTTGGCCCTTCACAATTATTAGTTGATTGGCTAACATAATAATACATCGTACCTGTAGCGCTGGTAAACGGCGTCGGCGCCGTTGAAGAACCTGTACCACCTGTTTCAGTAGGGTACCATAACAAGCTTGTGCCTGTTGCTGTTAACGGGTTTGCCGGTTTACCCTTACATAATTGTACCGGTGTATTTACAGTAGGTGTCGGTGGCAGGGCATGTACAATTACAGTAATGGCAGCCCTCGGGCTTTCGCACTGGCCGTTTATGGTTTGGCTTACATAATAAGTTTGTGTGCCGGGTAAACTGGTTGAAGGTGTTGGCGCTGTTGCAGAACCGGTGCCGCCTGTTGCCTGCTCATACCATAGTAAATTAGTGCCGGTGGCTGTAAGAGGGCTTGCTATTTCGTTTTGGCAATAGGTTACAAGGGTTGTAACTTTTGGAGTAGCCGAGATATCTCTAACGGTAATGGTTTCTGTACTGTCGTCAGTACCACAAAATGAAGTTGCAGATAACTTTAATTTATAGGTGCCCGGTTTTTTATATATATGACAATCCGGGTTTGTTGATTGGGATATTTCTCCGTCTCCAAAATCCCACTTATAGCTGCTGGGGCTATTGCAATCTAAAGTTGATCCCGAATATGCTGCTGAACTATTATTATCAAGGCAAATTGGCTCGTTTATGCAAATAGTAGTTTGATCAACGTTGAAACTTGCAGTTGGTTTTATACCAATACCTATTGGGGACCATGACCCGTTACTTGGAACACATCCATTAGCAGCCTTGAAAGTAGCAGTAAAATAACTTGTATAAGGGCAAGGTGTAGTTGTGTAAGTGTGTGTAACAACTTGATCAGAGTTGGTCGAATTTAAAGGATGCTGCAAAGTTGTATCAGAATTATCCCCCCAATTAATATAATAATAAGTGCCTGGTGTATTGTTATACCATTGACCTGTTATCTTAAAAGAAATTGTGGCTGGGGCACAGAGGTTAATTGTTGGTTGATCAGAACCAAAACCACCCACTGGGTTCCCACCGCTATAAAAATTATAAGTAGTAGTTTTTGTACAGCCGTTTGAAGGAGTAATTGTAAATATTATTTTAAAATAACCCTGTGCCTGATATGTATGTGTTGTTTGGGCACCAGCCTGCCAATCACTTTGTGTAAAATGAGGTGTATTATCTCCCCAGTCAATTTCGTAATAACAAGAGCCTCCTGCAGGGATTGAATTGTTAGCAACTGTTAGTGCATAAATAATATTTCCGGTACAGTTAGAAAAAGGAGTTTGTGAGCCTGGAGTATGGTCAGTTAAAATAGGTTGCGGTGCTGGTTTTACTGTAAGAATATCGTTACTTGTTGCTGATTTGTTTTCTTTATCTGTTACTGAAACTTTACCGTTTGTTGCATCATTGGGTAAGGTTGCGTTTATAGTTTTATCATTAATGATTTTAAAAGACGTTACAGGAGAATTACCTATTAATACAGAGGCAACATCTTTAAGATCAGTTCCTGTTATGGTTATCTGTTCGCCCTGGCAAATTGTAGTTGGGGTAAATGATGTTATGGTTGGGGCCTGCCCAAAAGAATTCAGCCCAAATAAAATAAACAATACAATACCTACAGCAACAAGGTACTTCTTTATCAGGGGTTGGTTTATCTGCTTCACAGTCAATTTTGGTAGGGCGTGAAGGTAATGAATTAACTCAAATCTGTTTCATTGCTGCAACTCGCCGGGAGAGTGAAATAAAACGCAAAACGCTCCTTTTGAGAGCGCTTTACATTTACATTAATTTGTGTGTTTATTTAATATCCCCATTTCTTCATCATAGCCAGGTCTTCTTTCATGGCATCCAGTGGCGCCTGGCCCTGGTAAGATTCCTGTTCTATAATAAAATGTTTAGTGCCACCGTGTTTTTTACCATAGTCGAGAATTTCCCGCACATTTAAAACGCCTTTGCCAAGTACGGCACTTTCATAAGGCTCGCCGCCCATTTCACCTTTGGCTGCTTTTATCTCATCTTTTACATGCATCGATTGAAAACGGCCGGGATATTTCTTCATTATCTCAATTGCCCTGCCGCCATTGCCATACATGTTGCCAATATCTATCTGCTGGATTACAAGATTTGGATCGGTGTTTTTAATGATAAAATCATATAAATTCCCATCGCCCACTTTTGTAACAATTTCAAAATCGTGATTATGATAACCAAACTTCATATTGTATTTGCCACAAAGCTCTCCGCTCTTGTTAAATATTTCCATCATTTTTTTAAGCTTGTCCATATCTGTTCTCAGTGCTTCATCAAGCCAGGGGCTTATAACATATAACTGGCCCAGTGTGGCGGCGTCTTCCACGGTTTGTTTCCAAACGTCGGTAAAATCATTTTTGGCATTATCCCAATGCGCTGCGGTCATAACCGTGTGGCCGCTGCGCATTTTCAAACCGAGATCATCTAAAAGTTTTTTGAATTCCGGCGCGGTGTATCCATAAAATTTCCTGTTCCTGTAATTGGCGTGTTCTACATATTGGTAACCCATGGCGGCCAGCTGTTTTAAAGTGCCCGACGGGTCTTTGTCCATATCATCCCTCACAGAATACAACTGAACGCCTGTAATATGATCTGCAGCAAAGGCAGACGCAAAAGATTTGGTTTTAGACAATGAAAGTGCTGCCATTGTAAAAGTGCTTTGTTTTATAAAATTCCTTCTTGAATTGTTCATGGTAAATTCGTTAGATGATAAGATTTTTAAAAATAAGCAATGTTTTTATATGCAGGTAAGATTTGTATTTCTGTGATTCTTCAACTTAAAGTATTATTGCAGCCATGGCAAAGAAACTTTTATTTATCGACCGCGATGGTACATTGATCATTGAACCTAAAGGGGGCAATATTGATAGCTGGGATAAACTCCAGTTTTTTCCGCATGTATTTAAATACCTTAACCTGATTGCAACAGAACTGGATTATGAACTGGTAGTCGTAAGCAACCAGGATGGTTTGGGCACGGAATCATTTCCATACAGCCATTTTCAACCGATACAGGATTTTATAATGAAGAGTTTTGAAAATGAAGGCATTAATTTCAGTGCTGTATATTTTGATCCTTCTTTCAAGCATGAAAAATCGCCAAACCGCAAACCGCGCATTGGTTTAATAAAGCATTACCTGGACGATCCCAATTATGATGTGCCCAATTCCTTTGTTATCGGCGACAGGATAACCGATGTTCAGTTAGCAAAAAACATGGGCTGCAAATGCCTTTGGATACATCGCAATGAAGGCCTTGGCATGAAAGAAATAACTGATACGGTTGAAGTATTGCGCGAAACAGCATTGGCGCTTGAAACCACCGGGTGGAAAGATATTTACGAATACCTGAAGCAACTGGATGCAAAATAGTTTACAACCATTTTTATAAATAACAGTTACCGGCAACAAACTATATTGAACACTGTTTGCCGGTTTATTTTTTATTTGTATAGCTTCTCCATTTCTCAATCAGCAGGCGCATGTCATCAGGCAGCGGCGCTTCAAAAAACAATTCCTTATTTGTTTTGGGATGAACGAAACCCAGTGTAGCCGCATGCAGGGCAACACGCGGACAAATTTCAAAACAGTTTTCTACAAACTGTTTGTATTTGGTATAGATTGTTCCTTTTAAAATTTTATCGCCGCCATATTCCTTATCATTAAATAAAGTGTGGCCGATATGTTTCATGTGCACACGTATCTGGTGCGTTCTCCCGGTTTCAAGCCTGCACTCAACTTCAGTTACGTAATTAAACCTTTCTATCACTTTATAATGGGTAATGGCATGCTTACCATGATCGCCTTCAGGATAAGCATCAAACATTTTGCGGTGGCGCAAATGCCTGCCCACATGCGCCACAATAGTACCTTCATCATTTTCTATATTTCCCCAAACCACGGCAGTGTATTTTCTTGAAACCGTATGATTGAAAAACTGTTTGGCAAGATGCGCCGCTGCTTCGGCTGTTTTGGCAAGCACAATCAAGCCGGTTGTATTTTTATCAATGCGGTGAACAAGGCCATACCTTGGTAAATCGTCTTCTGTTATACCCGGTTTTTGTTGCAGCAAATAATAAGCAATACCATTTAATAATGTGCCTGTGTAATTGCCCACACCCGGATGCACAACCATATTTGGCGGCTTGTTTAATACCATTACATCATCATCTTCATACACTATGTTCAAAGGAATATTTTCAGCCTTGACTTCTGTGTATTCGGGGTTTATAAGACTCATTAAAAGAATATGATCGCCTGGCTTTACTTTATAATTACTTTTTACCGGCTTGCCGTTTACAGTTAAAAAAGCTGCGTCAATGGCCTGCTGCACTTTATTACGGCTGGCATTTTCAATACGCTGCTGTACCCATTTGTCAATGCGCAGGGGTTCCTGGCCGGCATCTACTTTAAACGTTTTGCGCTCGTATAATTCTTCTGCGGGTTCTTCTTTTATAATCTCTTCATCCTGGTTCATGGCTGCAAAAATAAGTTGCTTCATCACTTATCGTAATTTTGCGGCATGCGTGAAATTATTTTGCAGGATTTAGGCCGCCGCCCTTATAAGCAAACCTGGGATTACCAGGAGGAATTGCTTCAGCAAAAAATAAAGGCAAAGCAGGAGAATTTAAACCTGCCTGATTATTTACTGTTTGTTGAACATAACCCCGTTTATACATTGGGAAAGAATGGCAAGGAGAAAAACCTGCTCATCAATGACCAGATGCTTGCAGCAAGAGGTATTGAATATTTTCATATAAACAGGGGCGGGGATATTACTTTTCACGGGCCGGAGCAACTTGTAGGTTATCCTGTTTTAGATTTGGATCATTATAAAACTGATCTTGGCTGGTATCTGCGCAGTCTTGAAGAAGTTATTATTTTAACTATTGGCGAATATGGCCTGAAAGGAGAGCGGAGTAAAGGGGAAACCGGCGTTTGGCTTGATGCAGCTACTAAAGGAAAGGAAAGAAAAATTTGTGCAATGGGCATTCGCTGCAGCCGATGGATTACCATGCATGGTTTTGCTTTAAACGTAAATGTCGATCTTAATTACTTCAATTTTATTACACCCTGCGGCATACAAGATAAGCAGGTAACTTCCATGCAAAAAGAACTTGGATATGCCATTGATATGAATGACGTGAAAGAAAAGCTGGTTAAAAACTTTGAACAGGTATTTGATGCCCGCATTTAGCGCAGGCGACAAGCCTTTCACTATAACGCCCTCTTTTTTAAATTTTTGGTGATAAAATATCATTATCAGCTACCGGTCCGACGCTTTCAAGTGGTCAGCTGAGCATAGAATCCTGAAACGTCTGACCCGGTATTCCATTTCCACCTTAATCAAATAGTTCAGCAGTTTTCTATTATTTGTTTAAGTTTTCTTAAAGAAAATAATGATTGTAACATTATACGAAGATAATCGTACGTTTGATGTACGAAAAAATTCGTTAATCAAAACCACACAATATGAAAAAGACATTCCGCCAACTTTTTGGAATAAGATTATTTGTGCTGTCTGCAACAGCATTGCTGCTTTGTTCCTGGGAAAATCCCTGCATGTATAATTACGCCAACAGGAAGATGGCTGAAACCATCAATAAAACCGACACATTGCCTGAGAGCAATGTCAAAGATTTTGATAAAGCAATAGAAGCGCTTAACGAAAACATGGTAAAGCTTAACAAGCATATGAATGAGATAAAGATTGATGTAAATAAAGATATTGCCAAGGCACTTTCCTCTGTGGATTTTAAAGCGATGGAAAAACAGATGAAGGCAAGTTTTGATAAAATTAACTGGGATAAGGTTCAACAAGATGCCAATGTTTCCATGCAAAAAGCGCGGGCAGAAATTGCAAAGGTTGATTTTACCAAGATGCAAAAAGATATGCAGGCATTACAGCAAAAGTTTGATAGCGAAGATTTTAAATCGCAGTTTAATAGTGAAAAATTACAACAGCAAATTGATGCTGCAATGGCCAATGCAAAAGCCGGTATTGAAAACGCAAAAGTAAAGCTGCAGCAAATGAAAGATTTTACTGACGTGCTTGCCGCCGATGGTTTAATTGATAAAAAGAAAGGTTATACCATTGAATGGAAAGACGGCGATTTATATATCAATCATCAAAAACAATCCAAAGATATTGCTGACAAATACCGCAAATATGAAAGCTCCGGTAAAATAAAAATGATGCCGGATGATGCGGAATATTTTTAACCGGTTAGCCCATGAAAGCTGTCTGACCGGAGAGCAAAAAATTGAATGCATATTTCAACTTCATCAAACCGGCTTTGCAGTGCCGATGGAATTTATTCTGATAAGGCTTATCATAATTCAGTTCCATTTTAACTCCACTTCATCTATGCCGGTTGAAGCCCTGCCGCCGCTGCCGGTGGTTGCACTCAGCGTAACAATACGGATCCAAACTTTGGAATTTTTATTATCCAAAGCAGCTCCAAAATTTACCGTTACAGGTGTACTGCTGAAAACTGAACCTGTGGCTATTGATGAAGGAGATGTGGTTACAGGAATGAATGTGTTTGGATTATCTCCAATCGCATAATCAACTTGCCAGATTGTTGTGCGGCCAACGCCATCAGCCAAAGATTGAAGTAAGAAACTCAGGCTGATATTTGTTTTACCGCTTGTATTGTTTATTTCAAAAACAAACGCAACGCCAGGATCAAAACCCGTTGAACCGGTTTGTTTTACACCCAATGCCCGGTTGGCTGAAGCATTTTGGTCTGCAGAACTGCTTGCTGCGTTCAAGCCGGTTGCGCTTGCATAATTTTTAAAACCGGATGATGTATTGCTCCAGGAAGACTGGTTGCCGCTGTAAACCCCATCAGCACCAACGGATGTGGATGAAGAAGCTGCTTTTACAAATACACCTTGTGGTAATCCTGCTGCTATATTATCGAAGTTTAAAGTGAATGGTGAAGCTGTTAGCTCAATGCCATCGGCATCATTGGTACCGCTGCTTGTTGTTACATCGGTGGTATTACGAATGGTAAATTCTTTGGTGTTGCCAAAGAATTTTGCAAAGCCTATCCAGTCACTTTCTTCTGCTGGTAAATTATCATTGGCAAAGCTTGCGGATGCAGAAGTATATAAAGTAATGTTGCCCGAAGCATCGGTTAACGTCCTGCTGCCAGAATAAGTTGTACCGCCGCTTGCTTTTGCATTTACAATTTTGATTAAAGTGTATTCAATATCCGGCAAATTTGAACTGAGCTGCGCAATAGAAAGTTGCTGCGGAATAACAGTTTTACCGGTAGCAACAGGGTCGGGTTTTATAGTGCCCGATGACGTTTTAATTTCAAGTGAGCCGTTATAATTCTGCAACGAATCGCCTGTTACATCCAGTACAATTGAATCGCCGATATTATACGTTATTGTTCCGCCAAAATAAACCGAGATGCCCGTATTGCCATCCTGCAAAACAATATTGCCATTTGCAATATTTTTATTCGCCGCATCAGATATTACAACACCGCCAATTTTATAGGCGCCGAGTTTTATATCATGGCCTTTGTACATGCTCCTGATATCGGCGATAGATGTTTGCACAGCCGGCCCGCCGTTGCAGCGTGTTCCGTTAAATTGTACATCGCTTGTATCGCGTATAAGAATTTGTTTGCTTGTATTGTAAATGGAATAAATGCAGGTAATGCTTCCGTTACCATTAGGCACATTTGCGCCTGCAAAATTTGCAAAGCCACTGTTGCGGAGTGTGATGGTTTTGTTTGCGCAATTCTTCAATATAAAATTTACTGTATTCTGAGAAGCCGAAGTGTCAGCATACGTTTTGCTGGTATCTGCTTCGCTGAATTCCATATTTGTTAATTGGATCAGCATGTTTTGATAGCCGTCATTTAAATCGCTTACATCAACAATTTTTGGCAATACAGGAACATTATTCACCCCTTTAATTACATATTGATTTTTCAATGAGGCTGCAATGGCATTAATATTATTGTTTGCATCTTTATCGGCGCCAATTGCAATCAACCTGTTATCATCATATAATATCAAACCATTTAATTTTATAAAAACATTTCTGCCTACCGGGTAAGACGTATATAAATTATAATCGTCAATATTTATGGCAATGCCTGCGGTAGAATCTTCAATAATTATCTGTTTATAAAAATTGCCCGATGAGTCGTTGGCAATAACAATGCCTTCAATTATATCATCTGTTGAAATGGTTTCATAACTGCCCGTTGTGTGCATGGCTTTTAATTGCGCAATAGTTAATGTTGGTGTGAGGTTTGGCGCTGCGTAAGCCGGCGGCTCGTCAAATTTTTTGTTGCAGGAAATAATTGCAAATGCCGTGCAGATGAGTAAGGTTGATGTTTTCATATAAGAGTTTTGGTGATTTTAAAAACGTAAGGCAATACTTGCGAAATAATTCAATCCGTAAGCGTAATAATATTTGGGCAAAAATTTATTAATGTCGGATGTGGAATAATCATAGCGCAATTGTTCATAGCCGCCTGAAATAATATTTTTGTTATTGAGAATATTGCTGATGCCGGCATACATAGCCAGATACACAGGTTTCTTTCGAAAACCCGATCCGATATATGCATGCGGAATGCGCCATGAATAGCCGGCGAATACATCAATGGTGTATTGTGCATCTAATTGTTGCTGGTCAATCACTTCATGAAACAGATCGCTTTTTGCATCAAGATTTTCAGTAGCCAGCGCAGTTCTTCGCAGCGGGTTAAAATCAAGCCATATATAATCAAAATAATTACCGGTTAAACTTATCATCCAGAATTTAGGTGAACGGTAAGTGATAGTAAAACTATAAGCTTCTTGCGGTGTTGAGGGAATGCGGTAATTGTTTGCATAAACTGTTTCTTTATTTAATATAGTTGCCGTATTATCAACTATTGTAATGGCCTGCTGGCGGCTGTTATAATAATATCTTCCAACAGCAGCGGCGCCGCTGATTGTTATGTTGCGGGCTACATTCGCCTCAAAACCAAACTCACTTCCAAAATATAATTTATCAATATTGCTTAAAGCATAGTTTACAAAATCCTGGTATTCGTCGTGATAAAAAGTAAGCATATTAAATGCGTGTTTCATTTGCGTGTAGTAACCAATTAAATGAATTTTAAACCTGGGTGCATTTAAAATATAACCTCCTTCCAGTGTTTGAATGGCTTCACTTCGCAGACTGTCCTGAGTGAAATCTCTTGTACGCGGAGATATATAGGCATCTTCAAAATAAGGGGCACGGGTAAGTATTGCACCGCTTATATACAAATAATTCCTGCCGTTTATTTTATAGGTGATGCCTCCTTTTACAGCATAGTTATAAAAAACATTGGGTGAGGATTTTCCGTAAGAATTATCGGGAAATAACCCATTCCTTACATTGCCAATCCTTTTGAAAACTGTTTGCGAACCTTCGCCGGCAATAAAAAAATCTATATGCGGAAACCTGAATACAAACTGTGACCATGCCGTTGCTTTATCAATCTTTATATTATAATTATAACCGTATTTATCACCTGTTTTTACAATGCGGTTGGGATGGTCCAAATCATTCTGATAGGCATTGTTATCTGTTGAAAATTCCCTTTGCGCAAACTGGTTTATATTGACCCAAAAACTGCCACCTAATAAATCTTTTATGCGCTGGAAATAATTATTATTGGTTGACTGGTAATTTTCACCGGCAGTAAAATCAATATGATTACTCAGGCTTGAATTTAAAACCGTATTAAAGATGAAGCGTTTACTGTTTGTTACTCTTTCGCCTTGTATGTAATAAGAACGGTTGCCGGTTACCGTGTTGCCTTCAATACCATTTGCATTATTAATAGTTGCCGTATTATAACGGTTGGTGTTATATAAATTATCCCAGTTTATTTGCCTTGCTGCTTCATTATTTTCCAGGTTAGTATAGATTAATTGTTGCTGATGAAGATCACTGTTATAATAGGAAGGCAGGTAACGATAATAATCAGGCCGCGGGTCTGGTGCATTATACCAGTCAAGCGCTGAATAAGAACGTTCTCCCAAAATATAGCTCATCGATGTAGTGAGATTGGTTTTATTGCTGATGCGAAAATCGTGTGTAAGCAGTATTACAGGCTGGTTTGTTTTGCTGATATTAGCATTTCTTTTTTTGCCGTTTTGATAACCCCACGATGGATTATAATAATGCGTTCCGGCAATATCCATTATCTCCTGTGTGGAAGCGCTTTGCCTGCCGCTTTCTGCCGGTGCATTAAATGCTATAAAAGATAATATTTGTTTTTGCCCCAGCTTTTTATCAATTGCAATAAACCAGCTATAGCCATTAAAATAAGTACCTGGCACATAACCTTCATCAGCATAACGCCAACTTCCGGAAACGGTAAACGCCCAACCTTTTTTATTGATGCCGGTACTGTGTGTGAAAATAATGCGGTGATTATAACTTCTGTTTGATAAAGCGTAACCAATGCTGGTTTGCCGTCTCTGTTTGCCGGCACGCACATCAATATTGGTTGAGTTACCAATATCGCCAAAAGCAAACGTATTATAACGAATACCAAAGTTGATGTCGCGGTTGCGGAATATGTCATTCAAACCGCCCCATAAGCCAAAAGGCGTATAACCATTGTCAAGGTTATCCATTGGAATGCCATTAATGTAAGTGGCCGAATTATCTGCATTGTACCCACGGATGCGAAATCTTGCCACGCTGAAATTAAATGTGGCTGCATTATAAAACGGGTCGCGGCCTGCGGTTAATAAAGAAGATATATTTTGTGCACCTGCATCTCCCAGCTCATTATCATCGAGCGTAATGATAGGAATGTTATCAGCAATATCGGCTTTCAATTGTTGTAGGGTAGTTGAGTCTGCGGAAGGAATTGAATCAGCAATAGTTTGTTGTGCAAAAACATAAAAAGGAATGTTCAGGAGGGTGGCGGTTAAAAGGTTGCGAAGCATAAGGTAAAGATTAAGGGTATTCAAATCTAAGATATATTTTTTCAATTTCAATACAGTTATTTAAATTGCTGTTACCGTACGCCATGAAATCTAAACACCTTAAAAATGAAAACTGTCTTACTGCTGCTTATTGCAATCCTTGTTTTTAAAATCATTGATGCTCAAAGCCAGCATTATAAGCCTGCCGTTATAGCTTTCTATAACCTGGAAAATTTTTTTGATACCATCAATAATCCCAACATAAATGATGAAGATTTTTTGCCGGGTGGCATAAAGAATTATAACAGCAAGGTTTACCAGGCAAAGGTGCTGCGCCTGGCCACGGTTGTTTCGCAAATAGGAACAGATATCAATCCAGATGGTTTTGCTTTTATAGGCGTTGCAGAAATAGAAAATGATACGGTGTTAAACGATCTTATTCATCATCCTTTGCTAAAAGACCGTAATTATAGTATGGTGCATTATGATTCAAGGGATATTCGTGGCGTTGATGTTGCGCTTATTTATAATCCAAAATACTTTACTGTGCTTAACAGCAGGAAGTTGTTTGTGCCTTTGCCGGAAGGTGCCAAGACAAGCGCTTATACACGGGATATTTTATGGGTGAAAGGTGTTTTAAATGGAGACACGATTTATGTGTTTGTTAATCACTGGCCAAGCAGGGTAGGGGGCGAGCAGCGCAGCGCACCGGGTCGTTTTGCAGCAGCACGGGTTGACAGGAATTTTATTGATTCGATTGAAAAATATAAACCCGGCGCAAAGATTATCGTTATGGGGGATTTAAATGATGATCCAATAAATGAAAGCATTACAAAAATATTGGGCGCAAAAGGAAAAATAACAGATGTAAAACCCGGAGGCTTATATAATCCCTGGGTTGATTTATACAAAAAAGGAATTGGTACGCTGGCTTACCAGGATGCGTGGGGCTTATTTGACCAGATCATTATAAGCTATGCCTGGCTTGATAAAAATCAACAAGGTTATTTCTTTTTTCAGCCGCATATTTTTAATAAAGAATTTATGGTTGAAAATACAGGCAAATACAAGGGTTATCCCATGCGCACGTGGGATGGTAATGTTTTTCGTGGCGGTTACAGCGATCATTTTCCCACCTATATTGTTTTGCTGAAGAAAGCGCAGTAATGCTGGCATTGATGGCTATAAAATAAAAAAGCAGGAAACTTTCGCTTCCTGCTTTTAATTTATTGCTTTGAACAATTATTCTTCTTCATCGAAATTCATTGCTTCGCGTGTTGTGGTGAGCAATTCATATTCTTCCTTGCTTCCTACAATCATATTTTCAAACTCGCGTAAACCACTGCCCGCAGGAATTAAGTGACCGGTAATTACATTCTCTTTCAATCCAAGCATATCATCGCTCTTGCCATTGATGGCTGCAGAACTTAATACTTTGGTTGTTTCCTGGAATGATGCGGCTGATATCCAGCTTTGCACGCCAAGAGAAGCTTTCGTAATACCAAGAAGAACCGGCCTTGCAGTTGCGGGTTCGGCATCCCTTACATCCACCAGTTTCTTATCTGAACGGCGCAAAACAGAGTTTTCTTCCCTTAACTCACGCAGCGAGATAATCTGGCCTGAACGAAGTTTAGTGCTTTCACCTGCATCGGTAACCACTTTCTTTTCAAAGAGGCGGTCATTTTCTTCAATAAAGTCGAACCTGTCTTCTAAGTCTTCTTCCAGGAATTTGCTGTCGCCTGCATCTACAATTTCAATTTTCTTCATCATCTGGCGAACGATAACTTCAATGTGTTTGTCGTTAATACGTACACCCTGAAGGCGGTAAACTTCCTGTATTTCATTTACTACATATTCCTGAACTGCAAAGGGCCCTTTGATGGCAAGAATATCAGCAGGTGCAATTTGTCCGTCACTCATCGGCGTTCCCGCTTTTACAAAGTCGCCGTCCTGTACCAAAATTTGCCTTGTGAGTGGAACGAGGTATTTTTTAATGATGCCATCTCTTGCTTCAACAATGATCTCACGGTTACCGCGTTTTACATTACCAAAGGCAACCACCCCATCAATTTCAGAAACAATGGCAGGGTTGCTCGGGTTTCTGGCTTCGAACAATTCTGTTACACGTGGAAGACCCCCTGTGATATCGCCTGATTTACGAAGCGTTCTCGGAATTTTTACGATTACATCACCAGCCGCTACAGCATCGCCTTCTTCAAGAATCAGACGGCTGCCGACAGGAAGGTTATATGATTTTGTATCCTTTGCACCTTCAACCATTATTGAAGGTATTTTGGTTTTATCTTTTGTTTCTATAACCACTTTATCGCGGTGGCCTGTTTGTTCATCGGCTTCTTCGCGGTAAGTGATGCCTTCCAGTACATTTTCAAATTTAACAGTACCCGGTATTTCGGCTACAACAACGTTATTGAACGGATCCCATGTGCAAATGGTATCGCCTTTCTTTACTTCCTGCCCGTCTTTTACTGCGAGCACAGAACCGTAAGGAATATTATTGGTAATAAGCAGGCGGTCGTTTTTCATATCCATGATACGAACCTCACCCGTACGGCCAATTACAACCTGTATTTTATTGCCTTCGTTGTTTACCGCCTGAACACTCCGTAAACCATCAAAATGAATGGTACCATCAAATTTTGCGGTTAATGCAGATTCAATGGAAGCGCCACCCGCAACACCACCTACGTGGAAGGTACGTAGTGTAAGCTGTGTACCCGGCTCACCAATTGACTGTGCTGCGATAATGCCTACTGCATCGCCGCGCTGCGCCAGGTAACCGGTAGCAAGGTTTTTACCATAACATTTTACACATACGCCGCGTTTGCTTTCGCAGGTTAATACCGAACGTATTTCAACACTTTCAATACCTGATTCATCAATGCGTTTAGCAACTTCCGGAGAAATTTCTTCGCCTGCATTAATAATCAATTCATCCGTATGTGGATCATATACATCATGCAATGAAGTACGGCCCTGTATGCGGTCGCCCAAAGATTCAATTATTTCTTCATTATCTTTTAATGCTGATGTGGCAATGCCGCGCAATGTGCCGCAATCTTCTTCAGATATAACAACATCCTGTGCCACGTCCACCAAACGACGGGTTAAATAACCGGCATCTGCTGTTTTGAGGGCTGTATCGGCCAAACCTTTACGGGCACCGTGTGTTGAGATAAAGTAATCCAATACATTTAACCCGCCTTTAAAGTTGGAAAGAATCGGGTTTTCAATTACTTCAGAACCACTTGAACCGCTCTTTCTTGGTTTTGCCATCAATCCGCGGATACCTACAAGTTGTTTTACCTGTGTTTTAGAACCACGGGCGCCGGAATCAAGCATCATATAAACTGAGTTGAAACCGTGTTTATCTTTTGCCATTTCCTGGATCAATGATTCGGTAATGCGCATATCCACGCGGCCCCAAATATCAATAACCTGGTTATACCTTTCGTTATTGGTGATAAGGCCCATGTTATAGCTTTCACGGATGTCTTCCACTTCAGATTTTGCGTTTTCGATCATTTCGCTTCTTACATCAGGAACAATTAAATCGTTTACGCTAAAGCTTAAACCACCGCGGAAGGCCATGCGGAAACCAAGGGTTTTAATATCATCAAGAAATTTGGCTGATTTTGGAACATCTGTTATTTTGATGATATCGCCAATAATTTCACGAAGGTTCTTCTTGGTAAGTAATGCATTAATGTAACCAACCTCTTTTGGAACGAATTGGTTAAACATTACACGGCCAACAGTTGTTTCAATTAATTTTTTAACTATATCGCCATTCTTTTCACGCACTTCTGTACGCACTTTAATATGTGCATGGAGGTCAACCTTGCCTTCATTGTAGGCGATCATTACTTCTTCAAGGCTGTAAAAAGCTTTGCCTTCCCCTTTTACGGGTTCTTCAGGCGTACTTTTTTTGCCCTTTGTAATATAGTAAAGACCTAATACCATGTCCTGTGAAGGAAGGGTGATTGGCGTACCGTTCTGCGGGTTAAGAATATTGTGCGAAGACAACATTAATAACTGTGCTTCCAGGATGGCAGCATTGCTTAACGGAACGTGCACCGCCATCTGGTCACCGTCAAAGTCAGCGTTGAACGCTGTAGTTACCAACGGGTGCAATTGTATGGCTTTACCTTCTACCAGTTTAGGCTGGAATGCCTGGATGGAAAGACGGTGAAGCGTAGGGGCGCGGTTAAGCATAACCGGGTGCCCTTTTAATATATTTTCAAGAATATCCCAAACAACAGCATCTTTTCTGTCAACTAATTTCTTGGCAGATTTTACTGTTTTTACAATACCCCTTTCAATTAATTTTCTGATGATAAACGGCTTGAATAATTCCGCAGCCATATCTTTTGGCAAACCGCACTCGTGCATTTTCAGCTCGGGGCCCACCACGATTACAGAACGGCCGGAATAGTCAACACGTTTACCTAAAAGGTTCTGGCGGAAACGGCCCTGTTTACCTTTAAGCACATCGCTTAAAGATTTTAAGGCACGGCCACCTTCAGCCTTAACCGCGTTTGATTTACGGCTGTTATCAAACAAGCTGTCAACCGCTTCCTGCAGCATACGTTTTTCATTACGTAAGATTACTTCAGGCGCTTTAATTTCCAATAAGCGTTTTAAACGGTTGTTACGGATAATTACACGGCGGTAAAGATCATTCAGGTCAGAAGATGCAAAACGGCCGCCATCCAAAGGAACCAGCGGGCGTAATTCCGGCGGAATAACCGGTATATATTGCATTACCATCCATTCCGGATGATTGCTGATTCTTGTGCTGGCATCGCGGAAAGCTTCCACTACGCTTAAGCGTTTTAACGCATCTGCTTTACGCTGCTGGGAAGTTTCGTTAGCGGCTGCATTACGCAAATTATAGCTAAGATCATCCAACTGAATGCGCGCCAATAAATCATGCACCGCTTCTGCACCCATTTTGGCAATAAATTTCTGCGGGTCTTCATCCGGCAGGTATTGATTATCTTTTGGAAGATTATCAATTATATCCAGGTATTCTTCTTCCGTTAAAAGATCGCCGGTTTGCAAACCTTTGTCTTCACGAATACCTGGCTGAATAACTGCATATCTTTCATAATATACAATTGTTTCCAGCTTTTTAGAGCTTACGCCCAATAAATAACCGATTTTGTTGGGAAGGCTTTTAAAGTACCAGATGTGCACTACCGGTACCACCAGTTTAATATGCCCCATTCTTTCACGGCGAACCTTTTTTTCAGTTACCTCTACACCGCAACGGTCGCAAACAATGCCTTTGTACCTGATTCTTTTATACTTGCCGCAGGCGCACTCGTAATCTTTTACAGGTCCGAAAATGCGCTCGCAAAACAAACCATCGCGCTCTGGTTTGTACGTGCGGTAATTGATAGTCTCAGGTTTTAAAACTTCACCAAAGCTGCGTTCCAAAATACTATCGGGAGAGGCAAGACCAATAGTTATTTTAGAAAAATTGGCTTTAGGACGATTTTCTTTTTTGATAGCCATATTGAAATTTCAATTTTTCTGATGATTTGTTTTTTGGTTACCGGCTTTGGTATTTCATGGCATCACGGTTGTGTCACTCCCTTGAGCAACATAATTTTATTCAGCTATTGCCAAATAACAATTAATAATTTGTGATGATGTAAAAATGAAAGGCGAAAGGCGGTTAATGCTCCAAAAAACATAAGTCGGCAAAGGTAATATAATTTGCCAGAAAAATTTGTTTTTGTTGCAAAAGCTTCTTAAAATTTAGGCCAAAAGTAATTTTATTGTTTTTTAGGGATTAGAAACCTGGTATAAGCATTGTTAAAAGTGACTATTTAT
Source organism: Parafilimonas sp. (assembly GCF_051953455.1). Lineage (NCBI taxonomy): Bacteria > Pseudomonadati > Bacteroidota > Chitinophagia > Chitinophagales > Chitinophagaceae > Parafilimonas > Parafilimonas sp. Next base: position 60,970 of record NZ_JBQCIT010000053.1, on the reverse strand, counting down.
TTTACTTTATTATGGTAACAAAGTCTTAAAAACATGAATAGAATACTTTTACCTTTTGCAATGCTTCTGTTTTCCGCAACTATGGTAACCGGCCAAACCGCTCAGAAAAAAATGAGCCCATTACAGAGAGAGCAGGCCGCTAAAGCCGATGTCTATATCACTAACTTAAAAAAGAAGATTTCAGACAGCACTCAATTTGTTATGAAAGACACCGCCACTATTGCCATCAAGCAAGAACGGAAATGCTGGTTTAAAAATAAAAAAAGCTCCTGACACAGGAGCTTTTTTATGCAGTCACAAATATACTTACTAACGGAATTTCTCTTTGGCTACAGCGCCTGTAAATGCCGTTCTCGACTGGATTTTCTTATTAATTGCCCTTACATTTTTACTAACAACCGAATTGGATATATTGCCTGGCCCATTATCAGCATAACCAAATATTCCTGTTTGAATATAAGTAAGCACGGAATGCAGGCAGTTCTCTTCTGTATCCCCCCAATCTTTATCAAGCCCGTCCCAGGTGGGATGATCTATGGTAAAACCATCAAAATAATTACCATAACCATCTTTATTCACCGTTTTAAATGAAATAGGGAAAGTGTACCAATCGCCCACAGGAATCGGGAAGAAACCTACCGGCTTTCCATTGGTATTATACGCCGGGCCCACCAACTTTTCCTCTACAAATGGCTTCAAAGCATTTATTAACAACTCACTGGCCGATGCCGTATTATCTGAAACAATAAAATAAATCTTACCAGCATTTACCGTTCCGAGCTTTTTATACAATGCTGTCGTATTATAATTAGTATAATTGGCATTAAAGGTTTCTGTGTACATTACCTGGTTGTTGCTGGCCACAGGTGCCAGGTAGTTGGCCAGTTTTTCAGCCATGCTTACATAACCACCGCCATTATAACGCAGGTCAACGATCACCTCACTTACATTTTTAGACTGGAAATTGCTGAAAATGCGGGCAAACTCCGTATAAATAGCCGTTGTATCGCCCAGGAAAGAATTGAGCGCCAGGTAACCCACCTGTTTCCCGTTCACGGTGTACACAGAATCTGCAAATATGGGGTGCGTTTGATAAGTACCCGCATGCAATGTAATCGCTGTTTCACTGCCATCGGGTTTTTTAAAAGTAAAGCTGGTGCTTTCACTATAAAATACAGCATCCACTATACGGTTTATAGTAGCCTCGCTTGTGTCAATCTGCGAATTGCCGTTTATTTTTATTATCTGCCAGCCTCTTTTTATGCCGGCCATTCCTGAAGGCGATGCAATTTCAGCAAATTTCACCCGCAGGTCTGTTGGCGTATTAAAGAATATGCTCATGCCAAAATCTTCTGCCACGCCGGTGCTCACATTGTCCCATTCATCCTGTTTTACGGCAAAACTGAAACGGTCAACCGGGTCGGCAAAGCCTGTTTCATGGCTGAACTGGCGAATGGCGATCATTTCATCCTCTGGGCTTTCGTAAGAACGGGCATCAAAACTTGCAGGTATCTGGGTATTCCATAAATACACATCCTGGCAAATAAGCAATACGGTATCTTTTATAAGATCGTCTGCCGAAGGCGTTTGAGAACCGGTAGAATCACCAGGCGGGGTTGTAACAGTATCATCAATACCTTTTTGGCACGATGCAAAAAACAATATTGTTATTGCAAACAAGGCAGCACTGGAGATTTTTCTCATATAAAATGGATATTAAATTGGTAGAACGTAAAATGCAGTTTTGTAATTTCAAATATAAGCACAAACTTATTCCGGAATATCGCCATAAAATTAAGCAGATAACTATCTGATTCAGGGTTTAACGGCCGATTGACAAAATTATTTTGCTGAGGGTTGGGCGGTAATAATAAATACCTATTGTTTAGGCCAGGCCCACTCCAAAAAATCAGGGAAAGCCCTGGCCCAGGTAGGCACATCGTGATGGCCGTCTTCCAGTTCAAGGTATTTTACCGAATCGTTTGTATAACCCTTTTTACCTAACTCCGCAATCAGGTCGAGCGTATCGTCAATGGAATCAATAATGCCGTTTTTATTGCGGTCGGCAATTTCATCCAAAGCCCCGCATTCAAAAAAGAATTTCAGCCAGGGATAATAACCACCTGCTTTTACCAGCCTGTGCATAATGCGGTGCCGGTCATCATCATACCCTTCATTGTATCCTTTGCTGCGCCACCACAGCGAACCGCTGAAAACACCCACATTGGCAAATTCTTCCGGATGGTTCCATACAATATCCAACGCGCTCAATCCGCCCAGCGAAAAACCGGCAAAAGATTTTTGTTTAAACTCCGGCACATTGTACGTTTTGCGTATAAGCGGCAGCAATTCGGTAAAAATAAAATCAGTATAAGCCCCGGCCTTTGCGCCGCGGCCTTTATAATCCGGCTGGCCGGCAACGCCGTATTCCATTTTACGGTTTTCGCCGCAATGAATGCCAATGCACAGCACCGGTGCTATCTTATTTTCCAGCAGTAAATCATTAAGAATATCTTCAAAAGGCATGTTGGGCAAATCCTGCCCGTCGTTTATCAGCAGCAGGCTCATATGCTCCGGCTTGGCCACATTGGTGGGAAGATAAGCGTCAATAATAACCGCTCTTTCCAGCAATTTTGAGTTGATTACGGAACGCTCAATAAGAATGTTAGTTAATGTGGTTTTGCTGCTCTCCATAAAATTCAAATATAAAGGAATGGTTTGCTCATTTAAAAATCAGGTAATCCACCGGCAATAAAAAGAGGCCATCGCGGCCTCTTTCGTATATAACAATTTTAATTAATCTTCCGCATGTACGCTTAACTCACCATTCACTGTGCACTCGCAAATAACTCATCTTGCTTCCGCCATCTGCACAATATCTTCCACTTTATAAGCGCCGGCATCCAGTTTCTGTTTTGTTTCGCTGAAGGCCGTTAATGTAGCTTCAATATCTTCATCCGTATGCGCCGCAGTAGGAATTAAGCGGTAAATAATATGCCCTTTCGGGATAACAGGGTACACAACGATCGAACAAAATATGCCGTAGTTTTCCCTTAGGTCGGTAACCATGGCCGTTGCTTCGGGAATGCCGCCTTTCATATACACCGGCGTAACCACCGAATCGGTTTTGCCAATATCAAACCCTCTTTCTTTTAAACCATTCTGGAGCTTCAATGCATTTTTCCACAGTTTTGCTTTTAGTTCCGGCATAGAGCGCAGCATGTCCAGCCTTTTTAAATTGCCTATTACGTAAGGCATGGGCAGGCTCTTGGCAAATATCTGCGAGCGGATGTTATAGCGTATATAATCTATAATTTCTGCAGGCCCGGCCATAAAGGCGCCAATGGAAGCCATTGATTTGGCAAAAGTGGAGAAGTAAAGGTCAATACCATCCTGACAGCCCTGTTCTTCACCCGCGCCAGCGCCGGTTTTGCCCAGCGTACCAAAGCCATGCGCATCATCCACCAGTAACCTGAACTGGTATTTATCTTTCAAAGCCACAATTTCTTTCAGTTTTCCCTGGTCGCCGGCCATGCCAAACACGCCTTCGGTAATCACTAAAATGCCGCCCTGCTTTTGTTTTTCTACCAGGGCCACGGCGCGCTGTAATTGCTTTTCGCAATCTTCCACATCGTTATGGCGATACACATAACGGTGCCCCGGGTGCAGGCGCAGGCCATCAATAATACAGGCATGCGATTCCGCATCGTACACCACCACATCATGCCGGCCGCAAAGCGTATCAATGGCGCTCATAATGCCCTGGTAGCCGTAGTTTAACAGAATAGCGTCTTCTTTATGTTCAAATGCAGCCAGTTCTCTTTCAAGCTGTTCATGGTAAATGCTGTTGCCGCTCATCATACGGGCGCCCATAGGGTAGGCGAGGCCAAAATTTGCCGTAGCTTCGGTATCTGCTTTGCGTATTTCTGGATGATTAGCCAGTCCCAAATAATTGTTTAAGCTCCAAACCACCACTTCTTTACCGCGAAACTGCATGCGGTTGCCAATGTCGCCTTCAAGTTTAGGAAAAGTATAATATCCGTGGGAACGTTGGCGATGCTCGCCGATAGGGCCGTAATTCTTAATAAGCCTTTCAAATATATCTGCCATTATAAACTGTTTTCAATTTTGTGATGATAGCAAGAGTGGAAAAAAACCGTGCAAATTTAATGGATTGAAATTTATATGCTTTTAAACTGTTGCACAACACGTGCATAAAGTGCGAAAAATGTGCTTATTAGCAGTGCGGAGTTATCTAATTAAAATTGATTAGGCATATCGGTCAGGCGCTTATGGAACTGTTTAATCTATTATTACCACTTAAAAAGCGTCTGACCCTTCGCACGTCATTTCGACGACAGGAGAAATCTCTTAAAATTTAGAGGGTTTAAGATGTTTATTTTGAACAACGTTAAACTCCAGAGATTTCTCAGTCGCATGAATGATTTATTTAAAAGACAATCATGCAGCAATGCTCCTTCGAAATGACGGGCCGCTGGATAATCTGCATTACCAACATTAAAGCTGACCGCCAAACACAAACCCCTTCGCACGTCATTTCGAGACAGGAGAAATCTCTGGGAATTTAGAGGGTTTGAGATGTTTATTTTGAGCAACGTTAAACTCCAGAGATTTCTCAGTCGCATGCATGATGCGTTAAAATAAAAACATGCTACTATGCTCCTTCGAAATGACGGCCGCCGATAAATTAAGATATTTAAAAAACAATAGCAAACCTACCGCTGATGTTTAAACGCCCGTCTTCAACAAGTTTGCCTTTACCTTTGCCAAAAACCTGTTGATGATGCAATTGAAATACGCCGTTACCGCTTTGTTTTTCATGTTTATCATAATGGCCTGCAATAATAGACCGGCAGCCAATAATACGCCCGACGTAAAAGCGTCCGTAAGCAAAAACACCGACTCCTTTAACCTGGCTTTTAACAGCGTAATTATCAATTACGACAGCCTGCTCACGGCGTTTATTAACTGGGACACCGTTGCCGCCGATAAATATGCCACCGCCCTGCAGCTATCTTTAATAAGTGTGCCCTATGAACAAATGCCTGATGAGGCTGCGGCCTCCAAAGCCACCGGCATTGCCCAAAATGCTGCCGATGCGCTCCAAACTTTAATTGCTATTGACTCTATTAATAACAAACGCCGCTTTTTTTACACCGCCTCCGAAGGCATTTATCATCTTATAAAAACTACCGGCTACGATAAAGCCGTTATTTACCACAAAAAATGCCCGATGGCGTTTGATGATGAGCGCGAAGGCTGGTGGATATCCACCGAAAGGGAGATTGATAACCCTTATTTGGGCAAATTTCATCCAAAATATAAGAATGCCATGCTCGAATGTGGTATTATTGAAGATTCCATCAATAATAGGCAACAGTAAATGATGCGCACCGCCTTAATTCTTACCTTATTGCTTACGGCTTCGCAGCTTTTTGCGCAGCAAAAGTTTACCTGGAAGGGTTATGTGAAGGATTCCCTCACCGGCGAAACCTTAATTAACGCCAGCGTGCTGGTAAGCAACGAAAATCGTGGGGTGGCCACCAATCAATACGGCTATTTTTCCGTCACTTTGCCCGCCGGGAATTATAAACTCATCTTTTCCTTCGTGGGTTACACCCCAAAGGAAATTGATGCGGATTTTAGTAAAGATATTTCGCAGGATATTATGCTGGTGCCCACCGCCGCCACCATGCAGGATGTGGTGGTAACCACTGCCGCGCAGAAAAGACTGAACAATGTAAAGAGCGCACAGATGGGGCAGGTGGATTTAAGCATTAATACGGTTAAATCCCTGCCTGCTTTTATGGGCGAAACCGATATTCTTAAAACGTTACAGCTATTACCGGGCGTGCGCAACGCCGGTGAGGGCAACAGCGGCTTTTATGTACGCGGCGGCGGCCCCGATCAGAACCTTATTTTGCTGGATGAAGCCGTGGTGTACAACACCGGCCACCTTTTTGGCTTTTTTTCGGTGTTTAATTCCGATGCGGTGAAGAACTTAAGCCTGATTAAGGGCGGAATGCCCGCACAATATGGCGGCCGCCTCTCTTCTGTTATTGATATTGCCATGAAAGACGGCAATGTAAACAAAACACAGGTGGATGCAGGCATTGGTTTAATTGCATCGCGCCTTTCTATACAGGGGCCCATCATTAAAAACAAGGCTTCCTACATTATTTCGGCCCGCAGAACCTATATTGATGTGCTGATGCAGCCCTTTATTAAGAAGAGCAGCAGCTTTTATGGCTCGGGCTATTATTTTTATGACCTGAATGCCAAGGTTAACTATCAAATCTCCAATAATGACCATCTGTACCTGAGTGGTTATTTTGGAAGGGACAAATTTAAGTTCAACAATGCCCGCCGTTCGTTCAGCACCACCATTCCCTGGGGCAACAGCACAGCCACTTTTCGCTGGAACCACAGTTTCAGCAAGAAATTGTTTTCTAATGTTTCCCTTATTTATAATGATTATAAGTTTGATTTCCTCGGTAAGCAAGATGATTTCAAAATTGGCCTCTCTTCCGGCATTAAAGACTGGAGCGCCAAGGCCGATGTGGACTATTTTGCCTCTACATCGCACAAAATAAAGTTCGGCGGGCAGTATATCTATCATACTTTCTTTCCCAGCGTGGCCAGCGGCAGCCAGGATTCCATTGTTTTTGCCCCGGCTAACACGCAACGCAAGTTTGCCAACGAATTTGGCCTGTATATCCAGGATGATTGGGATGTATCCAACCATATTAAGATCAATTACGGCGTGCGTTTCAGCGCTTTTCAACAAGTTGGGCCGTATACTTCCTTCACTACTGACGCTAATGGCAATAAACTGGACAGCACGGTGTATAAAGGCGGCCAAAACGTAAAAACTTACAGCGGTTTTGAGCCGAGAATTACCCTGCGTTACGGGTTTGATAACAATAGTTCCATCAAAGCTTCCGTAACACGCAATCTTCAGTACATACATCTTGTAAGTAACTCCGGAACCACGCTGCCCACCGATATTTGGGTGCCTTCTACTTACCGGGTGCAGCCGCAGGATGGCATTTTATACGCTGCGGGCTACTTTAGAAACTTTGCCAACAACATGTTTGAGACTTCTTTAGAGGTTTATTACAAAACCATGCAGCACCAGATAGAATATAAGGAGGGATATACGCCCGGTTTGGCCGATCCCGAGGAAAGTTTTGTATTTGGAAAGGGCTGGAGCTATGGCAGCGAGCTGTTTATCAATAAAGTAAAGGGCAGGCTTACCGGCTGGGTGGGTTATACGCTCTCCTGGACCTGGCGGCGCTTCCCGGCGTTGAATGAAGGCCGTAAATATCCCAGTAAATACGACCGCCGCCACGATCTTTCCATTGTGGGCATTTATGAACTTTCGCCCAAGTGGAAGCTTTCGTCCACTTTTGTGTTTGGCACGGGTAATGCCACCTCGCTGCCGGAGCGTTTTTACTTTGTGGATGGCACGCTTACGCAGGAATTCAGCAGCATTAATGCTTATCGAATGAAACCTTACCACCGCCTCGACATGGCAGTGACATATACGCCCAAACAAAAGAAACCGCGCAGGTATAAAGGCAGTTGGGTGTTCAGCATTTACAATGCTTACAGCCGGCAAAATCCATATTTCTATTATTTTGACCAGGATGGCGCCCTTGCCGACGGCAGTTTAAAGGTTACGGCCAAACAGGTGTCGCTGTTCCCCATTATTCCCGCCGTTACATGGAATGTTCGTTTCTGATGAAGGGATAATTGCAAGAGACTACGGATAATTGTTTCCCTGAAAAACGACTGTGTTATTATTGGGAGCAAGAAAAGATACACGCACCGGCACGTCATTCCCGCGAAAGCGGGAACCTGCTGTATAAGCTTGAAAGATTTGGGGTAAATACAGATTGCATTGGCCATTTTATATTGTAAAAGCAGATCTCCGGTCAGGCCGGGCATAACGAATGAAATTGTTGTGTTGTGGATAGAGATTGCTTTAGCCTGCCTGCGCAGCGGCTTTATCATTTTGCATAAGGGCTATGCCATGATATGGAATACATGCAACCATCCGCCGGTAATTTCCGTGAAAGCGGGAATCTGCACCTGCCTTTAAAAGCAGCGATATGTATTAGAAGAGCTGCAATAGCCCGTAAACCGCTGCCAAACACCGGAAGGAAAGAGAAATAGCATTGAAAAAAATCATTTTAAATATTCAGAAATATCCTAAATTTGGTTATCAACTAACGATTTAAATAACCCAGGCCAACTATATACCTGTAAACCTATTACATCACTAAACCAACAATCCATTATTATGGCACGACTAACTATTCCCGAGGATTTTACCAGCCAGGTTACCCTGCTGCACAACATTATTGCTCAAAACACGGCGCTTGGCGCTGCCAGCCCGCTCACCGCGTTCCTGGCACAGCAAAATATTGTGCTCACTAACGATGAAGCGGCGGCCACCGCGGCGCAAACGCACGATGCCAGCCGCGCCCTGCTTAAAAAGCAGAGTGAAAACTACCGGCAGTTGCGCAATAATTATTTTACGGCGCCCTGGGCGCACCTTACCGGCAGCGTTCAGTTTCTGAAAACCTTTTATAAAGGCAATACCAAAGAACTGGGCAACTGGGGCATTACCATTACCGACAGCGGCAAGGTGAATTACCCCGCCGCCTTCGCCCAACGCAGGGCGGTATTCATTGCTTTTGCCGCCAAACATAATAGTTACCCCGATGGCGACAGCCCTTTGCAGCCTTTTCTTACGCAGCAAAACATAAACCTGGATGCCGACAGCGCCGTGGTGGAACAGGCCACCACGAATAACACCAGCTTTACCGCAGCAGCGCAGCAAAGCGAGAATGAAACGGAATTGCGCAACCAGGTTTGGCTGCCGGTGCTGGCGCACATCAAAACCATCGGTAATTTTTTAATGAAACTCTACAGCAATAACCAAAAAGCACTGGGTAACTGGGGTTTTGTGGTGGATGAAAACACGCAGAAGGCCAAACTACGCACCAGTAAATTGAAACCGGGGGAAACGGCCAACTATACTGCCTTGCAGATAGGCGGAACGCTAACCAATACAGGGGAAGGTGAAATTCATTTGTATAAAGGCAAAAGCACAACAGGCACGCCCAACATTATTCATGCTACGGAGCAGTTTGGCATTGTGAAAGGGTTTAGTACAATAACCGTTGTAAACCCATCTACCCTGATAGAAGCGAGGTTTACTGCACCCGCCACGCATTAAATGGAAAAAATAGCGTCCGAAATGGAAGGAAATTTCAATAAAATGGAAAAAATAATGGCATAAATTGAAAAAGCAAGCGCATAAATGGAAAAAAGGATGACAGCAATGGAAAAATTATTGCCTGTGATGGAAAAAAGAAGCGATACTATGGGAAAAATTAATGAACAAATGGAAGATTTTTTTCCTGCTCTGTATAAACGATCACAGCTTTTCGGCGCTATTTATTTAATATTTTTCCCTATCGGTTGGTGTCTCACCAACCGAAACATCTCTAAATAAAAAGGCCGTTTCAAACAAAAACTTGAAACGGCCTTTGTTGTTGAACTGTTGTGTGTTTAATTACTGTTTCCCTATCGGTTGGTGACACCAACCGAAACCTCTGTAAATAAAAAGGCCATTTCAAACAAAAACTTGAAACGGTCCTTTTCATTGTGACTGTTGTGTGTTTAATTACTGTTTAGAGGCCGGGCTTGCAGATGTAGCGGATTTCTTTGCTGCTTTTTTATCTTTCTTTTCCATCTTCGTGCTGGACTTAACGGCCTTCTTGTCGGCCTTTACCTGCTTCTTGTCTTGCTTCTTTACAGTAGCTGAAGCTTTCTTAGCAGCATCTTCTTTCTTTTTAGCCTTATCACTTGCTAAAGTGGCTTTGGAAGTGGCTGTGGTGGCTTCATCAGTTTTTACCGCTGTGGTTTGGGCGGCGTGTTTATGGGTTTTGGGTGCAGTGGAGGGTGTTTGTGCAAATACGGAAAGGGAGAACATTGCACATGCAATTAATAAAAGATTCTTTTTCATAAATAAAAAAATTTGTTGCCTTGACGAAAGCCTCAAATGCCGGTTTAAAAAATGTTTTTACATTCAGAAAGTTTTAACGTTGCATCATGTGGAGGGTGGGCGGCAATGCTTTAGCAGCGCAGCGTTTGTATGAGTAATAATTTGAAATTTTATGTAGCTTACTTTTTAAATAACCATGTATAATGACGGTTGCCAATAACACTGATGAATATATTTCAGCATTTCCCAACAATGTGCAAAAGCTTTTAAAGCAAATGCGCAGCACTATTAAAAAGGCTGCGCCACAGGCAGCGGAAACTATTAGTTATGGCATTCCCACATTTACTTTAAACGGTAACCTTGTGCATTTTGCAGGTTATAAAAATCATATAGGATTTTACCCGGCTCCATCCGGTATTGAAGCGTTTAAGAAAGAGCTGAGTGTATATGCCGGGGCAAAAGGTTCTGTTCAGTTTCCGCTGGATAAACCATTGCCGCTTGAACTTATAACAAAGATTGTGGCGTTCAGGGTTGCAGAAAATATGGAGAAGGCTTTAAGGAAAGCGGGCAGGCAATCAACTAAAAAAACTGCTGCTGCGGAAACCGGTAAATCAAAAAAAAACAAAGGCTTTGCTTCAGAATAATTTGTTGTCAACGCTGCCTGCACCCGCCAGGCGGGCTTTGGAAAACAATGGTATCAATAGTTTAAAGGAGCTTTCGCAGCTTACGGAAAAGGCGGTATTATCTTTTCATGGCATGGGGCCATCTTCTATACCAAAACTTAAAGAAGCGTTGCAGGCTGAAGGATTATCATTCAAAAAATAATCGAAGATTTGTTTGCTATTCATCATCTTGCTTCCTGGATTTACCTTGCAATAACCGGCTGCATTATATTATAAACGCTAAAACATATTTAAGAAAACTTTACTTTGCTTAATTGCAGTTGCGTAATTAGAACATTATTTTTGTTGCCTTTAAAATAAAATTATGGGTTGGATCTTATTTATAGTTGGAACCATTGGCTGGCATATAGGTGTGTATGGGTTGTTTAAAAAAGCGGGTATTGCTTCCTGGAAAGCCTTTGTGCCATTTTACAATACCTGGTGCATGGTAGAAGCAACGGGTATAAAAAAAGTTTGGTTCTGGCTGCAGTTTGTTCCAATCTTAGGGCAGTTTGTCACCATATGGATAACCATCATTTTTGTAATGCATTTCGGGCAGTTTACACTTTTGCAGCATGCGGCGCTGGTGTTTCTGCCTTTTATTTATTTGCCTTATATCGGTTTTTCGAAAGATGTAAGATGGGGTGGTAAGGAAGTGATGAAACGTTATAAAAAATCTGCTTCCAGGGAATGGATTGATGCTGCCGTTTTTGCCGTGGTGGCTGCAACGCTTATACGCACTTTTATTTTTGAGGCTTATACCATACCTTCTGAAAGTATGGAGAAAACATTGCTTATAAACGATTTCCTGTTTGTGAGCAAATGGAGTTATGGTGCAAGGCTGCCGGCAACGCCTTTAAGTTTTCCCTTTGTGCATAATACCATGCCCGGCATGCCCACAACGCCATCTTATTTAAAGTGGATAGAATTGCCTTATAAACGGTTGCCGGGTTACACATCTATAAAAAGAAATGATGTGGTGGTGTTTAATGTGCCCGCCGGCGATACCATCATTAACCTGGAAGGGTATGGCAGTAAGGTTTTATATTATGATGTATTGCGGGACCAGTTTAATGGCAACCGCGATGCTTTAAATGCAACCTACCCGGTTATTGTTCATCCTTTTGATAAAACCGATAATTATATAAAAAGATGCGTAGGCTTACCGGGCGATGTGATACAGAATAAAGAGGGTGTATTGTATGTAAATAACCAGCCGGCCTTTGTGGGGCCTGCTTCGCAGATTGATTATATGGTTGAAACGAATGGCACTATTTTCAGCCCGCAGTTTCTGCAGGATTCTCTGGATATGGATATTGAGAACAACGACCAGGTGCAGGTGGATGGCAGCCAGAAAATATATTACATGAACCTTACGCCGGATAAGGCCGCCATTGTAAAAAGACAACCGAATGTTAAGCGCATTTCAATCTATGCATTAACCGATGTAACGACACATACATTTCCATTTGATACGGCTGATTTTAAATGGTCGCTTGATAATTATGGCCCTTTAACAATTCCCAAAGCCGGGGCAACCGTTACATTAACCCCGCAGAATATAGCTTTGTATGAAAGGCTTATTACCACGTATGAACATAATAAGCTGGAGTATGCCAATGGCAGTTATGTCATTAATGGCAAACCTACTAATAACTATACGTTTAAATATAACTATTACTGGATGATGGGGGATAACCGCCATCGCAGCCAGGACAGCCGTTTCTGGGGCTTTGTACCGGAAACACATATTGTAGGTAAGGCTTCTTTAATATGGTTTAGCTGGGATAAGGGGCCTCGATGGAACCGGTTGTTTAAATCCATTCATTAAAATTATAAATGATTAGTAAAGTAAAAAGGAGCAAATAAAATATTGCTCCTTTTTACTTTAGATTCTATTAACTCAACTATTTTTTTGTTGTTCTTTGGCCCATGTATCTTTTAAAGTAACCGTTCTGTTGAAGATGAGCTTTTCTTCGTTGGAATATTTATCCAAAGCAAAATATCCTTTGCGTAAGAATTGGTATCGTTCATCCTGCAGCGCATTTTTTAATGCAGGTTCTGCATATACTGCAGGAATTATTTCCAGTGAATTTTCATTGATGTAATCTTTAAAATCGCCTGCTTCACTTGAAGGGTCTTCCACTTTAAATAAACGGTCATACAATCTTACTTCGGCCGTTATTGCATGCGCTACGCTTACCCAATGCAACGTGCCTTTTACTTTTATGTTTGATGTGTCGTTGCCGCTTTTACTTTCAGGAATGTAAGAACAGTTAAGCTGAATGATATTGCCCGCGTCGTCTTTTACCACTTCATCGCATTTAATAATATAAGCGCCTTTTAAACGCACCATGCCGCCGGGATATAAACGGAAGAATTTCTTTGGCGGGTTTTCCATAAAGTCGTCTTTTTCTATATATAGTTCTTTGCTGAACGGCACATCGCGAAAACCGCCATTTGCATCTTCCGGGTTATCTTCAACACTTACAAATTCGTTCTCTTCATTGTAATTGGTTAGCACAACTTTTATGGGATCGAAGACCACCATCCTGCGCAATGCAATTTTGTTTAAATCTTCACGCACGCAAAACTCAAGCAGGCTAAGCTCTGTAACATTTTCTCTTTTGGCAATGCCGGCGCGGTCACAGAAATCCCTTATAGATGCGGCTGTATAACCTCTTCTTCTCAAGCCGCTGATAGTGGGCATACGCGGATCATCCCAGCCGTCAACATATTTTTCATTTACCAATTGCAGCAGCTTGCGCTTGCTCATTATAGTGTAACTGATATTGCGTCTTGCAAATTCATACTGGTGTGATGGATAAATATTAAGTTTTTCGATAAACCAGTTGTATAATTCGCGGTGCGGCACAAATTCGAGTGTGCAGATACTATGTGTTACATGTTCTATGGAATCACTTTGTCCATGTGCAAAATCATATAATGGGTAAATGCACCAGTTATCGCCTGTGCGGTGATGGTGTGCATGTTTAATCCGGTAAATAACAGGATCACGCATGAGCATATTAGTATGCGCCATATCAATTTTTGCGCGCAATACACGTTCGCCATCTTTATATTTTCCAGCCTTCATTTCTTCAAACAACTGCAGGTTTTCTTCAACACTCCTGTTTCGGTATTTGCTGTTTATGCCTGGCGTAGTGGGCGTACCTTTTTCTGCGGCAATGGTTTCACTGTTATTGTCATCCACATATGCATAGCCTTCCCTTATAAGCTTTATTGCAAAAAGATAAAGCTGTTCAAAATAATCTGAAGCATATAATTCATGCTCCCATTCAAAGCCTAACCAGCGCACATCATTCTTTATATTCTCAACGTATTCTGTTTCTTCTGTTGTGGGATTGGTATCATCAAACCGCAGATTAGTATAGCCGCCGTATTTTTTTGAAAGGCCAAAATTCAGGCAAATGCTTGCGGCATGGCCCAGGTGCAGGTAGCCATTAGGCTCAGGCGGAAAGCGTGTAACGATGGAAACATGCTTACCGGCATTCAAATCATGCTCTATTATTTCTTCTAAAAAATTTAAAGATTTTTCTTCTGCCATAACAAGCAAAGATAATTGCTTAATGTTGCTGTAAGAATTTAGATGGAAATGTTAGCTGAACGAAATTTTAAAAGAAAAGTTAAACTGCCTATATTACTGCTTTTATAATGACCCTATTGGGCATTTGTTAATTAACTTGTTTTACTGGCAACTTAAACGTTATTTGCAACATGCTTCTGAACATCACCCATCTTTTTGGTTTATCTGCGCTTGGCTTCGCAGGTGTGTTTTCTCTCTCGTCCTGTGCCGGGCACAATTCTCAATCTGCCACAAGTATGAATGAACAAAAAATTACAACAACAGCAGCCACTGATACAGCCAGTTTTGGAACAGGCTGTTTCTGGTGCACCGAAGCCATTTTTCAAAGATTGAATGGCGTTATAAGAGTTACAAGTGGTTATAGCGGCGGTTCTGTTCCCGATCCAACGTATGAAGAAGTTTGCACCGGCACCACCGGTCATGCAGAATGTTGCCAGGTGGTATACGATCCATCTGTAATAAGTTATGATGAATTGCTGGAAGTTTTCTGGAAAACGCATGATCCTACCACATTAAACAGGCAGGGCAATGATGTAGGACCGCAGTACAGGAGTGTGATATTCTATCATTCAGAAGAACAAAAAGAAAAAGCCGAACACTATAAAACTGCATTAAACGACAGTAATGTATTCAATAAGCCTATAGTTACTGCCATTGAACCTTATAAGAATTTTTATATCGCAGAAAATTATCATCAGCAGTATTACGATTATAATCCGGGCCAGATGTATTGTCGCCTCGTGATAGCGCCGAAAGTTGAGAAATTTGAAAAGGTTTTCAAGAACAAATTGAAAAGCACTGTGAAAAACAGTGAGATGGCGAATAACCAGTAATGGCGGTTAAATAATTTAATTTTGCACCATGGCTCAATTGCAATTAGGAGACGCGTTAAAAGATTTCTTAAACAAGAGCAATCTTAAAAGCGGTTTAAGGGCTGTGCAAATTGAAAGTATCTGGGAAGAAGTGATGGGAAAAACCGTTGCAAGATATACCGATAAAATACAGATAATTAACAACACGCTTTTTGTTTATACTGCGGTGGCCGCATTAAAGCAGGAACTTGTTTATCAAAAACCAAAAATAATTGAACGGGTAAACGAGGCTTTGCGGGAAAAAGCTATTACTGATGTTATTATAAAATAATTTTTATTATTACAACTAATTTCAGTTCAGTTTAATATTGATAAAGCAATGCCTGAAGTAAAGAAAATATTAATGGTTGACGATGATGCGGAAGACAGGATGCTGATGCAGGATATGTTTACCGAAATAGGTGCGCCTGATGTTGCCTGCTATGCCGATAGCGGCGAAACGGCATTGAATTACCTGGAAGATTTACCGGATGATGAGTTGCCATCAGTTATCCTGCTTGATTTAAATATGCCCAGGCTAAATGGTACCCAGGTGCTTAAAATATTAAAGCAAAATGAAAAACTTAAGGATATTACCGTAATTATTTATTCAACTTCTGTAAATATTATTGAAAAGGAGCAAAGCCTGAAATTAGGGGCGCATTCTTATGTAATTAAACCAAGCTCCTATAACGGTTGCATTGAAAAAGCAAAATACTTCAACAGCCTGTGTCAAGAAGAAGAAAGCAATTAAAATTACGGCAATAGCGTAGCAAATGAAGGTGCGTTATTAGTTGTAAGTGGATATTGCATATACTGAGGGCTTACTCACTTTTCACTGCTAACAACTCATTTTAGTTAACCTCCCAGGCAAGCGCGCTGGCGCCGAGAATAGCGGCATCAGATTCCTTTAAATGGCTTACTAATATTTTTATTTTATTCTCAAATATTTTTATAAGGTTTGCCTCCATGCTTTCGCGGGTTGGCTTTAAAATAAGTTCACCGGCTTTTGTTAACCCGCCAAATAATATAATTGCCTCGGGGCTTGAAAACATTACGGCATTGGCCAGCGCAAGCCCAAGTATCCTGCCCGTGAATTCATATACTTTCTGTGCAAGCTCATCGCCTGCAATAGCAGCTTCATATACTTTTTTAGAATCTATTTCTTCTATGGGTATATTTCTTAAAGAGCTTGGCGTGTTGGTGTTCTTAAGCATTTCAAGCGTTGTGGCGCGAACACCTGTGGCTGACGCATAACTCTCCAGTGAACCTTTTTTGCCTGTGCCGGGATGTAAGCGTCCGTCAGGAATAACAATTGTATGTCCAAGTTCGCCTGCAAAACCATCATGGCCATAAATTAATTTTCCATTGGCCACAATGCCACTGCCTACACCCGTTCCCAGCGTTATCATTATAAAATCTTTCATGCCTTTGGCTGCGCCGTATATCATTTCGCCTTCAGCGGCAGCATTAGCATCATTGGTTAAAATAACCGGGAGTTTAAATTTATCATTCAGCAATTTGGCAAGGGGGATAATGCCTTTCCAGGGAAGATTTGGGGCATATTCTACGGTGCCTGTATAAAAGTTTCCGTTAGGTGCACCAACGCCAATGCCTTTCATTCTGCCGGCGCCACCGGCTTTCTCTATCAGTTCTGTTACCTTCCTGTGCAGTTCATCAATAAATGTTTCAACCTTCGCATGTTTTTTAGTTGACATTGAACCTGAAAATAACACATTGCCCACATGATCAACTATTCCAAATTTGGTTCCTGTACCGCCAATGTCAATTCCTACTGCCAACGGTTCTACTGCCGCCTTAGAAGAAGCCATAATTAAAATTTCTGATTTATGATTTTGTCGATCTCTCTTTAAATTTTTAAGAGCTTATTCATTATAAAATACAATGCAATATTATAATAACCTGCTTTAATGCCCGCCGCTGCTTTCAAGGTGGTCATAATCTATGCCCTGTGCTTTAAGAACAGATTTAACCTTTATTGCGTAAAAAGCAAGGTAAAGAAAGCAGCATACGCCTACAAGGTAACTCCATTGAATGCCTAAAACATTGTCAGCCAAAAAACCCTGCAGCAGGCTTACAATGCCGCCACCCATAATCATCATAATAAGAAAGCTGGCGCCTTCGTTGGTATGCCTGCCAAGCCCTGCAATGGCAAGTGTAAAAATACATGGCCATAAAGTGGAGCAAAATAAGCCTACGCTCATGAATGCATAAGCGCTAACCATTCCTTTGGTAAGCATTCCTATAAATAAGGCAATTATGCCAAAGCCTGAATATATTAAAAGCAATCTTGCCGGGTTACCCTTGCTTAATATGTCGCCGGCAATCATGGCAATAATAACAAACGGATAATAATAAAAAGGCGTTACATCGTGATTGGCAATTACATTCACCAATATAAAAACAGCGAATGCTATATAAGGCATAAAGAAGCGCAATACCTGCTTTGCGCCTTTGCTCAAATCAAATGCGCCAACCGATTGCGTCCATCGTCCAATCATAAGGCTCGCCCAGTATAACGAAATAAACGGTGCAACCTTATCGGTGGAAATAGCGAGGTCTTTCTGTAAAAAAGCGGGCAGGTTAGAAGCCGTTGCCACTTCAACACCCACATACACAAAAATGCCTATCATGCCCATAATAAGTTGCGGGTAACTGAATACACTTCTTTTATGCTCAACCTTATTGGTATCATCAGCTTCTTCTGATGCAATTTTATCAAGATCAATTTTATTGGGAACAGAGGAGAACCTGAAAATGATTGCTACCAATATAAATACTGCACCTAAAATAAGATAGGGTGTTTTCACACTTTCTATGCTGGCTACAGCTTCGGTATTGGCGGTAACGCTGCCAAAGATGGCAAAGCTTACGAGCAGAGGCCCGATGGTTGTTCCAAAATTATTAATACCTCCCGCAAGGCTTAAACGCTGTGCACCTGTTTTAGGATCGCCCATAACAATTGCCAACGGATTTGCCGCTGTTTGCTGCAGCGAAAAACCAAGACCCACTATAAACAGGCCGGTTATCATTATGGTGAATGAAGCGGTTTGTGCAGCCGGGTAAAAAAGCAATGTACCCAACGCAGAAATGACAAGACCTAATGAAATACCATTTCTAAAACCAATACGGTTTAAGATATCACCGCCGGTTACTCTTGAAATAATAAAATATATGACTGAACCCACTGTATAAGCTACATAAAATGCAAACGAAACCATTTGGGATTGAAGTTGGGAAAGATGCAGCTTATCTTTAAAAACGGGTATGAGAATATCGTTAGACGCTGCTACAAAACCCCAGAAAAAGAATACAGTAATTAAAACACTGAATTGTGACCATTTGGTTTGCTGGCTCATTTAACAATCATTGATACGTTATAAAAGAGGCGTAATATTAGTACATTTTAAATTATGCCGTACCAATTAAAATTATTTTGCCCGCTGCCGGTTTCATAAAAATTATTTTGCTCTTTCAATATAGTTGTTAATTTGGTAGCGTAAGAAGAAACCTAACGTAGAAATAATTGCTGCATGGAAATAGTTCACCTCAGTTTTGAATGTTACCCGGTTGCAAAAGCCGGCGGTTTAGGCGATGTGGTTGGCGCTTTACCCAAATACCAGGTTAAGGCCGGACATTATGCAAAAGTTATAATGCCAATGCACCGCACTAAATTTTTATACACCAACGATTGGGATGTAGATTTTAAAGGAAGAACCAATCTTGATAACTGGTGGTTTGATTATACCATTATAAAAGAGCGGCATAATACACTTGGGTTTGATCTTTATCTCGTAGATATAAACGGCCTGCTCGACCGTGAAAAAATATATGGCTATGATGATGATACGCAGCGCTACTTAGCTTTTCAAATTGCGGTTATTAACTGGCTTGACCAATGGCAGCATAAGCCCGATATTGTTCATTGCCACGATTATCATGTGGGGCTTGTGCCCTTCATGATGAAATACTGTTATCAATATAACAGGCTTGCTTCCATACCCACCGTATTTACTATTCACAATGCGCAATACCAGGGATGGATGGGCTGGGACCAAAGCCGTTATATTCCTGCATGGGATACCTGGAAAGGCGGCCTGCTTGAGTGGGGCGGCGTAATAAACCCGCTGGCTTCAGCCGTAAAAAATGCATGGCGGGTAAATACCGTAAGCTGGAGTTATATGGAAGAACTGCGCTGGAATTCAAACGGGCTTGAGGCTTTGTTTGAATATGAGCGTGGCAAATGTTCTGGCGTGCTGAATGGCATTGATGCAGAAATATGGGACCCTGCAACGGATGAGCTTATAGAATATAACTATACTGTTGCTGATGTTGATAAACTGAAGCAAAAAAATAAAGAAGCTTTATGCAAGGAATTTAACCTTGATCCTCAAAAACCATTAATTGTTTTTATTGGAAGACTGGTAGGCGAGAAGGCCGCAGACCTTTTGCCTGATGCCATTGCATCTTCTTTATATGGCATGCAGGGTTATGTGAATTTTCTGGTGCTCGGCAGTGGAGAGCCAGGTGTGGAATGGCAGTTAAAACAATTGCTTGATACTTTTCCTGGCAGTTACAATGTTATGATTGGTTATAACGAAGCGCTCAGTCATCGCATGTATGCCGGTGCAGATTTTTTATTAATGCCAAGCCGTGTTGAACCTTGCGGCCTTAACCAGATGTATTCAATGCGATATGGCACTGTGCCCATGGTAAGAAGTACCGGCGGTTTAATTGATACGGTTACAGACATGGGCGACTGGCAGGGGTGGGGCATTCGTTTCAACCAGGCATCTGTTGGAGATATTGTGCATGCAGTAAGCCGTGCTGTTGGTTTATATTATGACGATAAAAAAAGCCTTGGCCGTATGCGCAAACACATGATGCAGATTGATAACAGTTGGGAAAAGTCCGTGCAGCAATACCTTAACATTTACCAGAGCATCAGGTTTTAAATTGGTTTAAACTTTGTTCAATAATACTTTTATACATTTATACAAAACTACCCATATATGACATCCTATGCACAGTCAGTTATAGCAGTAATTCTCGGAGGAGGCGCAGGTACAAGATTATATCCTTTAACAGCAGCCCGTTCAAAACCGGCCGTTCCTATTGCGGGTAAATATCGCCTTGTTGATATTCCTATCAGCAATTGTATCAATTCCAATATCAACAGAATATTTGTATTAACACAGTTCAACTCGGCATCTTTAAATAAGCATATTAAAAACACTTACCTGTTCAGTCATTTCAGTTCAGGTTTTGTGGATATTCTTGCCGCAGAACAAACACCTGACAATGCAGGATGGTACCAGGGCACTGCAGATGCAGTGCGCCAGTCGCTAAGGCATATACGCAATAACGATTTTGAATATGTGCTGGTGCTTAGCGGCGACCAGTTGTATCAAATGGATTTTGTAGAAATGCTTGATAACCATGTTGCTTCAGGGGCTGATCTTTCTATTGCTACTATCCCGGTAGCAGCGCGTGAAGCCACAGAATTTGGCATTATGAAAACGGATACAGAAAATAATATCACCTCTTTTATAGAAAAACCAAAGGCAGATGTTTTGGGTGAATGGATAAGCGATACGGGCGGTGAAATGCAGCAGAAAGGCAGGGTTTATCTTGCCTCAATGGGTATTTATATTTTTACAAGGAAACTGATGAATGAATTATTGCTGAATAAATTTCCCGATGCAACCGACTTTGGCAAAGAAATTATACCTTCTTCTATTTCTTCCCATAAAGTAGTAAGTTATCAGTACAATGGATACTGGACAGATATAGGAAATATTTATTCTTTTTTTGAAGCCAATATTGAATTAACATCAGACGTTCCTGAATTTAATTTATTCGATAGTTCACATCCTATTTATACCAGGCCGCGTATGCTGCCGCCGGCTAAAATAAGCGGCACTACGCTCGAGAAAACAGTAATTGCAGAAGGCTGTATCGTGCTGGCAAGCCGTATTGAAAATACATTAATGGGCATACGTTCACGTGTTGGCATTGGAAGCACTATTGTAAATTCCTATATAATGGGTAATGATTTTTATGAAACGCTTGAGCAAATGGAAGACAACCAGAAAGAAGGGGTTCCCCGCATTGGCATTGGCGACAGGTGTTATATAAAGAATGCCATTATTGATAAGAATGTACGAATTGGAAACGATGTGCGTATTAACGGCGGCCCTCATCTTGAAAATGTTGACCATACTTTATACACCGTAAAAGATGGTATTGTGGTAGTAAAAAAGAATGCGGTTTTACCGGATGGCTTTATAATATAAATGGATTTTTTTAAAACAAAGAAGCCGCTTTTAAAGCGGTTTTTTTGTTTAAGGTAAGTTTAGAAACAGTATTGGCCGAAATACACAATTCTTTATTCGTGCATTGTGGGTATAAATTATGCAATTCTTACTCATTTTTTATGGTTAACTCAAACAGCTTTTAATAATTTAATTTTTATTGGCAGATATTTGAACGCTTAAAATTTTAACTCAACATGCATAATATAAGGGAACAATTCCTGCTTAATCCTGCAATAACATTTCTTAATCATGGCTCTTTTGGCGCCTGCCCTAAACCAGTATTTGAAAATTACCAGCAGTGGCAGCGCGATCTGGAAGCTGAGCCCATACAATTTCTCACCAAAAAGTATTATGATGCGTTAGCGGTTTCAAAACAAATGCTGGCGGCCTATATTAACTGTGAAGCACAGGATTTTTTCTTTCTGCAAAATCCAACAACAGCCATTAACCAGGTTGTAAAAAGCCTGGGCTTAAAGCAGGGTGATGAGGTATTAACCACTAATCATGAATATGGCGCAATGGATAAAACCTTTGATTTCTATTCAAAGAAATATGGCTTTGTAAACCGCAGGCAAAATATTTCATTGCCATTATTATCAAAGGAGCAGTTTATTGAAGAATTCTGGAAAGGTTATAACGAAAGAACGAGGGCCATATTCATTAGCCATTGCACCAGCACCACAGCGCTTGTTTTTCCGGTAAAAGAAATTTGTGATCGTGCCAGGGAATTAGGTTTGATAACCATTGTTGATGGCGCCCATGTGCCGGGCCACGTGCCATTAGACATAAAAGATTTAAAAGCAGATTTTTATACAGGCACTGTACATAAATGGTTGTTAAGCCCCAAAGGCTGCACTTTTTTATATGTTGATAAAGATTATCAAAACAGCATTGAACCGCTGATTATAAGCTGGGGTTATGAAACGGCTATGCCAACCAAATCAAAATTTCTGGAAGAGAATGAAATGCAGGGAACAAGAGATGCCACCTCTTATTTAACCATACCTGCCATCATGAAATTTTTTGATGAGTATAATATGAAAGAAAGGCTTGCAGCCTGCAGGCAAATGATACTGGAACAATATCCTATGTTTTGCGAGCTGCTTAAAACAAAACCTTTATGTAAATTATCGGGTGAATTTTCAGGGCAGATGTGCAGCATACCCATACAAACAAAAAATCCTTTTCAGTTAAAAGAAATACTATATAATAAATACAAAATTGAGATACCCGTTATGCAACGTGGCAGCGAAACCTATCTGCGTATTTCTTACCAGGTTTATAATGCACCAGAAGAGCTTGAATATTTAAAGGAAACGTT
The DNA here is from genome assembly GCF_051953455.1 of Parafilimonas sp. Classification (NCBI taxonomy): domain Bacteria; kingdom Pseudomonadati; phylum Bacteroidota; class Chitinophagia; order Chitinophagales; family Chitinophagaceae; genus Parafilimonas; species Parafilimonas sp. Next base: position 38,152 of record NZ_JBQCIT010000053.1, on the reverse strand, counting down.
GCAGCAACCAGATTTGGGATTGGTGTAAATACATTAAAACGTTTGCGCAGTAAGCATTCCTAATCTGCTATAGTGCTGTTGATTTTATAAAATATTCAATATTCAACAAACACAATATTCAATGTTCAATTGTAGAAGTATAAGAATGAGTATTGGATATTGAGCATTGATTATTGAATATTCCTAAATTAAACTTTAAGAAAACTACAGGCATCAATCATCAGCTTTTTAAAGAATAAAACTGTTCTGCAGCTTTTTTTGCGGGAATCCATGAAGCCAGCACGGCAATGATCATTATGGTAAGTGTAACCAATATAAAATCCGGGGCAGTCATTTTTACCGGGTAATAATTAATAATAAAAGTGCCGCCTTCCAGTTTAATAAGCTGAAACTTTATTTGTATGAAGCAAATAATAAAAGCTATCAGCATGCCTAAAAAACCACCGGCGCCGGCCAGCACAAACCCTTCACTTAAAAAAATATTCTGAATGCGTTTTTCCGATGCGCCCATTGCTTTTAATACAGCTATATCTTTTTCTTTTTCCAGCACCAGCATGGTTAAGGCACCAATCATATTAAATGCCGCCACAACAAGTATTAATGAAAGGATACCATAGATAACCCATTTCTCAATTTGCATTACGGTAAACAAACTCTGGTTTTGTTCATAGCTCGTTTTAACAAGGTATTGTTCGCCCAATAATTTTTGCAGTTGCTTTTTAATGTCATTTGTTTTATCAGCATTTTTAGCAGATAGTTCAATGCTGCTGTATTCATTTGCAGTAAGATCGAGCATGTACTGTACAAAGGCAAGATTGGTAAAAGCATACTTATCATCAAACTCCTGCTGCACCGAAAAAATGCCTGCAGGTTTTACTTCAAACGAATGCATGGCATTAAGGCTATTGAAATTATTTGCTTTGCGGTTAGGTAAATAAATAACAAGCGGCTGCTGCGTTAAACCGGGAAAAGCGCCTACGGCATTCGCAATGCCTGAACCGGAAACAATGTCCGGCGAATCCGGTGTTCCAAGTTCATATTTACCGTCGGTTATGTAATGTGATAATTTATTTACCGTATTATAATTATTATCAACGCCCTTTAAAAAAACAATGGTCTGGTAATCGCTGCCATTTACCAGCACTGCCTTTTCTTCAACGGTAAAGCTTAATTTATCAACCCCGTTTACAGATTTTACTTTTTGTATAAAAGCGGTATCGGCTGTAAAAAATTTGCCTTGTTTTGGTGTGACTTTTATGTCGGCATAGAAATCGCCATACAGGTTTTTTACAAGGTCTTCAAAGCCGTTAAACACACTTAATACAATTATCAGCGCAGCAGTACTTACCATGATAGCAATCATGCTTATCCACGCAATAATGTTGATGGCATTGGTGGACTTTTTTGATTTAAAGTAGCGCCAGGCAAAGAGGAAGTTCATACCCCGGTTTCCTAAAGGGAAAATTTTATTGTGTGAATGTTATTAATCATTGTCTCATTCCCCTTCAGGGGCAGGCGGCTTCTTTTCCTCATTTATCTGCTTAAACAATTCTTCCATCTTAAAAACATGGTCAAGCGTATCATCAAGGTAAAATTTTAAAACCGGTATGCGCCGCAATTGATGTTTTACACGGCTGGCAAGCTCTTTCTTAATTTCCCATGCCTGGTTCTCAATTTTTTTTAAAGCAGCATTTTCATCCTGCACCTGGTACATGCTTACATATATTCTTGCTTCCAGCAGGTCTGGCGTTACTTTAACTGAAGAAATGGAAACCATGCCGCCATTTATCATATTCAGGTTTAGCCGCCTGAAAATATCATTCATATCTTCTGCAATAACCGCTGCCACCTGTTTTTGTCTTTTACCTTCTTCCATACTATTACCTTTGTTGTAAAATTAGCGCTAAATAAATTATTGGGCTTTGTGCTATTAATTTATAACAAAACAAATGCCTTTGCAATCATAGTTTCGCCCATCGGTTTAAATAATTTGTACGAATGAAAAAATATTCAAGGGTTTTTGCTTATCTCAAAAATTATATACCGCAAATAGCTCTTTATTTCATATGCTCCGTTTTGGCTATCATTTTTTCTATTGTATCTATTGGCATGCTGATCCCTTTTCTGGAATTAATATTCAATAGCGGTTCATCTTCGCTGGGCGAGCTCACCAAGCAATCAAATAACCCGGTTGTAAATTTTATAAGAGATATTCTTACCAATTCCATAGACAATTACGGCAAACTCAACACGCTTTTATTCATCTGCATCTTCATAGTGTTTTCTATACTTTTAAAGAACCTGTTTTTATACCTGGCATCGTATATACTCAATCCTTTAAAAAATAAAATTGTAAACCGTTTAAGAATTGAGCTGTATGATAAAGTATTGCAATTACCTATTGGGTATTTTACAGAGAAAAGAAAGGGCGATGTTATAAGCCGTATTACAAACGATGTAAATGAAGTTGAAAATTCAGTTGTAGGTACTTTGGAAGGATGGATACGCGATCCGCTCACCATTATTCTGAATGTTAGTTTCCTGTTTTTTATAAGTCCGCAGTTAACGCTTTTCTTAATTGTATTAATACCGGTAATGGGTTTTGTGATTGGAAGAATAAGCCGCTCTTTAAAACGAAAATCAAACCTGGCTGCGGAAAAACTGGGTGAATCGGTTTCCATTTTAGATGAGACATTAAGTGGCCTGCGTGTAATAAAAGCATTTAATGCCGAAGGCATTTTGCGTTCCAGGTTTTACAAGGTGAATGATGAACTGCTGCACGCAAAAAATCATATCGGTTATAGAAGAGACCTTGCATCGCCCGTTAGTGAATTGCTCGGTGTAATGATGTTTGCTATTATTTTATGGTATGGCGGCAGTGGCATTTTAAGCGGAAGAATTCCGCTGGAAGCTTCGGTGCTGCTGGGTTATCTGGGTTTGTTTTATAATATTATTACGCCTGCAAAATCTTTATCCACTTCATTCAGTAATATGCAAAAAGGCAGTGCGGCCATCACACGCATTGAAGAAGTTTTAAGGGCAACTGTAACAGTGGATGACAATCCTAATGGTAAAAAACTCGAGGCGTTTAAACACGGAATAGAATTCAGGAATGTTAGCTTCAGGTATGATGATATCACTATTTTAAAGAACATCAATCTTAAAATTGAAAAAGGAAAAACCATTGCGCTTGTTGGTGCTTCGGGCGCAGGCAAAAGTACGCTGGCCGATCTTATTCCGCGTTTTCATGATGTGAGTGATGGCGAAATCCTGGTAGATGGCATCAACATAAAAGAATATTCACTGCACAGCCTGCGCGAACAAATAAGCATTGTAACGCAGGAGCCTATTTTGTTTAATGATACCATTACGAGCAACATTGCTTTGGGCGAATATGATGCATCTGCTGAAGCTATTGAAAGCGCTGCTAAAATTGCAAACGCCTATCATTTTATTCAGCAGAAAGAAGAAAAATTTAATACGAACATAGGTGATCGCGGAAGCAAATTAAGTGGTGGTGAAAGGCAACGGTTAACCATTGCAAGGGCCATCCTGAAAAACCCGCCTATATTAATTTTAGATGAAGCCACTTCCTCGCTTGATACAGAAAGCGAAAAACTGGTGCAGGATGCCATTAATAATATGATGCAAAACCGCACTTCTGTTGTTATTGCACATCGTTTATCTACCATTCGTCATGCAGATGAAATTATTGTGTTGCAGAAAGGCGAAATAGCAGAACGCGGCACACATGAATCGCTGATGAATGCAGAAGGCATTTATTTCAGATTGGTACAAATGAACCAGTTGATTGCGGTGAATAGTTAATTGTAAATACACAAATCAGATTTGTAATTAAGCACAAATAACGATTCATCTTTATTTATTATCCGTTTCATCCTTTCCCTATCCTGCTTCAGTAGTAAAATTTCCAGCTTAAGAAATTTTTTGCCTGTTTTAACATGCGCATACAACCCATTTTTTTGTCTTTTGTAGATGGACAAAAAATTCAATCGGTTTTTATTGTGATTAACAACAAGCAACCTGATCACGTTTTTTGCTGCGGGCGGAAATAATTTATTCAGCCGCCAATTAATTTTTAATTATCAATGATTCGATCTATGAAGTTTAAGCTTACACTGATGGCATTATTGCTGCTGGCTGCAGCACAGCTTAATGCACAACAAACAAGAACAGTTAAAGGAACGGTTACAGATGCAGCAAATAATAACCCCTTACCGGGCGTAACTATTAAGGCCGGCAACTCCAATACACTAACACAATCCGGCACGGATGGAAGTTTTTCCATTACCATTCCGGAAGCCACGCAAACCCTGATCTTTTCGTATGTGGGTTATGCCGATGCGGAGGTTTCAGTAAAAGACGTAATGAACGTGCAGTTAACCACTGCTGATAAAAGTTTAAATGAAGTGGTAGTGGTTGGTTATGGCCAGGCCATTAAAAAAGAAATTACAGGTTCCATTGTCAAGGTGGGCTCAAAAGACATCCGCGATTTTCCTGCACCCAGTTTTGAATCTGCCTTACAGGGTAAAGCCGCAGGTGTGGTGGTGGAATCTGGTAGTGGTAAATTAGGGCAGGGTATTAAAGTAAGGATACGCGGCACTTCTTCCATTTCTGCCAACAGCCAGCCTTTATATGTAATTGACGGGCTGCCGGTAACCACTTCAAGTTTATCTGACCCCACCAACGATGCGAGCAACCCGCTGGCTGATATTAATCCCAATGACATAGAATCGGTAGAAGTGCTGAAAGATGCATCTGCCGCTGCTATTTATGGAGCACGCGCAGCGAATGGCGTTGTATTGATAACAACCAAAAAAGGCCGCAACAATCAGAAAACAGTGTTTGAATTAGATGCCAATACAGGTTTCAGCAATCCTGCACGTTTACGCCATTTTTTAAATGGAAAGCAGTATGTTGACCTCTATAATATGGCCATAAAAAGCGACGCTCAATACGATCTTGATAATGATATTTCCGGTTACCCAGACCTTGAAACAGCTATTGCAGATTATACAGACGCCTATGCAACGTATGGTATTTCGTTAAGCGATCTGGCCGGCGGCGGAGATTATAATAAAATCAATACAGATTGGCAGGGTTTGTTATATAACCGTAATGCACCTTCTAATTCCATTAATCTTTCTGCAACAGGCGGCGATGCTAAAACGAGGTTCTTTGCATCAGGCTTTTATAATACGCAGGATGCCATCGTTATCAACAATAAATTTTACCGCTATGGCGGCAGGATAAACCTTGAACATAACCCGACAGATAAGTTATCTTTTGGTATCAATATAGCAATCGACCGTTCCCAGCTTAATCGCGTTACAACAGACAATGCTTTTTCAACGCCGGGACAGTTGGTTGCTTTACCGGCAATTCAGCCTTTATACGATCCTGAAACCGGTGAGCTGAATAACAATACTTTGTATCCAAACAGTTTGTTTGATGCAAAATATAATTCCGACAGGCAGGTCTCCAACCGCACTGTAGGCAATGTTTATGCAAACTATAATTTGTTGCCATCTTTATCTTTCCGCTCAGAGTTTGGTGCAGATATATTAAACCTCTACCAGGAAGCTTTCCAGGATAAACGCACCACAGACGGCGCCGGCATTGGTAAAGCCAATAATATTATAGCTTTATCTACATCTTACAATACGAATAACTATTTTACTTTCACACCAAAGCTTGGTGATAAGCATAAGCTCAGCGCCGTGCTGGGCATGAGTTATTTGCAAAACGATACAAAGCAATCACTCACTAATGCAGAGCAGGCGCCATCCGGCAAAGTGCAAAACCTTAGCGGTGCCACCTCTATCACATTTGCAACATCTACTAACGACCGTTATAATTTCCTCTCTTATTTCCTGAGGGCTAATTATGTTTTCAATGATAAATATATGCTTACCGCCAGCGTGCGGGATGATGGTTCCTCAAGGTTTGGCCCTAATAACAGGTACGGTATTTTCCCTGCCTTTTCTGCAGGCTGGGTGCTGAGCGAAGAAGATTTCCTGGCAGATAGCAAAACGCTAAGTTTCTTAAAATTAAGGGCAAGCTGGGGTTTAACCGGTAATGCTGAAATTGGTAATAATTCCTATTATTCTTTGTATAATATCAGCAACTATCCTGAGTTGCCAGGCTATATTGCTTCGCAAATTCCCAATCCTGATTTGAAATGGGAAAAGACTGCGCAATCGGATGTAGGCCTTGATTTCGGCCTTTTCAATAACCGCCTGTCAGGTGAAGTGGATGTTTATTATAAAAAGACATCAGACCTGTTGCTGAATGTAAATATACCGGCAACTACCGGTTATACCACTATTACCAAAAACCTGGGTAATATGGAAAATAAAGGCATTGAAATTGGTTTGAATGCAACAGCTTTCAGCACAAAAAATTTCAGGTGGAATATTGCCGTTAATGCGGCTTATAATAAAAACAAGGTACTTGACATTGATGGCCAGATAATTGAAAGCGGTTTTAGCTTAACGCAGCGTGCTGTAGAAGGTGAAGCCATTGGTGAATTCTACGGCCAGAAGTATTTAGGCGTTGACCCTGAAACAGGCGATGCTCAATACCTCGGTGAAGACGGCAAACCCACAACAGATTTTGGCAGCGCTGCACGTGTTACGCTTGGAAATTCCAATCCTGACTGGACGGGAGGTATAACCAATACATTATCGTATAAAGGAATTGACCTAAGCTTCTTCTTTATGGGCGTACAGGGTAATAAGGTGTATAATGCCGGAGGCACATATCAAAGCTCTGGTTTTTATAATGGTTTTGATAATGAAACAACAGACATGCTGAAGGCCTGGCAAAAACCAGGAGACATAACCAATGTTCCCCGCATAGGATATTTTTATGCAACTGGATATAATAATTCTTCCCGCTTTTTATATAATGGATCGTATATCAGGTTAAAGAATGTTTCACTCAGTTATACTTTGCCTTCATCATTTGTTACACGTTTGCATTTAAGTTCTTTAAGGTTTTATGCATCAGCATTCAACCTGTTAACCTTCACCAAATATCCCGGCGATCCGGAAGTGAATACACAAACTACAGGCAATATTGGCGGCGGCCAGGATTTTTATACCATTCCGCAGGCAAAAACATTCACATTCGGTATCAATGCTAAATTCTAAAAAATTAAAATGAACGAAATGAAAACTTACAGATATATATTGGCCGCATTATTTTTTATAAGCTGCTTTGCCTGCAATAAAAAATTAGATGTGTTGCCGCAGAACAATGTTACAAGCATAGAAGATGGCGATGATGTTAAAGCCTTATTATATGGCAGCTATTCTTCTTTGCAGGGCGCTTCAGGTTTTGGCGAGCGTTATATTTTTATTGCCGACCTGCTGGCTAATACAGATATGGTGGATTATGTGGGCTCATTCTCTAACTACAGGGATATTTTAAACAAAAATCAAACAAGGGAGTCAAGCATTGCCACCGGTATATGGACGAATTCCTACCTGCTTATTGAAGATATGAATGTGGTATTGGATAAGCTGGATTTGGTGAATGAAGATGAACGCGATGCGGTAGCAGCGGAAGCTAAGTTTATGCGCGGTGTTGCCTATTTTGAATTGGTAAACTATTTCGCACAACCTTATGCTGCTGGCAGCACAGGTTCCAATGCCGGTGTGCCGCTCGTGCTTGAACCAACGTATATTTATGATGCTTCCAAGAACAAGCCGTCCCGCGCTTCAGTGGAAGATGTATACCAGCAGGTAATTAAAGATCTTACAGACGCAGCCGATGGTTTGCCTGAAACGGCTGACAATGGCAGGGCCACCAAATATGCAGCGGAAGCTTTCCTGTCAAGGGTATATTTAAACATGGCTGATTATGCTAAAGCAGCAACTATGGCAGATGATGTAATCAGTTCAGGATATTTCAACCTTACTTCTACCTTTAACCAGGCGTTTAATAATCCAAGCAATTCACCGGAAGATATTTTTGGTATCCAAAATACAGCGCAGAGTAATGCAGGTACATCCAACAATGGGCTTAGCACATTTTACCGGTATGCGTATGATGCCAATGGCAATGGCGCCGGTGGCCGCGGTGAAGCACAGGTGGATGCCAGCTATTTTGATCATTTTGATGATCCAAACGACTTCAGGGCCGGCTTTGTTTCTGAAGGTTACAGCATTACCGGCAATGGTGGCATTTACACTTTAAAATGGCTTACATTTTACCGTGTTATTCCTGTAATAAGATTAGCTGAAATGTATTTAACAAGGGGAGAAGCCAACCTGAGAAAAGGTGGAGCGCCTATTGGCGGCGTGGCACCTTTGAAAGATATTAATATGGTAAGAGAACGCGCCGGCGCTGAAGACTTAGCAGGAGTAAACGGCCAGGATTTTGTGGATGAACGTTTTCGCGAACTGGCTTTTGAAGGCGACAGGCTCTGGACGTTGAAGCGTTTGAAACTGGATGTGGGCGATTATAGTTATGATGACCCGAAATTGGTATTGCCCATTCCGCAGAGAGAGATTGACGCCAACAGTAACCTTACGCAGAATGAAGGATATTAACGGGTGATTTTGAATTGTAGAAGCGCTTCAGCAATGAGGCGCTTTTTTATTTACACCAATTGCTTTACAACATTTTGAATAACCCTTGGTTTGCCCAGCGTGTAATAATGCAGCACCGGCACGCCGAATTTTTTTAATTCCTTGCTTTGCTGTACCAACCATTCAGCACCAACTTTTTCAGTATCATCATCTGTTTTGCAGCGCATAATTTCTTCTGATAATTCGGCAGGAATATCCACATGAAAAATACGCGGCAATACCGATAACTGTTTGCGGGAAGTGATGGGTTTAAGGCCCGGGATTATCGGGATATTAATATCATTATCACGGCATTTGTTTACAAAATCAAAAAACTTCTGGTTATCGAAAAACATTTGCGTCATAATGAATTCAGCGCCGTTGCAAACTTTTTCTTTCAGCCGCTGCATATCAATTTGTGGGTTAGGCGATTCAAAATGTTTTTCCGGGTACCCTGCCACGCCAATGCAGAATTTTGTTTTGCCACCATCGCGGATATCGTCGTCCAGATAAATGCCGCTGTTGAGGTTTACCACCTGTTTCAGCAGGTCTATAGCATAACGGTTGCCATCCGGTTCCGGTTCAAATGATGCAGAGTTTTTATCAGCATCGCCGCGAAGCACCAGCACATTATCAATGCCTAAAAAGTTAAGGTCAATCAATGCATCTTCTGTTTCCCTTTTGGAAAAACCGCCGCAGATGATATGCGGCACAGCATCAATTTTATAATAGTTCATGATAGCGGCACAAATACCCACGGTGCCCGGCCTTTTACGCACTTCCACTTTTTCAAAATTACCATCAGCTTTCTTTTTAAAAGCTGTTTCACTGCGGTGATAGGTAACGTTTATCCATGAAGGCTTAAATTCCATCAAAGGATCAAGATGGTCGTAAATGGAATTAATGCTTTTGCCTTTTAACGGCGGCAATATTTCAAAAGAAATAAGGGTGTCTTTTGCGTTGCTTATGTGCTCTGTTATCTTCATCTTCAAAAAAAGTGGTGCAATATACACGTGAATTGGCAAACGCCAATAACGGTATGTAAACGAACGGGCATTCAGGATGATTACAATGGTTTTTCTGTTTCGGGTTTTTGATGAAAAATTTTTGTCATCAGTTCAAACAATTCAGGATGGTTTTGGTTGAAGCGTTCCGGTGAACCAAAGAAATATTCTGAAGCCACGGCAAAAAATTCTGCTTTATTGGTAGCGCCATAAATATTAATATCAGATTTTCCTTCCTTCATCTTCTCTATTTCTTCACTCATATATTTCAACCAGGGAATAGCATATTGCCGGCTCATAAGCGCTTCGGGAACGCCATCTGTATCACCATCAGCTTTGTCAAGTAAGTGCACAAATTCATGAATGCCCGTATTGCTTCTCGAAATTTCATTGGCAAAACCCTGCCGCAATGCAGGCTTTGATAATATCATCATTCTTTGCATGGCACCGGTGCCAACCATGCCCAATACATTGCTGCTTTTTGCATTCACGGCAAATTCATCTTCACTAAAAGTTCCATCATATAACAATACATCTGTGAGGTTATAATAATGCCAGTTAAAGCCAAAGGTTGGTATAATGGCGCTTGATGCAACAAGCAGTTTATCAAGATCAGTTATTTCAGTGTTCACGGCAGTGATGCGTGTGTATGAAAGGAAATCTTTTATGCGGTTTTCAAATTTTATTTTGTCATCATCATTGAGATGCTTGTAAAATGCAACGTGCCCGTTAAGCAATGCACGAAAATCATTGGGCAGTATAAACCCGTTTTGTTTTCGCTTGCCGGAGCGCCATATAAGTACCCCAAGAATGGGCATTGCAATTAAAAAAATAATGAGTCCTGTCATATTTGCCTGCAAAAAATTGCGGTTATAAAACCATGGTTAAACCATGCCCGGGCCAATGCCACGCCCCAATATAAAATAACTTTTTTTTGTGCATTGCTTATAAAGTATTGATTTTTTAGCAGGCGGTACAATAAGAAATGAAATTATTATATCTTACCATTGCTAATACTTAAAAATATAAATGGAAAATATCATTCTTCTTTGCATCGGATTAATTGTAAGTGTGTGTTTTTTAGTGCTGATAGCTCAAAAAGTAAAGATAGCCCATCCTATTTTTCTTGTGCTGGCCGGTCTTGTGATTGGATTCATTCCGGGTGTGCCCATCGTTCACATTGACCCACAGGTTGTATTTCTTGTTATACTGCCGCCCATTTTATATGATGCTTCGCAAAATATGTCGCTGAAAGGTTTGTGGAAATGGCGGCGCATTATTACCGCCATGGCATTGGGGTTTGTTTTATTTACCGCTACCGCAGTTGCCTTTATAAGTTACTGGCTTATCCCGGGCTTTACATTAGCACAGGGCTTTTTATTAGGCGCTATTATTTCCCCGCCCGATGCAGCGGCCGCCACCGCTATTTTAAAATTTGCGCCCTTGCCTAAAAGCACTAAAGATATACTGGAAGGCGAAAGCCTCCTGAACGACGCAACGAGCTTAACACTTTTTCGTTTTGCACTCGTTGCCATATCCACCAATCATTTTGTGTGGTATGAAGCAGCAGGCAGTTTTATTTGGGTATCCGTTGCAGGTATTGCCATTGGGCTTGCCTTTGGTTTTTTATTTTATATGGTGTATAAATGGCTGCCAACAACACCCAATATAGATACCGCCTTAACACTCGTAATACCGTATGCTATCTACCTTACGGCTGAAGAATTTCATGTTTCCGGTGTACTGGCGGTAGTAAGCGGCGGGCTGTACATCGCTTATCAAAACCATTTTGTTTTTTCGCATAAAAGCAGGCTTAAATCGGGCGCTTTATGGTCTGCCATTGTATTTATATTGAATTCAATTGTTTTCTTTCTTATTGGCCTGCAATTCCCGGATATAGCCGAAGGCATACAAAGCCTGTCGTTTTTCAATGCGTTATCCATTGCTTTAATCATTTGCCTTGTGGTAATTTTTGCGAGAACTATTGCCGGTTTTTTTTCTGTAATGTTTACAAGGTTTATCAGCCGGTACATAACGGTTGCTTACGATAAACCGGGCTGGAGAAACCCGCTTATTTTAAGCTGGGTAGGCATGCGGGGCGTTGTTTCACTCGCATCTGCACTTGCCATACCGTTTGCCATTGACGGGCAGCCTTTTCCAAACCGTAACTTAATCTTATTTATAACATTCACGGTTATTATTGTTACACTGGTAGGGCAGGGCCTTGCTTTGCCATGGGTAATAAGAAAGGTTGAACCGGAAACCATCCCTGCAAATAAAACGGAAGATGAGCAGGTGTTTGAATTGGAGATTGCCTTAAATACAACTGCTGTAACCAATATGCAAACCACCTATAACGAATATGTAACGGAGAATATATTATTGAAACAGAAGTACGATTTTTTAAAGTATAAAGCGGAGCTCTTACATAAAGCAAATGAAGGTGATGGTGCACGGAAGCGGGCTGCAGAAATGATAGCACAATTTAAATTGGTTATGCTGAATATTTCAGAGAAGGAGCGCTCCGTGCTGCATTCTTTTCGCAGGCATCCTGATTTTGACGACGATATCCTGAGGCTTATTGAAAACAGGCTTGACCTGGAGGAAGAAAGCCTCGACGGAAATGCAGAATAACTATCTATATTAATATTCTGCAATAAACGCTGTTTTTTGACTTTTAATATAGAGCATTTAAAACGGCTTCTTTATTGCTATCACAATAGATATAGAGGGTGTTGAGTTAATCATTGATAAAAGTTGAACCTAAAAATTATTTGACGTATGCAAAACACAAATACAATTTTAATGATACGCCCGGTCGCATTTGCCTATAATGCAGAAACGGCGGTTAATAATAAATTCCAGGCAGCGGGCAATGCAGAAGCAGCCCAGGTAAAAGCTTTGGAAGAGTTTGATACTTTTGTTGACAAGCTGCGTGAAAACGATATTGAAGTTATTGTGGTAAATGATACACCCGAACCGCATACGCCCGATTCCATTTTTCCTAACAACTGGATATCATTCCATAATGGCACTATTGTGTTATATCCAATGTATGCGGAAAACCGCAGAGCAGAAAGAAAGCAGGCCATACTGAATATGATTCACGATAAATTTCCTATAGCTGAAACCATTGACCTGTCAGGTTACGAAAAGGAAAATGTATTTCTTGAGGGAACAGGCAGCATGGTGTTAGACCGTAAAAATAAAATTGCTTATGCCTGCCTTTCTGAAAGAACGAATAAAGCTGCGTTGGAAGATTTTTGTGCAAGGATGGGTTACACGCCCTGCAGCTTTATCGCAACCGATGCGAGTGGTGTTGCGATTTATCATACCAATGTTATGATGAGCGTGGCAGATAACTATGTGGTGATATGCCTTGAATCAATTAAAGATGCGGATGAGCGGGCCAATGTTGTGGCAACTATAGAAAAAACAGGCAAAGACATATTACCTATTTCTTATGAGCAGATGAACCGCTTTGCGGGCAATATGCTGCAACTGGAAAATAAAAAGGGAGAAAAGATACTGGTAATGTCGGAGCAGGCGCATAAATCGCTCACATACGAGGAATTAAGTATCCTTCAAAAATATAACCGCATTATTTATTCAAAACTTGATACAATTGAAATGAATGGCGGTGGCAGTGCGCGGTGTATGATTGCGGAAGTGTTTTAATACCATCAGCCGTTTTATTCTGCCTGCATTATTTTTTCAAATAATAATTCATATTCTTTGTTGGCAATGGCTATTTTTTGCTGAATAGATTGATAACGTTCTTCCAGCTCAACAAACCTGGTTCTGTCTGCATAATATTCAGGGTTCGCCAAATCGCTTTCGATATTCGTTTTTTGCTGATTTAATTCATTCAAATGCGCTTCTGCTTTGCTGAACTGCTTTTGCAGCTTCTGCAATTCTTTTTGCTGTTCGCGGTTTTGATTATTTAATGCAGGAGGTCTATTATCCAGAACTTTTTCATTATTCCCTGCCGGCTTTTCTGTTGACTGCTGGCTGTTAACGGTTGACCGCTGATTACTAACGGCGGCCTGTTTCATTCTTTCTTTCCACTGCACATATTCCTCGTAACTGCCTTTAAACTCTTTTATTTCATGGTCAACAATTTCCCATATTTTATTGGCTGTTTTAGAAACAAAATACCTATCGTGGCTCACCAGGATATAACTGCCTTCATATTTATTTAAAGCTTCACTTAATAATTCAACGCTATGAATATCTAAGTGGTTGGTGGGTTCATCCAGTAATAAAAAATTAGCTTTGCCCGCAATAACTTTTGCCAGTGCAACCCTTGCTTTTTCACCACCGCTTAACACACGTATCTTTTTTTCTACATCATCGCCGCTAAATAAAAAACAGCCTAACAAGGTCCTTAATTCAAGTTCTGTTTTGCCGCTGCCGCACAATATCATTTCTTCAAGAATCGTATTGTTTAAATTCAAGGCTTCCAGTTGATGCTGCGCATAAAAACTTTCATCAACATTGTGGCCCCAGCTTCTTTCACCTTCAAAAGACTCTGTGCCGGCAATCATTCTTAAAATGGTTGATTTACCCTTTCCGTTGGCGCCTATCAGTGCAATTTTATCACCGCGGTCAATTTCTGCGCCCGTATTTTCTATGATAAGATTATTACCGAATTGTTTGGTTGCATGCTTAAGCGATGCCAGTATTTTTCCGGGCTGCTTATCAACCCTGAAATTAATTTTAAGATTCGGCCTTTCAATCTCCACATTTTCTATACGGTCAAGCCTGTCTAATTTTTTGATAAGGCTTTGCGCCATCGATGCCTTGCTGGCCTTGGCCCTGAAGCGTTCTATCAGCCTTTCATTCTGGCGTATAAAATCCTGCTGGTTTTCATAAGCCCGCTGCTGAATTTCTATACGTTGTTCTTTTTCTGTTTCATAGTAATCATAATTGCCTGAATAAATATGCAGTTGTTGCTGGTACAGTTCAACAATTTTCGTAACCATGCGGTTTAGAAAATATTTATCGTGGCTTACTATTACAACGCTGCCTTTGTAATGCATTAAATATTTTTCAAGCCATTCAATGGAGGGCAGATCCAGGTGGTTGGTAGGTTCATCCAGTAATAACAGGTCAGGCTGCTGCAATATCATTTTTGCAAGCAGCACACGCATACGCCAGCCACCGCTGAACTCTTTGTACGGCCGGTTTAAATCGTCGTTTGAAAAACCTAAACCCTGTAAAACTTCTTCTGTTTTATGATGAATATTGTAACCACCAAGTATTTCGAGCTCATGCAGTTTATCCGAATAAATCAATAATGTTTTTTCGTCTGAAGTTTTTTCAAGCTCGTTACCCAAATCTTCAATTTCCTTTTCAAGCTGCTTTATTTTTTCAAAAGCGCCCAATGCCACCTCAAGGATAGAATCATTGGTATCGAAACTTAAAAGATCCTGGTGCAGGTAACCAACAGAAGTGCTGCGGCTGCGCTCAACCGTTCCGGCGGAAGGCTGGTATTCGCCTACAAGCAATTTTAATAAAGTTGATTTGCCGGTGCCGTTATAGCCTATCAAACCAATTCTTTCTCCCGGCTGTATATGCCAGGTGGCATCTTCTACAATAATCCTTGAACCAAATTCAAATGTTACATTATTAAAACCTGCGAGCATTGCTAATTTTTAAATGCGCAAAGCTAACGGCAATAGCTAAGCTTTTCAAGAAGTGTATTAAAGTATTGCGTTAAAACTGCCTGTTTAAAGTTGCTTACTCAAACAAACTCTGTTGCGCATTAGCTCCGTCAGCCGGTTCCACCCAATGCATTTTTACAGATTTGCTGTAGTCTTCAAACCTCGTTCCCACAGCTTTCCAGCCGGTAACTTCTATATTCTTTCCAATCTTATATTTAATTTTTTGTGTTTGTGCGCCGCGGCCTTTTTCAAAATATAAAACGGGGTCATCAATTGTTGTTACCGTTTCCAGTTCAATATGCTTGTCTTCTTTTATGAAGAAAAATTTGTTATGCAGTGTTGATGTTTCAATTTTAAACCGCTTAACAAAATATTGTTTCTTATCAAGATCGGCATATACTGCAGTGATGATTTTTTCTGGCTCAAATTTTTCTATCAATGCTATTTTATCTGCATCAAAGCGTTGCGTTAATTCAAGATCGGTGAGTTCGTAACTGCCATCTTTATAAAGAATGAGGATCTTATCTTCTGCTTCAAAACTACCCAGTAAAATGCCTTTTTCATCACCATTTAACCTGCCGTAAACATTATCAAACCAAAGCTTTCTGCCCGCCAAGGTGGCCGTACCTTTTTCTTTAAACTTTACAGTGCGAACAGGATACTTTGTAACCTGGTTGCCCATACTGCCACGCCCTTTTATATCAAGGGTTTCAAAATAAAAATCAAATTCTTTATTGCGTGCAGCGCAGTTAGGGCTCAACGTTATTTTTACCACCTCGGCTTCTCCATTTGGGTTTACCGATAAATACTGCACCTTGCTTTTATCACTGCCCTTAGTAAGGTCATATTCTTTATCGCGGGTAACAGCGGTTACATTAAAACGCTTTGCATAACTGGTGCCGGTTTTGCCATCCGTATAAATCATGTTATAAGTGGTACGGTCATCATTCTTTAAGAAAACTGCAGCATGCAGAATGTCTTTGCCAATGAAAGTTTTATCGGCCACTTTTATCACCTTCATCATACCGCGTTTGGTAAAAGCAATGATATCATCAAACTCAGAACAGTCGCATAAAAATTCATCTTTCTTTAAACCGGTTCCAATAAAACCCTCTTCGCGGTTGATGTATAGTTTTGTATTGGCAATAGCCACCTGTTTTGCCTGTATAGTATCGAAGGGTTTTATTTCTGTTTTGCGTTCTCGGCCTTTGCCATATTTCTTTAAAAGGTTTTCGAAGTAAGCCACTGTAAAATCAACCAGGTTAGCCAGGTCGTGCTTTACCTGTTTAATTTCTGCTTCAATACCTTTTATCTGTTCGTTCAATTCATCTATGTCAAGGCGGTAAATTCTACGAACAGGTTTTTCGGTAAGCTTTAAAATATCTTCTCTTGTTACAGCCCGTTTTAATTTCTTTTTAAACGGATCGAATGCCTTGTCAATCGCCGCAATCACTTTATCCCATGTTTCATGTTTCTTTTCAAGCTCTTTATAAATTTTTTCTTCAAAGAATATTTTTTCGAGCGAAGTATAATGCCATTTATCTTCCAGTTCACCAAGCTTAATTTCCAGTTCGCGTTTTAAAAGATCCTTTGTTCTGTCAACAGATATTTTAAGCAAGTCGTGAACACCAACAAACCTTGGTTTCTGATCAACAATTACACAAGCATTAGGTGAAATGCTTATTTCACAATCGGTAAAAGCATATAAGGCATCAATAGTTATATCAGGTGAAATGCCTGATGCCAGCTCCACCAGTATTTCCACATGCTTTGCCGTAGCATCTGTAACTTTTTTTATTTTGATTTTCCCCTGGTCGTTTGCTTTTACAATCGAATCCATCAGGGTTGATGTAGTAATGCCATAAGGGATACTCTTAATGATGAGCGTTTTCTTATCGCGTTCTTCAATGGCTGCACGCACACGAATTTTACCGCCGCGTTTTCCCTCGTTGTAATTACTGGCATCCATCATGCCGCCTGTTTGAAAATCGGGCAGTAATTCAAATTTTTTACCACGCAAATACTTAATAGAAGATTCGCATATTTCAATAAAATTATGCGGCAATATTTTAGTAGATAAACCAACGGCAATTCCCTCTGCACCCTGTGCCAGCAACAATGGAAATTTCATAGGCAGTGTAACCGGTTCCTGCTTTCTTCCATCATAACTCAATTGCCATTCAGTGGTTTTTGCATTGAAGGCAACTTCTAAGGCAAACTTGCTTAAACGTGCTTCAATATATCTGGGTGCAGCCGCATCGTCGCCAGTTCTTACATCGCCCCAGTTTCCCTGCGTTTCAATTAGCAATTCCTTCTGGCCCATGTTTACCAATGCATCGCCAATGCTGGCATCGCCATGCGGATGATATTGCATGCTTTGGCCAATAATATTTGCTACTTTATTAAAGCGCCCGTCATCCATCTCTTTCATTGCATGCAATATGCGGCGCTGCACGGGTTTCAGCCCGTCTTCAACCGCCGGCACCGCACGTTCAAGAATTACATACGATGCATAATCCAGGAACCATGTTTTA
Source organism: Parafilimonas sp. (assembly GCF_051953455.1). Taxonomy (NCBI): domain Bacteria; kingdom Pseudomonadati; phylum Bacteroidota; class Chitinophagia; order Chitinophagales; family Chitinophagaceae; genus Parafilimonas; species Parafilimonas sp. The sequence continues at coordinate 20,351 of NZ_JBQCIT010000053.1, read as the reverse complement.
TATTGGCCCTGCACGCCTGTTTCGTTTGTAGTTACATTTTTTTGTTCTGCCATTTGTACCCTTATTAATATCTAATCGTAAAATTCAAATAAATATTTTCCTCGCAGTCAATATTGAATTTTGCGAGAATTGATATGTTTACATATTTATATCCGCTTCTTTATTAATTTCTTCCGCAGTGCCCGGTAATTTCAAACTAACATCTTTCCATCCGTTATTCCAATTACCACTCAATTCTATTTTCCCATCATTAATTAATTCTTTCATGCGCCAGGCTAAAAACGCATCGCCTGTATGCACCTTCATTTTAGTAAATAATGTCTGGAATATTTTATTCAGTTTCTGTGCATCTTTGGTTAATGCGGCTATAATCTTATCATCATAATAAAAAACTTCTTTGCTGAGAATCTTTTTGCCGCCATCCAATGTTCTCACCATACCATTTTCACTGCATAATTTTTTCCATTCATCGCCGTCTAATTCAAATTCACTGACGGTAACAGGCCTTGCCAGTTTCTTTGCTTTAATAAATTCTTTTGGCGGTATTTCAGATAAATTAATGGGATAGAAAATGCTTCCCTTATCATTTATGAATGGAAGGTTGTTTAAGGAAAGAATATGAATGCGGCCTTCAAATTCATTTAACTGGTTTATTAACCAATAATAACCGCAAACATCATGTTGATTGGGCGCCATCCATATCCAGGCCTGTTCTGTTTCATCTTTTAATTTTTCCTGCAACTGGTGCACGGCGAGCTTATCATTAACTATATCCAATTGTTCGGTATAAGGTGAATTTTCCAATACTTTTTTCCACCAGTCCCTCCTGGTTTGGTAGCCTTCTGTTTCATAAATATCTGCAATTGGGCCAACGGCAAAATCATCTTTTATATGAATAATTACACCTTGCAATGTTGCATCCAGTTCAATAGCTTTTTGCAATGTTTCAATATCTGCATGTTGAAAAACGATATGTATCATACTCCTGTTCCCTAAGGAAATTTTATTATGTAATAATTTATTTTACCGCTATAATTTTAGCCTGGCGGAGGGTTTAAAAAAAACTTACAGCGCCGAATGGCTGATATGCTTTTCGCAGGGTGCTAAAGTAATGGCATAGCAGGTAAGAAAACCTGTAAATGTGCATTTGTTGATAAAAACCTTTACATCTGTGGCTCCTTTTTTGTTTGCAGGTAATGCAATAAATAATAAAAGTTAAACAGTTCAAAAAAATAATTATGCTGAAGATTATTTATTCAATAGTTTTTTGTTTAACGGCAATGGCCTGTACTGCGCAATCGCAGGCAACGATGAACCAGGATGCAGGAGCCGCTTATCAAAAAGCAGATCAGGAATTGAATGACGTGTACCAGCGCATATTAAAAGAATATAGGGAAGACACGGTATTCATTGATAAACTTAAAAACGCCCAAAGGCTTTGGGTGCAGTTTCGTGATGCAGAAGTGGCCATGAAATACCCTGATACAAAAAACTACAGGAGCGCTGTGCCCATGTGTTGGAATTTGTATTTAACGGAACTTACAAAAGAAAGAACAAAAAAACTTAACGTGTGGATTACCGGCATTGAAGAAGGAGATGTGTGCGCAGGTTCGGTGAGGATGAAGGAAGTTGATTAGTTGATAAGTAGGAATTTGGAATTTGGGGTTTGGAAAATAAGCCCGTGAACAAGTGAACGTGTAAACATTTGAACTGAAAATTTATAACTTTACATACAGCATATATTTCTCTTTAAAATAATCTTCCTTAAAAATTTCTTCCAGTGAAATTTGGTTAGGCTTTAAACCGCTTTCCGAAATTTCCTGTGCAAGATCGCCGCCTTTTAAACAAATAAGGCCATTGGCAAAATCATTTTTGTTATTCTTTTGCAGTAAGGGTTTACTCCATTTCCAGAGCTCTTTCAAAGGCGCTACAGCACGGGAAACTGCAAAATCAAATTTTCGGTTTTTTATTTCTTCGGCGCGGCCATGTTGTGTTGTTACATTCTGTAACCCGGTGGCTTCTGCAACAGCTTCCACCACCTTTAATTTTTTGCCAATGCTGTCAACCAAATGAAATTTTACTTCAGGAAAATAGATAGCTAATGGTATGCCGGGAAAGCCGCCGCCGGTGCCAATATCAATAATGGAAGTGCCATCTGCAAAATTAAAAGCAGCAGCAATGCTTAATGAATGCAATACATGTTTAAGGTATAAATGTTCAATATCTTTTCTTGATATTACATTTATCTTTTCATTCCAGTCGCTGTACAAACTTTGCAGTTGCTCAAATTGTTTAAGCTGTATGGGTGTAAAATCTGAAAAATATTGTGTAATGTATTCCATTCCAATTATTATAATGCCGCAAAGAAAGCTGTAATGTTTTGTTTAATGCCATCAATCCCATTTGCGGGCAGGTTTCCTGAACAGCGAAGGAAAGAAGAACAGGTTATATATAAACATCCATGCATCAAATACAAAAAAGTAAGCAAACAGGTCAGCTTCATTTAAGCGCTTCATGGTTTTACGCCATATTACAGCTTGCACAGCAAGCCTTATTACAAATATGCCGACAGCAATATACCAGTTAAAGAATATGGCGGTGGCTACGGTTAAAGGATAAATAATGGTTTGCAGGGTGGCATACACAGAAAGCAAACGCTTATGGCCGGGCTTATAAAATTTAGCTGTGGTGTAATGACGGTTCTTTTGCTGCATCCAGCTATTCCATGTTTTATGCGGTTCGCTTAACGTGTGTGCTTCCTGGTCAATAACAATGGCTGTATTGTTTTTGGTGGCAACCATATTTATAAACAGGTCATCATCACCGCTGGGTATATGATTGATGGTGGAAAACCCTTTATTGGCAAGAAAAGTATTTTTCCTGTAAGAAAGGTTTCTGCCCACACCCATGTAAGGCTTACCTGCCAGCGCATAAGAAAAATATTGCAGCGCTGTGTGAAAAGTTTCAAAACGAATGAGCTTATTTAAAAAGCCCGGATATTTTTTATAAGCGCCATAACCCAGCACTATTTCAATACCGGGCGCATAACCATCCTGCATTTTTTCAAGCCAGTGTTCGCTTGCAGGAATACAATCTGCATCTGTAAGCAAAACAATTTCATGTTTGGCTGATTTTATACCAACAGACAATGGGAATTTTTTACCGGGAATGCCTTTGGCTTCCTGCTTCAATGGTATAATGGTAAGGTTTTTAAAACCGCGTTGAAATTCCTCCAGTATAAATTTTGATTCGTCGGTTGAATTATCGTTCACTACAATTACTTCATGCGTGGTGCGGTAATCCTGCACCAGTATGCCCGGTAAATTATTTACCAGGTTTTCCGCTTCATTCTTTGCGCAAATAATAACAGAAACAGGATATTGCTGGGATGCCGCTTTTTCCTTTGGCTGAAATTTGACCAACTTATAAAAAAAATGCAGGTAATACCAAATTTGCACAAGCGCCACAATTGCCAGCAGGAACGGAAAAATATATGTGTAATCAAATACCATTTAAACAAAAGTAATTACGGGCTGTAATTGTAATTAAAGAGTTATGCCGATTGTGGATAAGTTGGGAAAGGGATTCGTTAAGAAGCTGGCTTTTTTGAACAGGATTTGTTTTAATATGATAAAGCCGCTATTGATTACAATAGCGGCATGCAACTAATTTTTTCTGCTGTTTCTTAAGCCCCAACAGTCCCCGTCTTTACCTCCCCGGCACGTTTATAGTTGACCATAATAACACCGGTTGGTGTAGCAATGCTTTCTACCAAGGTAAATGCTGCGGGAATGGCGCCATGCACAAACAACTTCTTTCCTTCGCCAAGGGTTAATGGGTGAATGAAGAGCCATAATTCGTCCACGAGGTCATGCTTCAGCAGCAATTGAATCAGCTCACTGCTGCCCCAAACCTGGATATTGGCACCATCTGATTCTTTAAGTTTTTCAATACCCGCCAGGCTGTTTAGGAAAACACAGTTTTTCCAATCTGAGTTATTCCTGGTAGTGGATAGTACATATTTTGTTACATCATTAATTCCCGGCCATACAGTTGCATGTGCGGGCCAGTAATTCTCCCAAATTTCAAATGTTTTTCTGCCTAAGAGCAGGTCGGAAGGTTTCATAAGTTTTTGCATAATCTTGCCCGATACTTCATCATTATAAGGCGCTACCCATCCGCCATATTTAAAACCATTTGATGTATCTTCTCCAGGACCGCCAGGCGCCTGCATCACACCGTCTAATGTGATCATTGATAACACGGTTATCTTTCTCATATTATTCTCCTTTTTATTGTTTTTTATGCCTGCCTGAATTGAAAGGCAATAAGCAAATGTCAATCATAACAATCAGGTTGCTGCAGTGTAAATGCGGCAATCTTAATGGCAGAATGCGAAAGCCATTGATAGCGTATCATTAAAACTGCTGGTTGCATAAGATTGTCTGTTTTAAATGTTTTCAGTGATTGCTCTTGATGAAGATTCAAAATCTGTTTTAAAACAAGTAATAGTATTTTTGACGCCTTTAATACAAAACCAATACTTGAAAAATTTTTTCACGCTGTTTTTTTTATCCTGCTTTTTTTATTCGTTTGCTCAAAAGAAAAATGAAGCCTATCAATACTATATTCACAGGGCAACATCGCCTGTTGTTATTGATGGTATAATGAATGAGGGAGCCTGGCAGCAGGCACAAACGGCAACAGATTTTTTTATGGTATTGCCCATGGATACCAGCAAAGCAAAGGTGCGTACCGATGTTAAAATGACTTACGATGATCAGAATATTTATCTCATTGCCATATGTTATACTGCGCTTCCGGGGCCGTATATGGTGGAGTCATTAAGGCGCGATTTTAGTTTTGGTAAAAACGATAATTTTCTTTTGTTCATGGATCCTTTCGATGACCAGACAAACGGTTTTTCTTTTGGCGCCAATGCTGCCGGAGCCCAGTGGGATGGTATTATGTATGAAGGCGGTTCTGTTGACCTGAGCTGGGATAACAAATGGTATTCTGCCGTAAAAAATTATCCTGATAAATACATATTTGAAGCGGCTATTCCCTTTAAAACCATTCGGTATAAAAAAGGCATAACCAAATGGGGGATTAACTTCAGCCGCAACGATCTTAAAACAACAGAGAAATCAAGCTGGACGCCTGTGCCGCGGCAATTTCCCACGGCTTCATTGGCTTATACCGGTGTGTTGGTTTGGGACCAGCCACCACCTGAAGCGGGTTTAAATGTTTCCGTTATTCCGTATGCGCTTGCCGGTTCTGAAAAAGATTTTAACACGCACAACAAAACTGATTATCGCGGCGATATTGGCGCGGATGTAAAAATTGGCCTTACATCTTCACTCAATTTAGACCTTACTGTGCACCCCGATTTTTCGCAGGTGGAAGTGGATAAGCAGGTTACCAATCTCAGCCGTTATGAATTATTCTTCCCTGAAAGAAGGCAATTCTTTTTAGAGAACGGCGATCTTTTTGCCAACTTCGGTTATGACGATATCAGGCCTTTTTTCTCCCGCAGGATTGGTTTGGGCGTGCCGATAAAATATGGTGCCAGGTTAAGCGGAAAGCTAAACAAAGACTGGCGCATCGGCGCCATGTACATGCGCACCGGAAAGGTGAACGACCTTGATCTTCCTGACCAGAGTTTTTCCGTTGTGGCGTTGCAGCGAAGGGTGTTTTCGCGTTCCAATATTCGTTTTCTTTTTATTGATAAGGAGTCTTTGAATTATCATCCCAATCCGGATTCGGTAAAATATTTATACCAGGCTTATAACAGGAATATCGGGTTTGAATATAACCTCGCTTCTTCCAATAATATATGGACAGGCAAGGCTTTGTTTTTAAAATCATTCAGCCCCGGTAAGAATTCTAAAGATTTTGTTCATGCGGCAAGCCTGCAGTATAGCAGCAAATATTGGTTGTTGTTATGGCGGCACGAATTTGTTGGCAATAATTACAGGGCCGAAGCAGGGTATGTTCCCAGAAAAAATTTTATTAAGCTAAACCCACAGGTGACACGCTATTTTTTTCCCAAATCAGGTATTGTTTTAAGTCATGGGCCGCAGTTAACTTCCATTAATTTTTTTGATGATAAATTCCATCAAACCGATAATCAAAACACTTTGTCTTATCTGGTAACCTTCAGGAATAAGGCAACTTTTACCGGTCTTGCCAGCCATGATTATGTGCGGTTGCTGCAACCTTTCGACCCCACCAATCTTGGTAAAGATTCTTTATTGGCCGGCACAAAACACCACTGGAATACGGCAGGTTTTGATTTTGTTTCGCAGCCTCAGCAGTTATTTACCTACACTTTGTCTGCCCGAGCCGGTGGTTACTATGCAGATGGCGCTTACCGTAACGTTGCAACAGAATTGGGATATCGTTTTCAGCCTTATGTAAGTATTGCCTTAACCGGAAGTTATAATAATATAAAATTGCCTCAACCCTGGGGCAATACCACGTTTTGGCTGGTGGGCCCGCGGCTTGATATTACGTTTACCAACAAGCTTTACTTTACCACGTTTATTCAATATAATGAGCAGTTGAAAAACATCAACCTTAATACACGGTTGCAATGGCGCTATAACCCGGCATCTGATTTTTACCTGGTATATACCGATAATTATTACCCGGCGCCGTTTTCTGTAAGAAACCGCGCTTTTGTTTTAAAGTTTAATTATTGGTGGAATTTATAAGAACGGTTTGCTGCCTGCGCGTATGCTGTTAGAGAAACATAGATAATTATCGCCGGAATGTGATTTTACACATTGCGAACCCTATCCTGAAAAATTTGGATACCATTTTCCAATTGGAAAACCCTATCCTGAAAAATTGGGATGCCATCCGACAATTGAAATCCTATTTGCACATCTTGCGCTATTACAGGCGTTTTCTGCCGGCTGGCGCCATTAACCGGGATGGCAGCAAATAAATAGGGCGGAATAAAAGCATCAGTCATTAGAAAAATACAGTCCAACCTCTTTCCCGAAACAAAAATGTTTAGTTACTTGCTTTCTTTATGGCAAAACTGGTTTTAAATATTGATGGCATTGAAGATGATTTTTTTACCGGCGCAAGAATGCTGGGTATTATGTCGCAAACCAAGAATTTCCGTTTTTGCTGGTTGGTGAATACGCATTTGCATGTAGATTTCAGGCTGAATGCCGATGCTGAAATCCAGTTAAACAAAAAGGGCAGGAGTTATTTTTTTGAAGTATATCAGTTTTGCGAGCCGGGCTGCGAAACTGAACATTATATTTATCACAACCAGTTTGAAGGAGAACACCTTTTACCCGAGTTTAAGCATTTCGATTTCTTATGGCTTGCCAAATCTGCCAACCTGAATGATGAAGATTTTTTACTGCTGCAGCAAAACCTGAAAAAGATAAACGGCGTGCAGCTTGTAACCGAGCTTACCCCTGAAAAAATAAAGAACAAAACCAATCTTATCTTTTAAGTGGGTGGTTAATGGCTTGCAGCCTGAAGCCTGCAGCTTGTAGCTCACAACTTTAATAACATCAATTCAATACTTCCTTCAGCCTTTGTTCCAATGCATCGCCGCGCAGGTTGCGGCCTATGATTTTACCGGAAGGATCTATCAGTATGTTCTGCGGAATCATGTCTATATGATACATTTCTGCCACGGCATTCTGAAATTGTTTTAAATCGCTCACATGCGTCCAGGTGAGGTTATCGGCATGAATGGCTTTAAGCCAGCTTGCCTTATCTCCATCCAGCGAAACGCCGAGTATAGTAAAGTTTTTGTCTTTGTATTTGTTATAAGCAGCCACCACATTTGGGTTTTCCAGGCGGCAGGGTTTGCACCAGCTTGCCCAAAAATCAATCAACACATATTTGCCCTTAAACTGCGATAAAGAAACTTTTTTACCAGAGGTATCGGGCTGCGAAAATTCAATTGACTGCGTGCCCACGGCGCCTATTTTATCGCGTTTAATTATTTCTGAAAGGTTTGCCGCAAACTGGCTTTTTAAGGCGGGCCCATCAAGCTGCGCATATCTTTTTTCAAGCAATAATACATCGCGGTTAGGGTCGGTATCATAACTGTAGGCCAGCAATAAAGCTGCCACGGGCGAGCTTTTTTTACGCTGAAGAAAGCGGTCAATAGCGTTTTGATAAATGTTATACGCAGTGTTCAGCATAATGGAAGCAGAATCATGCAGGCCCTGCGATGTGGCCGACATTAGCTGGTTGCGGAAATAACTTACATAATCATTAATGGGTTTTATATCGTATAAAAACTCTTCATATTCAATATTGCTGGGCGAGCCGGTGATTACAACATCATTTTCACTACTGCCATTAATGTTTACCGTATCACCTCCCATAAATACTACAACCCTGCGCTGCAAAGAGGGGAAGAGAATAATGCGTGCATCCACATTATCTACCGTGCCGCTCAATTTAAAAACGCCGTTTTGCACGGTAGCGGAAGCAAGTGTGTCGGTGCCGTTAAAGCCAAGTAAAATAACTTGTGAATTTTCAGGAACAGAGGTAATGTGGCCCGTTATTAAAAAATCCTTTTTATCCTGTGCGTTTGCAACTACAGGTAATAACAACAAAATAAAAATCCATTTCCGCATCATAATAGCATTCATATTTACTGTTCAAAATTTAAAACCATTGCTTCGCAAGGTTTACTGTATTGTGTTATGTTGCCGGCTGCAGTATTTCATGGCATCGTTCCTTGTGTCACTCCCTTGTACTGCATAATAAATGGCGGCAATAAACCCCGAGGGTTTTTAAAACCCTCGGGGTTTACTAACCAATAATCGGTTGCAAAAATGCTTTTGTAGCTTGCTCCATATTTTCCGCAGCCTCAATACTTTTAATATATGCTGTGCCTATAATAGCGCCGCTGGCATGTTTGCAGGCAGCATCAAAACTTTGTTTGTCTTTTATGCCAAAGCCCACCAGCACCGGGTTTTTTAAGTTCATGCTTTGCAGGCGCTGCAAATATTTTTCAACCGCATTCAAATCCTGCTGCTTGCCGGTTGTTGATGAAGATGATACGGCATATAAAAAGCCCGTGCTTAATTCATCTAATCTTTTTATTCTTTCTTCCGATGTTTCGGGTGTAACCAAAAAAATAAAATCGAGGCCGTAGCGACGGATAATGGGGCCGTACTCTGTTTCAAATTCATGTTCCGGTAAATCGGGAAGAATTAAACCGTCGATTGGAATAGCAGCAGCGTGCTGGCAAAACCTTTCAAAGCCGTATTGCAATATGGGGTTCATGTAGCCCATTAAAATAACCGGCACATAAATTTCTTTGCGGCAATCCTGCAGTTGTGCAAAGAGTTTTTCAATCGTCATGCCGTTTTGCAGGGCCTTTGTGCCGCTTGCCTGGATAACCGGGCCGTCTGCCAGCGGGTCGCTATAGGGCATGCCGAGTTCGATGATGTCGGCGCCATTGTCCTGCAGGGCTTTCATCACCGTTAGTGTGCTGTTTAATTCGGGAAAGCCAGCCGTGCAATAGACATTTAAAACATTTTCTTTTTTACGCTGAAATAATTCTTCTAACCTGTTCATGAGAAATTGAGATGTTTAGTATTGGCCCTGGTAGCTTTAAGCCGCCCGGGTTGGTAACCCGTCAAAATTCAGGCTTAAAATCAAATAATGTTGCTGTAAATTCTCCACGCTCTCTTTTTTTGGTTACGGCGCTGAAGTTGCCTTTATAACGCATGGTTTCAGGCACAAGCAAATTACCCACGTGTGTCATTTCAACTTGCATAGTTACATTAAAATCATACAGCCCGGCTTTATAGCTTAATGAATAGCTGCGGCTTACTACTTCCATGGTGGCAGCATCAAACCTTGTGGTCATTTCATCTACTACAATATTTTTCCGGCTGAAGAACCCGAGATCAGCTTTAGGTTTTATGCTGAAAATATAAACGGAATTGCCTTTGTAAGTATCGTAGTCCAGGGCATAATCATAAAGCTTATGCGCATCCTCGTCATACAGGTCGAGTTTGTTGCCAATAAACGGTATGCCGGGAATTCTTCTGCCCGGGTTAAAAAACAGCATCTTTAATTGTTCTTTATGTTTTTCTGTACCGCTTTTGCCGGCGGTAGAAAATTCGCGGCCGGCCACAATATTATCTTCACCGCAGGTTTTGCCTTTGGTAAGAAATATGGAAGCATACATTTCGCCGGTTAAATAATTGAAATCACCATTAGGTTTAAGAAAATCACCCGAGGTCTTTTGATCGAGTGTTTCCATATAGCGGCAACCTTTGTCGCGGTGCTGCTTTGTTTTGCTGTAATAACTTGCCTGCACGCCGTTGTTTTTATTCAGCATGGTTATGTTGTTGTAAGAAGTGAATTCAACAATATGCAGGTTGCGGAATGCTTTATAAAAAGTAGTATCGTTTTGAATGCGGCGCAGGAGGCTTTTATAATCAATGCCGCTTTGAACAATTACAGGTTTAAGCGTGAAAGTGCCCTTGTCAATAATAATAGTGGTATCTTTTCCTTCAACAATAAAAGAATCTCTTTGCTGGGCCAAGATTATAGCGGGCAACAGGGTTAAAACAACAACTGCATACATCAATTTCATTCGTACAAGTTTGAATTTTCAATGGCCTCATAAACGCCCTGGTGTAATACTCTCTTGTGTAAATTTTTTTTACATGGGTGATTATTTAGGGAATGCCATTTTATAATCCACTTTTATTTTACCCTTTGTAATGTCGGTTAATTTACCCTGTAATAATTTTTTCCTGAATGGTTTAAGGTAATCTATAAAAAGTTTGCCTTCAATGTGGTCGTATTCATGCTGAATAATGCGGGCTGTAATGCCGTTGAAGGTATCAATGTGATGGTCAAAATTTTCATCATCATATTCAATGGTTACGGTCTCCGGCCTTGAAATGTCTTCCCTTATCTTGGGAATGCTTAAACAACCTTCATTATAATCCCAGGGCAAACCGCCGGTCTCAATAATCTTAGCATTAATAAACACTTTTTTAAAGCCGGGTTCATCGGGATATTTACCTTTTTCATCATCTTCCTGGTTGGCAAAAAGCTGCTGGCTGTCCACAATAAACAAGCGGATATCTTTATTTACCTGGGGTGCGGCCAAACCTACACCGCTGCTGGCATAAAGGGTTTCCCACATATCCGTGATCAGCTTTTCGAGATTGGGATAATCCGGTGTAATATTTTTTGCAACGGTTCTTAAAACCGGTGTTCCGTATGCGACAATAGGTAAAATCATAAATCCTCTAATTTCCCTAAGGAATAACTATTAAGTGACGAAAATAATGGCTGCGAAGATAAAATTTAGGATGTTAAACAGAGAATAAAAGTCCTGAAAGGCTTTTATACCAGCGTTTTCAGGTATTCCTGCAGCATAATAGCGGCAGCTATCTGGTCAACATTTTCTTTTTTTTGACGATCTTTTTTCTTCATGCCCATTTCAACCATTGCCCGCGAAGCCAGTTTGGAAGTGTAGCGTTCATCCACCGTTTCTATCTTCATCAGTGGAAAATCTTTCTTAAATTTTTGTATAAACTGGTGCACCAATGGCGTGGCATGCGTATCGCTTTCATCCCAGTTTTTCGGCTCGCCTATTAAAACCAGTTCTACCTCTTCCTGCTGAAAATAGTTTTTAAGAAAAGGAAACAGGTTTTTGGTTTCAACGGTTGTTAGTGCGGAAGCAATAATTTTTAAAGGATCGGTTACGGCCAGGCCGGTGCGTTTTTTGCCATAATCTATACAAAGAATGCGGGGCATAGTGAAAATTAATGAATGAAGAGGTCGGCTATTACGAGCATGCCAAATACAACGCTGGCAATGCCGTTAGCTGTCATGAAAGCGAGGTTTACTCTTTTTAAATCATTTGGTTTAACAATAGAATGCTGGTATAATAACATGCCACAAAACACGGCAATGCCTATCCAGTAAACAAAATGAAAATGGCCGTAAAAACCGGCAGCGATTACGCAGGTTGCACTCAGCAGGTGTAAAGATTCCGAAACATGCAGCGCTTTGGATTTGCCTATAACAGCCGGGATTGAATAAAGGTTTTGGGATTGATCGAACTCCACATCCTGCAAGGCATAAATGATATCAAACCCGCTCACCCAGAATATTACAGCGAAGGAAAATAATATAGGCAGAACGTCAAATCTTCCTGTTACGGCAAGGTAAGCGCCAATGGGCGCCAGCGATAATCCCAATCCTAATACCAAATGGCAAAGCGGCGTAAAGCGTTTGGTATAACTGTAAAACAATACCACGAACAATGCAATGGGAGAGAGGAAGAAACAAATTTTATTGATAAAAAATGTGGCTGTTATAAAGATGATGCAATTCAATATTACAAAACGCAATGCACTTTGCGGTGATATAATGCCTTTGGGAATTTCGCGGATAGCCGTACGCGGGTTTTTAGCATCAAAGCTCCTGTCGAGATACCGGTTGAAAGCCATGGCGGCACTGCGGGCGGAGACCATGCAAATGAGCACGAGGAGGAATTTTATAATAAAGAAACTCCAATCATTAAAATGATTATTCCAACCAACACTCTTATTTATATTCCATTGATTTAGTGTATTGAAAGGGAAATTAAAGATTCCTAAAAAAAAGCCAATCAAAGCAAAGGGTAATGCAAAAATGGTATGCGAAAACTTTACAAGTGACAAATAATTCTTAACCGTGGTCATTCTGCAAAAATAGGTTGAAGTTTTTATACGCTTCTTTAAGAAAAGAGGGTTAATACTCTTCCAGGTTTATTTGCAGGTTATTTAAAGTGCGGATTGTTAAAACTGGTGAATTTTCATACTCAAGGTTAAACCGGATTCCAGATATATCTGAAAGAAAAGCTCTTGCTGTTGGCTTTTTCTGCATAAGATCGATAACTATGTATTCCCGCAAGCCGGATTTTTCATACTCCTCCAGCTTTTTTCCTAAATCATATTCATCGGTTCCTGCTGATAAAATTTCTATTATCAAATCAGGGATGCCGTAAATACGTTTTTGATGAATGATGCCGGCATTTTCGTTGCTGATAAATAATAAGTCGGGTTGATATACATTATGATTATTGATTTCAACATCGATAGGAGAAGCATATAACCTGCCTAGTTTATTTTTTTTAATATAGCTGCCTATTTCAATAGATAAAAACATTGACATGCGCTGGTGCGCTTCGGTGGGTGCGGGTGACATAATAATGTTATTGTTTATGAGTTGAGCCAATGTGCCCTGCGGCAACATATCAAACACCTGCTTTATAGTTCTTGGAATAGCTTGTGTTTCCATAGCTTAAAGTTACTTTTTTTTCATTACAGTTTTGAGTAAACCATCCTTATATCTATTGCAGTATTTAGAAAAGTTCTTCGGTTACTTGATGTTTTTTTTGAAGATGCAGGGCAACGTCATACCAGTCACTCAATAGCGCTTAAACTTGAGCGCATTATTATTTATAAAGCTGCATGAACAGGAGCCTGCGATGCTACCTGCGCTTCAGCCGAAGTGTTGCGACGCAACGAAGCTGCCATGCGATATCTTAGCCGGTAACCCAAATATGCTTCAAATTTTGGCTGCAAGCCAAAGTAAACTTTATCACGAACTCGCAAACTTCTTCTTAAAATATTTTCTAACCGGTATATCATAAAATTTCATTACCAGCCAGGCAAACACAACCAACAAGATCACGCCGGGAACGATTATGAAAGGAAGTTGATCCATCGTTGGTTTGGAAGAGGTGTAATAATTGCCGAATATCCATATTGCGGCATAATGCGTCATATACAACGGATAAGAAATGTTGCCCGAAAACATGTAAATGTTTTTCGTTTTCGGGCTAAGTGTTGAGCCTGCCCCAAGCGAGACGATTAAAGGAAAATAAAACAGCACCACAAGCAATTCTGTTAACCAGTTAAAACTGGTGCCCGGCATAATAAAGGCTAAACTTAACAACACGGTAAGGCTCATAAAACCGAGGTCGTTTTTAATGATCCAGTTGCTGCGGTAGATTAGTAAGCCTGCAGCAAATGAATAGGCCAATCTTGCGCCGCCATCCCAGAAAGTTTCTCCTGACCAGCCGCCTAATAAATTACCGGAACGATAACTTACATAACATAAAAGCATTGCCGCTAATATTGTTATTATAACAAGAACGCTTCGCTTTATCCTGCATAAAATAAATGCATACATAATGTTGGCAATATATTCCCAGAACAGCGACCAGGATGGCGCATTCAGGCCAAATAAATTAAAAGCGCGTTCTTCCATTGCGGGCATTGGAATAAGCATGATTGAACTAATAAAGAGCAATAAAATACTGCCTGCATTGTAATTGGTATAAGCGTTAGAAAATGGGTCGAGCAGAAAACCTGCAAGGCCAAGCACGCTGCCCAATACAACGAGCGGGTGCAACCGTATTAAACGCAAAGTGAAGAAGTTCTTTAAGCCCATTTGCTGCATGCGGTTATCGTAAGCATAACCCATAACAAAACCGGAAAGACAGAAGAAAAAATCGACCGCCAGAAAACCATGACCGATAAAGTTTTGGTTGTAATCCGGGAAAACCCATTCCATAAAATGAAATATAACTACAGCCAACGCTGCTATGCCTCTTAAGCCATCAAGGATATTAAAATGTGGTTTTGTTTTTAAAACGGAAGCCCCCGTGCTTTTAATTGCCATGCTGTAGAAGAGAAGTTTATTTTAGTTTCAAAGACCAGGGTGTGATATACTTTTTACTAATTGCCATAACACAACACCGGCAGCAACACTTACATTCAAAGAATGTTTCATACCCTGTTGCGGAATTTCGATGCAGCCATCGCATTGCTGCATTACCAGGTCCTGCACGCCGGTAACTTCGTTGCCAAAAACAACGGCTGTTTTTTGGTTTGGCGGGATAGAAAAATTTTCAAGTGAAATACTTTGTTCAGCCTGTTCAATGGCATAAATTTTATAATCGTTTTGTTGAAGCTGAAGGATGGCGTCCATAATATTATCAAACTGCATCCAGTCAACGGTTTCAGATGCGCCAAGCGCTGTTTTATCAACCTGCCTGTGCGTTGGCGGCGGCGTATAACCACAAACAAAAATGCATTCAATTAAAAATGCGTCCGAGGTTCTGAATATACTGCCCACATTATAAGCGCTGCGGATATTATCGAGCACCACAATTATTTTATGTTTTTCCGCCTGCTTAAATTCTTCAACCGTTTTACGGTTCAGTTCATCCATGCTTAGTTTACGCATGGCGCAAAAATAAACTGCCCCGCGTATTGCGGGGCAGCAAGCATAGCAATTGGCTTAAATTTATTTCAGCTTCATATCAACAATAATATCCTGTATCTTTTGTTTTTGCGAAGCTAAGGCGTCATCAAAACCTTCTTTATTTTCCAGGTTTGTGTGCACGCTAAAGTAGAATTTAATTTTGGGTTCTGTGCCACTTGGCCTTGCAGAAATTTTTGATCGGTCTTCCAGCTTAAACTGCAATACATTGCTTTTTGGTAAATTGATCTTCCAGGTTTCGCCGGTTTTTAAATTTTTTCCTTCCTGTGTTTGATAATCGAGTAATTCAATTACGGGGGAGTTACTGATAACTGTTGGCGGATTATCCCGATAAGTTTTCATCATTTCTGCAATTTCTTCCTGCCCGCGCATGCCTTTTTTGGTAATGCTGATCAGTTCTTCATAAAAAAACCCGTATTGGATATAGAGGTCAATAAGCTTATCATATAAGCTTACGCCTTTATTCTTTTCATAAGCCGCCATTTCGCATAAGAATGCCACAGCAGAAACCGCGTCTTTATCGCGCAGTTTATCGCCCACCATCAAACCAAAACTTTCTTCACCACCAATAATATAATTTTCTTTGCCTTCTTTTTCTTTTATTAATTCGGCTATCCATTTAAAACCGGTAAGCACATTATAACACGCAACATTATTTTTTTCTGCAATGGCGTCAATCATATAAGAGGTTACAATGGTTTTTATAACCATGTCGTTTGGCTGTGCAACGCCTTTTGCCCTGCGGGCTTCAAGCATATAGGAAATAGCAAGTACTGCTGTTTGATTGCCATTCATCAATACCCATTCACCTTTATGGTTTTTTATACCGATGCCAACACGGTCTGCATCAGGATCGGTACCCAATAAAATATCAGCATTAAGTTCGGCCGCTTTTTTTAACCCGATGCTCATGGTTTCACTTTCTTCGGGATTGGGATAAACCACAGTTGGAAAATTGCCATCCGGCATTTCCTGTTCTTCAACAATGGTTACATTGTCAAAACCAAATTCCTTTAAAACTTTTGGCACGAGTGTAATACCAGTGCCGTGTATAGGTGTGTAAACAATTTTAAGATCGTGTTGTTTGGCAATAACATCGGGATAAACGCTGAGGCTTTTCACCATTTTAATATAAGCTTCATCTATGTCTTTGCCGATGATAGTAATGTTTGATTCACCACCGCTGAACTTAACATCGTCAACACTTTTAATGGCTTCCACTTCTTTAATTACATTCTTATCATGCGGCGGCACTAGTTGCCCGCCATCGTTCCAGTAAGCTTTGTAGCCGTTATATTCTTTGGGATTGTGAGATGCTGTAATTACAACGCCGCCGTTCAGTTTTAAATAACGGATAGTGAAACTTAATTCAGGTGTGGGGCGCAAGGCTTCAAACAAAAAAACCTTTATGCCATTAGCTGCAAAAACGTTGGCAGTTGTTTCGGCAAAAAAGCGGCTGTTGTTGCGGCTGTCGTGTGCAATGGCCACTTTTATTTCAACATCGCCTAATGTTTTCTTCAAATAATTGGCAAAACCCTGTGTAGCCATGCCAATTGTATATTTATTCATGCGGTTGGTGCCAACGCCCATTAAACCACGCAAACCGCCGGTCCCAAATTCAAGATTTTGATAAAAAGATTCTATAAGTTCTGCTTCGTTGGTGCTTTGCAGCTTTTTTATTTCATTCTTGGTTTCTTCATCATAATTGCCATTGAGCCAGGTGTCTATTTTTTGTTTTAAGGCAGCATCCATAGTTTAATATTTTGTGTGAACGCAAAGTAATAAACTATGGATTTTATAGAAAACTTATTTTAAGAGGTGATGATGCTTTACCTAAACAACCTGAAAATATCCAGCCCCAATGCATATGCCATTAAGCCAAGCAGCAATATCATACCAAACATTTGCGCGTATTCCATAAACTTATCCGTTGGCTTGCGGCCCGTGATAATTTCATAAATGCAGAATAATGCATGGCCGCCGTCCAATGCCGGTATAGGCAATATGTTCATGAATGCAAGAAGAATAGAAAAGATAGCAGTTAGCGTCCAGAAACTTTGCCAGTCCCACACGCCGGAGAAGGCATCACCGATACTGATTACGCTGCCAAGGGAATCGCTTACTTTAACTTCAGATGAAGTGAAAAGCAATTTTAAGTTGCGTATATATTTATCAAGTGTTTCCCAGCATTTGCTCATGCCTGCAGGAATGGCCTCAGGAAAAGTATAATTAATTTGTTTGATGCCTAAAATTTTATCAGCGCCTCTAAAGCCAATATAACTATTACCGTTATCATCGAAAGTAACAGTTGCATTAACGGTGTCTCTGCCATTGCGCAAAACAGTTATAACACCGTCTTTGTTTTTATATTCTTTTGCAAGCCTTACATAATCGGCATTATAATGCACAGGCGAATTATTAAAGGCAATAACAGAATCACCTTTTTGCAAATTGCCTGATTTAATTTTTGCTTTTTCCAAAACGGAGTCAACAATAAGCGGTAAACGCACATACGAAAAACCACCCAGCCTGTTTTTGTTTAACTGGCTGATAAAACCCGCCGGCAGCGGCAGTTTAATTAACTCGCCGTTTCTGTCAATCGTAATAGATTTAGCTTCATTAATTATAATGGTAGAACCAACTGTGCCCACTTTTTCAATTCGTGTTGTATCTACAAGCACAATGTTATCACCATCTTTCAAACCTATTTTTGTACCAAGGCTGTCGGCATATACGCCATATTTTAAATTTTCAACAGGAATATAACGATCGCCCCAAACCCATGTGATTGTTATAAAAATTACAATCGCCAGCACCACATTCATAAATACACCGGCCACCATTATTATTAAACGTTGCCATGCGGGTTTGCTCCTGAACTCATAAGGTTTGGGAGGTTGTTTCATTTGCTCTTTATCCATGCTTTCATCCACCATGCCCGAAATTTTCACGTAGCCGCCAAAAGGCACCCAGCCAATTCCATAGATGGTTTCGCCTATCTTCTTTTTCCAGATGCTGAACCAGGGATCAAAAAACAAATAGAATTTTTCAACACGGCATTTAAACCATTTTGCAGTGGCATAATGGCCCAATTCGTGCAGGGTAACCAATATAGAAAAGGATAAAATAAACTGAAGTATTTTAACGCCAACACTCGTCCAGTCAATTGCTAATAATGTCATAATAGCCTAATCCGCCACGGCGGACTTTTTAAGTTTGTAAATGTTAAGCCCGATTACTTTTTTTGAACCGCTGTTTTAAGATTGCCGCGCATTTATTTTATGATACCAGCTTTTGTTTTCATGGTATCGCCTGTTGCGCCGCATCCCGTCTTACCAGCGCCAGCCGGGCAGACTTCAACTGTTGATTCATCATTCAGCTTCAGTATTAGAGCTTATAATACTGAATGCATTCAAACAACTTTAAAAATTTTGCAATGATAGCAATTCATTTGTTAATCAAATAATATAAGCCGGATAAAAGGCGCAACTATGAATTATTCCCTAGGGCAGGGCATGCGGTTTTCTATAACTGTATTAATGATGCGGCGTATTGACGGGCTTCTGCATCACTTTCAAAATAATCAGTAAGAACAGGCTTTTCTATAAACGTAATTTTCTCCATGGTTTTTTCAATAACGGCCGTAATATCGAGGAAGCCTATTTTATTACGTAAAAAAGCATATACGGCAATTTCATTGGCCGCATTTAAAATACAGGGCATATTACCGCCTTTATATAAAGCCTCTGTTGCAAGCACAAGGTTGCGGAAGGTGCGTAAGTCGGGTTCTTCAAAATTTAAGGTAGAAGGTTTCTTAAAATCGTATCGTGGGAACTGATTAGGTAATCTTTGCGGAAATGCCAACGCATATTGAATGGGCAGCTTCATATCAGGCAAACCCATTTGTGCTTTTATGCTGCCATCTTCAAATTGAACCATACTATGTATAATGCTTTGCGGATGGATCATCACCTGTATCTGGTCGGGGTGCAAACTAAACAACCATTTCGCTTCTATCATTTCCAGCCCTTTGTTCATAAGGGTGGCAGAGTCAATGGTTATTTTGGCGCCCATCGCCCAGTTGGGATGCTGCAATGCATGATCGCGTTTTACATTCACTAAAAAGTTCGGCTTTTTACCAAGAAACGGGCCACCGCTTGCCGTGAGAATTATCTTTTCAATTTTATTCCTGCCTTCACCAACCAAACATTGAAAAATAGCTGAGTGTTCGCTGTCAACAGGAATAACAGGAACCCTTTTTTCAAAAGCTTTCTGCATTACAATATCGCCTGCCACTACCAGCGTTTCTTTGTTGGCCAATGCCACAGGCTTGCCTGCTTCAATAGCATTAAAGGTTGGCTGAAAACCGGCGTAGCCCACTATAGCCGCGAGCATTAAATCGTATGAATCCATCAAAGCCACTTCATTCAATGCCTTTTCGCCGGCAAACACCTTAATCGGCGTATTGGATAAAGCATCTTTTACTATTTCGTATTTTTTTTCATCTGCAATTACAACAATATTGGGGTTAAACTTTATTGCCTGTTCAATCAATAATTTGTCGTTGGTATAAGCGGTAAGAATTTCTACGGAGAATTTATCAGCGTTCGCCTCTATCACTTCCAGAGCCTGTGTGCCTATTGAACCTGTTGAACCAAAAATTGCAATACGTTTAACCATAGCTGCTGCTTGAATTTTGTAAAGATAAAAGAATTAAGATACGCCGTTCAGCAAATACAATACCTGAAAATAAAATGCATTAGCTGAACAACAACGTTAGCTGGCTTTGTAATTATATAGGGCGTTTGCAATTATCCTTTCGTTACTTAAGCGTGGAAGTTTATTCTGGCCGCCGAGTTTGCCAATTGATTTCATATAATCTATAAAACCGTTTTTTCTTATGGGTACTATTTTTAAAGGTTCAAGAATATTGCCACTTATCAGATCGTCGTAGTAAATATTTTTTTCCCGCAGCGTATTATCAATTTCTTCAGCAAGCGCCGTAATATTTTCAGGTATATCTTCAAATTCGATAAACCATTCATGGTAAC